>UNSM01000014.1 GCA_900555425.1 Candidatus Saccharimonadota bacterium | reverse complement strand
GATTGTCGTTGGTGAGGCTAAGGGTGAATATATGGAATGCGGCTCACCGAGCGGTTGGCTGAAGGCGAATAACGCTATGGCGAAAAACGCTACTTGCTAACTGTACTTGATTTTATTGCTAGTTTTTGATAGAATTTATTAAAGTTAATTCATAATAATTAAGGAACGAAATGAAAGCAGTCGTAAAAATCTCTGGCAAACAATATCTTGTCAGCGAAAAAGAGTCCCTCTTGGTGGATCTCCTCCCTGAAGGCACAAAAGAACTCACTCTCGACGCACTTTTAGTGATTGATGGTGATAAAATCAAGGTTGGTACGCCAACTGTAAAAGGGTCTAGCGTTAAAGCTAAGGTCGTAGAAGCGGAAGTTAAGGGCGATAAGCTTCGCGTTATCCGCTACAAGAGTAAGAAGCGTGTCCACAAAGAAACTGGTCATCGCCAGAAGTACACGAAGATTGAAATTACGTCAATCAAATAATCTAAAGAGCCGCTTTCGCAAAGGAAGCGGTTTTTTGATGTCTGTTATTTATGTTCTGCTCATGCTATAATTAAGGCAGGTAAAAAGGGGAACGAATGACAAAAATCATTGCGGTGACAAATCAAAAAGGCGGCGTCGGCAAAACAACGACGTCGATTAACGTGGCGTATTTTTTGGCAAAAGCTGGCAAGAAAACATTGTTGGTGGATTTTGATCCACAGGGTAATGCTACCAGTGGACTTGGAATAGATAAACAGAATTTGGGCGCAACAATATCAGAGGTGATTATGCGACAAATTGACCTATCGAATATCATATTGCCAACGGAATATAAAAACTTATCAATCGCTCCAGCTACACCTCATTTGGCGAATACGGAAGTGGAATTGGCGCAGGCGCAGGGAAGGTTTGTTCGCTTACGAGAAGCTTTACAGAAGGCGACGGATTACGATTATATTATTATTGATAGCCCACCGAGCTTGAGTTTGTTGACAGTCAACGGTATGATTGCTGCTAATTACGTATTGCTTCCAGTTCAGGCAGAATTTTACGCATTGGAAGGATTGGGGCAGCTTTTGGAAAGTATGAAATTGATAAAGAAGGGGCTTAATCCACCTCTGGAATTATTGGGCGTTTTACTGACGATGATGGACTCCAGGACTACATTATCTGGGCAAGTTCATGCTGAGGTTAAAAAGTATTTTCCAGATAAGATTTTTAAGAATAGCATTCCGCGAAATATTCGCTTGGCTGAAGCTCCTAGTCATGGCGCGCCAGTTGGAGCGTATGATCGTTTTTCAAAAGGTTCTCGGGCTTACAAGGCGCTAACGAAAGAAATTATAGAGAGGGTGGAACGATGAAAAAAGGTTTAGGTAGAGGTTTTGGGTCATTGATTCCAACCAATTTGATTGATGAAACGTTCGATCCGACGGCACAGCAGGACGTGAAAGTTTCTCATTTGAGAGATATTGCTATTGATCAAGTTGTCCCAGATCCAGATCAGCCGCGCCGTTTTTTTGATGAGAATGCTTTGAATGAGTTGACGGAATCGGTGCGTGAACATGGTGTGGTTCAACCAATTGTTGTGACGCCAAAGGGTGATAAATATCTGATAGTGGCGGGTGAGCGACGTTGGCGTGCGGCTAATAGGGCGAATTTAACAGAGGTGCCGTGTATCGTCAGGAGTATGAGCGACCAAAATCGCCTAGAGGTCTCTTTGATTGAAAACTTGCAGCGACATGATTTGAATGCGCTTGAAACTGCGACTGCTTATCAGAAATTACGCGACCAATTCAATATGACGCTGGAGGAAATTGGCAAGCGTCTGGGTGGTAAATCTATAAGTGCGGTCAGTAATACGTTAAGGTTGTTGAAATTACCGAAGTCTGTGCAGCAGGCGTTGTTTGAGGGGCGATTAAATGAAGGGCAGGCAAAGCCTCTAATCGGGTTACCTGATGACGCCGCGGAAGATATTATGGAGCGAGCTATTCGCGAGGAGTGGTCAGCGCGACGGATCGAGCAAGTTGTTACTTTGTGGAAGCAAGCGAAGGCTAGTCCAATCGAGAACAAACGCCGCCCAGCGGATATGCCTCACGCGGATGCCGTTGAAAGTCTTTCAAAGCGATTTGGAACAGGGGTAAAGATCCGCACGAACGGTCGTGGAGCCGGTCAGATTAGTATCAAGTTTAAAGACAATCTTGAATTTGAACGAATAAGAGAATTGCTCGAAAAGTAATTTTTATTAGAACGAGCGAATTTTATTGAATGGGAATATTCGTAGACTAACTGGCCCAACGATGTCATAAAGGGGGATCGGCCCCATGCAGTTTCGAGAGTCGCAAGAATAGCTTCCTTGGCGGTGATCGCCCATAACGAATATTGTGCCTTCTGGTACGGTCGTATCGACATCTCCAGAGGTAGGCTGTCCTGGCTCATTTTTATTGACTGAGGTGTCAGGGTTAAATCCGTCGGGATTTTCTGTATTGTAAACAGTTACGGTGCCGTTTTTCACAGTAACTCGCTCACCAGCAAAGGCAATTACGCGCTTAACAATATATTCATCTTTGCCTGTCGAGGCGTTAAAATTCGGATTCTTAAACACGATTACTTGTCCGCGCTTTGGAATATAATTTTTATTCTGCAATTTTGAACCAGTGACGGGCAATCGATTGACGATCAGGCGATCACCGGTGTACATTGTTGTTTCCATACTGGCGCCTTCAACATTGAAAGTTTGAAATACGAAAGTGTTCAATAAAAGTGTACCAATCACCACGCCAACAACGAAAATGACCATTCCCAGGCCATCTTGTAATTTTGGATGACGATCCATAAAAGTAGCGTCCATTGTTTCAATTATAAGCGTTTTGTGTGTTATAATCAATAGATATGAAACCACGCAAACAGTCGATGGACGGATTTGTCGCCAAGCGACCACAGCGAACTTCGTTGGGGGAAATTACTAGCAAAAAAACGACTACGCTCGGGCATTATCGTAGTAACGAAGATAACCCGCAAGTGTCGAATAATGCGACAAGAAATATTCAGCAACCAACTTCTGCTAATAAATTAAAGCAGAATATTAGCGAATCGTTGGCGGCGATTGATGAAAACACCAAGCCTTCTCATCGGCAGGAGCGTAAACAGAAACGTAAGAAAAAGTTAATTACCAGGATTATTCTTGCGATTATCGGAATTATTATTGCAATTGTGGCGGGCTGGCTGCTATTAAAATTATGGCAGACGATGAACTCGGTGTTCCATAACGGCGGAATCTTAGGACTATTTTCACAGCAGAAACTGAAAGAGGATGCTTATGGCCGAAGTAATGTGCTGATTTTAGGTACAACAGATGACGATCCAGACCATCCAGGTGCGACATTGACTGACTCAATGATGATTCTTAGCGTCAATCAGACAAAGAAGGATGCGTATATGTTCAGCATTCCACGTGACTTGTATGTAAAATTTGGCATGGCGTGTAACTCTGGCTACGCTGGTAAAATCAATGAATATTTTGGTTGCGTGAATAACGGAGATAGCGCACAGGCAGAAGCTGAACGAATGGATAAGACTAAGAAATTCATCGGCGATATATTCGGTATGGATATTCAATACGTGGCGCATATTAATACTGCGGTGATTCGTGATGCTGTCAATGCGGTCGGCGGAGTTACTGTTGACGTACAGAGTCGTGATCCGCGGGGAATCCTTGATCCAAGTATGGACTGGATGTGTCGAGCGAAGGAGTTGAATTATCAGCAACGTCGCGAACGATGTCCAACGGGTCACTATATGCAATTAACTAACGGCAAGCACGAAATGGACGGCGAAAAGGCGATGTGGTTCTCTCGAGCGCGTGGTTTGGTAGCGCCAACTTACGGATTGGAACAATCCAACTTTGACCGAGAGAAAAACCAGCAATTGGTGCTTATGGCGCTGAAAAACAAAGCTACTTCCACGGGAACGCTAACTGACTTTGGTAAGGTGACGTCTCTGATGGATGCCATGGGCAAAAATTTGCGCACAAACATTGACACGAAAGAAATCCGCACAATTATGAACCTTGGCTCAGAGATAAAAGAATCTGATATTCACAGATTGAGTTTTGTGGAGGAAAGCAACGTACTTATGACTACTGGCACGGCGGGTGGCGCAAGCATAGTCCAGCCAGCTGCGGGATTGTATGATTATGACGACATTCGCGCTTATATAAAGTCTGAGATTTACGCAACGCCGTTATCTAAGGAAAAAGCCACAGTTGCTGTCTTGAATGGTTCCGGCGTGGCTGGTGCAGCGCAGAAAGAAGCGGACAAATTGACAGAATTAGGAATGAAAGTTGTTCATGTCGGCAATTCTCCAGGTAATGAAAAGCTAGGGAAGACTCAAGTTTATCAATTGCCAGCTGGTAAAGAAAAAACTGCCACAAAAGATAAATTTAAGGAGTTGTACGGCTCGGTTTCATCAGATTCCTCGAAGTATAATTTGAATGTTGACGCGCAATTTATCGTTGTTGTGGGAACTGGCTCATAATTTGGTATAATAGAGTAAGTTATGGAGTTACTGAAAACTGTTAAACGAAGAACGTTTTGGAGCGAATTGGTTTACTATGTCTTAAATATTGGCTTGGCGGCGGCATTGCTTGTTATTGCTCAAGCGTTTCAGACCCCATTTCCAGCGTTAGCACTTGTTGTGCTGAGCAAGTGGCGCATAATTGCCGTTCGTCCGCGTTTTTGGTGGGCAAACATTCAGGCTAACTTGGTTGACTTAACGGTCGGAATTGGCGTTGTTGGTTTGATGTATCTACCTACGTCGGTGTTTTATTTCCGCGTAGCTTTGGCTGTATTATATGCGATTTGGCTAGTCGTGATTAAGCCGATGTCTAAGCGCTGGCAGGTTGCTATGCAGTCGTTGATCTCTATTTTCGTCGGTGTAACTGCGCTTATGGTGGTGTCATACGAGTGGCCAGTTTCTGTGGTTGTTATTCTGATGTTCTTGATCGGTTATAGTTCTGCGCGTCATTTCTTACACAGCTATGACGAAGAACAAACGGTTTTACTTTCGGCAATCTGGGGACTCGTCTTTGCTGAGCTGGGTTGGCTGTCGTATTATTGGACTTATAGCTATGGAAAGTCATTATTTGGCGGCGTTTCACAGGTTGCAATAATCTTATTGCTATTTTCACTTGTCGCCAGTAAAGCTTACCAATCTTACAACAAGCACAAAGCTATTCGATTTTCAGACATATCCGCTCCAGTGATTCTTACAATCGGAATTATCTTAGTGATGCTAGTGTTCTTAAATTCTGTAGTAATTTAATCTTTAGCGCCAGTAAAACGTAGGACTAGGATGTAATTGAGAACTTTCTCTTTTACGAAACCATTTTTCACGGCTTCGTCAATTATTCTATTGTGCTGCTGGGGGTCCGCCTCGATAAATAGTAAGCCTTCTGAAGTGAGACATCGTGGTATTTGTGAGATCAATTGCAATATTAATTTCAGCCCTTCGTCTTCGGCAAAAAGCGCAATATCTGGTTCGTATTGAAGTTCTGGAGATACATCCCAATTTTTGTCAACGTAAGGCAAATTGGCAAATATATAATCAACGGGTCGAAGTTGACCATTAAGTAATGATTGCTGTTGAATATGGACGTCCGCATTTAAGGCGTTCGCATTTTTTTCTGCAATATTTAAGGCTGGTTTGCTGATATCGGATAAGATTACTGACAAGTTGCTTCTCTCTAATTTGGCAGTAATTCCCAGACAGCCAGATCCTGTGCCAACGTCAATTAAAACTTTTTCGGCAATTTCACTGGCGGTCAGTTCTAAGAACAATGAAATTAGATCTTCGGATTCAGGGCGGGGAATTAAAACAGAGGGAGATACGGTAAATCTACGCCCGTAAAATTCTTTATAGCCCAGAATATAAGCGATCGGTACGCGGTCTAATCTCAGATCTAGTCTGGCATTTGCGATATCAAATCTTCTGGGGTCAATTTCTTCGTCTAGATGCGCGTGCAGGTAAGTGCGATTTTTCCGTAAAGTGTTGGCTAATATCAATTCGGCATCTAATCTGGCGGACGGGATGTTTGCCGTTTTTAAGGATTTTGTGGCAATTTTTAGCCATTCAGAGATGATCATGCTGCTAATTATAACATATATCTATGGAATGTAAAAAGTAAAACGCTTGCAAAAACTGAGAAAAATGGTAAAAAGTATTGATAAATCAAGAGATAGAGAGTATTATAGGCTTCATATCATTAGCGAAAGAGATGAATATATAATGGAATTGCCAAATAATACGCACAGTAGTGAAGCCGCAAAACAAATGGAGTTTGCAGAAGGATTTAATCCTGAACTGACTACTGAAGAAAAAATACGGGCGGCAGTAGAATTTGATGATCTGGTTCAGTCGACGTTGCTTAGTTTTGCAGGAGATGCGAAAACTTATGACCATACTGTATTTACAGATCGGGTAGAATCGAGTATTCTTTTAGAAATTCCTCAAGAAGACGGATCTCGTGTATCGGTCAAAGTAGAATCCGCTCTGCTTGATAGTGGAGATGAAAAACGATTTATATCAATTACGGAATCGGATGGGAGAGATAAAGAGACGCACCATTATTATATAGAAGATGATCAGGTTTTGAGGTACGATGACAATATTGCTGAGCGGTCGAGAGAGTTAAAGAGAGTACTGCGCCCCGAAGGTATCATCATAATACGTATGGTTGATAGGTGTAACGATGAAATAGAGAATGATAAATTAGAGCAACAAATGGGATTGAACCGTCAACCGGTCGGTGTGGAAGAAATAAGTAAGTTGGCAGAACTATTGGAGTCTGCTGAGCCGTGTAAGCTGTACTAATTACTAGCATTCTGAGCTTTCAGTTCGCGCTCATATCTCTGTAGATTTTCAATCAAATCATCGATATCCCCGTTCATTGCAGCGGGGATATTGCTGCGGCTGTAGTGAATGCGGTGGTCGGTGATTCGGTCTTGCGGGAAGTTGTACGTTCGGATTTTTTCTGAACGGTCGCCAGTTCCGACCAACGAGCGTCGCTCGGCACTTAATTTGGCGTTTTCCTCGTCAATTTTCATCTGTAACAATCGCGAACGAAGCACGCTCATGGCTTTTTCGCGGTTTTTAATTTGCGATTTTTCGTCTTGGTTTGTAACGATCATTCCAGTCGGCAAGTGGGTGATTCGCACCGCTGAGTCTGTGGTATTTACGCTCTGTCCGCCGTGTCCGCTGGAGCGGTAAATATCAACACGCAAATCGTTCGGGTTTATCTCGATATCAGCTTCTTCTGCTTCTGGCAAAACCGCCACCGTTACGGTTGAAGTGTGGACGCGACCTTGGCTTTCAGTGACTGGAACTCGCTGAACTCGGTGTACGCCACCTTCGAACTTCAATTTAGAGTATGGCGCGTCACCCTTGATCATGAAAATAACTTCTTTATAGCCGCCAGAATCATTGGCTGATTCGCTAATTAGTTCTACTTTATAGCCGTTAGATTCGCACCAACGTAAATACATACGATACAGTTCCGCCGCAAACAGGGAGGCTTCGTCGCCACCAGCGCCAGCTCGGATTTCCATGATGATATTCTTCTCATCGTTGGGGTCTTTTGGGGTGAGAAGGATGAATAATTCTTCTTCTAATTCGGTCAATCGAGCTTCGGTTTCAGTAATTTCAAGTTTCGCCAGAGCGGCCAATTCACCGCCTTCGTTGGCTAATTTTTTGGCTTCTACTAAGTTTTTTTCCAGATTTTCTCGCTTTTCACCCTTGGAAATAAGCGTTTCTAATTCTGAAAATCGTTTGTTTTTTACTGTAAAATCTGGTGAGCTGTAGGCATCAGGTTGCGCTAAAAAATTGCTCAATTCAGCTCGTTCATTTTTCAGAGAATCCATATCTAAAGAAATCTTCGCCATATCTATAAAATTATATCATACATTGACAAATGTTTCCCAGTATTGTATTATATAGTGATAATGAGAGAATGTAAGGTTGATCCGCATGATTTGGCTTATGAAAATGCTGATAAGTTGGCGCTTTGTGATGTTGGAAAGTCGCCTGAATTGGTGCAATGTATTGAAGATCTTCCAGATGATATACCAGCAAACGATCCGAGAGTTGATTTGATTGTGAATAGTTTATTTAGTATTGACGCTCATCCAATAGCGAAGCCTGTTCCACTACGCGATTTAAATGAATTAATTAAAGATAATATTGCTAGTGAAACGAAAATATCTATATATGAGGGTGAGTGGCCTGACATGAGAGCGATTCCGGAATCTGACATTCCGTTGCCGGTTGAATTATTTGTGGCTGCACCGATGATTAAAGATTGGCGAGAAGGGCGAGCGTCGGAATCAAAAGGCGGAAAAAGTAGTCGTGATATTATTAGGCAATACGCAGAAATGGATCCAAAAACTAGTCCTCCAATACGCAGCGTAGATGTTGTCATAGACTCTGACGGCGGAGTATTTTTGGCTCTACAAGGGGACGGCGCTCACCGCTTATGCGCCGCAAAGATGCGGGGAGACCGTGAAATATTATGTCGCGGGATAAGCGTTGTCAGATTGAAATAGTTTAAAATAAAACCGCCCAGTGATTGAGCGGTTTTTGAACTGTCGGACTAATTCGTCAGATTATTTAGTCTTTTTGTCTGATTTTGGAGAATCAGTTTTAGTTGCTTTTTTGGCGTTGGCTTTCTTTGCTTTGTTTGCCAAAGCTGCTCGGCGAGCTTCAGCGGCTGCTTGACGAGCCTTAAAGCGATCAACACGACCTTCGGTGTCGATAATCTTTTCTTCACCAGTAAAGAATGGGTGTGAAGCTGATGAAATGTGAACCTTAACCAATGGATATTCGTTGCCGTCTTCCCATTTGATAGTTTCGGTTGTTTGCGCTGTTGACTGAGTCAAGAACGCGAAGCCCGCTTGTTCGTCGCTAAATACGACAGGGCGATAGTTCTGTGGGTGAATACTGCTTTTCATAACTTTGGTATTTTAACAGAAAACCGCAGGCATTGCAATATTTACCAAAAAGGTGTGCGGACGTATTGACGTATCTGTAAAAAGTAGCGCATAATTATAGATGAGATACGCTAATTTAGGAGGAGTATGTGCTATGGAAAATGGTTCTTATGTATATGATAAGAGTAGGGATAATGGCTTGAGATATTTAGCGGGAGAAGCTTTTCGTCGCTCTAAGGAATTGGCAATAGCAAAAGAGTTAGGGGTGATATTAGAAAATCCCGATAAAACCGAATCTTTTGAGCTATATAATTCGGGGGAGTCAGAGCGTATGCTGGCGCTAGTTGGCGAGGAGTTTGGGATTGGAGTTATGCAGACACCGGGTAAGCCTAAGGAAGTAACTGCAAAAACTAAATCTGGTGAACGCCAAGCCCTTAATCCTATGTGGAACCGCCGCCAATGCACAAAATTCAACGGTGTTCCTTATATCATCCAACGCGGTGCTGAAGCAGTGTACACTAAAGAAGGCCGTGAACAAACACAAGCCAACATTGCTTACTACAAAGAAAATGCCCGCATCATCAAAGAAGGTCTAGAATCTATCGGCCTTACTGTATATGGTGGCGTAGATGCTCCATACATTTGGCTCAAAACACCAGGCAACATGACTAGCTGGGAATTATTCGATATCTTACTCGAACAGGTTCAAATCGTATCTACCCCAGGCTCTGGCTTTGGCCCTCATGGCGAAGGTTACCTACGTTTAACAGCTTTTGGTAGCCGTGAAAATACTATTCGCGCTGTTGAAAGAATCAAAACGTTACAATTCTAATACCTATAAAACTAAAAGACCGATTACAATCCTATAATAGGAAAGTAATCGGTCTTTTCTATGCCTTAATATATATGATTATTTAATTTTTATAATTTAATAGTAGATATGTTAATAGTAGCCCAAATTGCTAAAACCTTATTATAAGTACTATCATCTATCTATTAAAAGTTATGGCGAATACCAGCGTCAATACGATAAGAGTTATCTACAGTAGCACCAAAGTTTTTAGTGAAAGTACCATAAATATATGTATTAGGACGTACGCTCCAAGAACCACCGAGTTCAAGGTCAAGCCATGTATCTTTTAGGTTCACTTCGCTACCTGTAGTTGGCTCACCAGTCATACTGTACGTAGCATTCATTTTACCTGAGAACTCATGAGCTAACGCAGCTTTAAGGAATACATTACTGTTTTTACTTTCCTTGCCAATCCCTACGCCAATGCGACCAATAACAGAATTTACTGCATCAGAATCAATATGTACTGTGCTGCCTGTATTGGTACGTGCATCAAAGCTTTCACCAGACAAACGGCTGAACGTCAATTCCGCATTAGGATCGATATAGAAGCCATTATTCTTTTTAATACGTTTACCGTATTCAACACTTAAGGACGCCCCTGTATTACGGTAATCACCACTCAATGTAGTGCCTAAGGTATTGTGTACAGTGAAATCATTTTTCAAACGGTTCACTTTGCCAATTACGTCTACATAACGGCCATCCTTAAATTGTTTAGCACCGTATACAGCTAAGCCAGCCGTCTTACCAGAGCCAGAACCGAAAGCGTAATCGTTATTGCTTGTACCGTATAGTAAAGCTCCACCAACAGTCCAGTCACCACGCAATGTATCATAACCGACTTGCGCCATGTTGTACGTTTGATTTACATAGGCATCATCTGTAATTTTAGACTTACCACCAATGTATTTACCCCATACACCATGTTTATCAGAATTAAGACGCACATCACCGAGGCGGCGTTGTAAATCATTTGTATCTGCTTTCATTTGCATCATAGAGGCAGCCAGTGCACTCTTAGCGCCAGATACAAGTTCACTTTCACGAGTTGTTATCACAGCTTGATCCGTAATGCTAGCTTTTCCATCGATAGCGAAGCTTTCTGTACCTAGATTAGTAGAGTATGTAGGACTAATAAGGCCACCATCAACCTGTACATTTACACCTAAATTACGTTCCCCTTTATTAAAGTTAGTGTATGTTAACTTATTTGCTAATTGGTGCAATGTACCTCTAGGATTATTAATATTTGCATAACCTTTAAGGGCCTCTGCAGAACTGTGCATAGTTACAGATGAGCCTTTTTCAGCATGATTGATAACTACTTGGCCTTTACCTTGTGCAGATGCAGGAGCACCCTTTTCGTAATCGATAGCTGTATGACCAGCATAGTTATTAATTGTAATAGGACGAGCGTCTACAGCTTGGATAATACCTTTGCTAGCTGCATCTTTACCACCTATGAAATGTTCTACACGGCTACCAGTATATAAATAGTTTGCATTATCTGGGCGACCTTGCGTAGGATATACGCGCTCAGCACCTAACCATTCATTGCGCCAAGTAGCACCATTTTGTAAATATAATCGCAAACCACCATGGTACGGATTATTATTGCTTTCATCAAATTCGTTAAGCACACCACCTACTAATTTAGAATTGGGTGTCGTTAAGCCTAATGAAATTTCAGAACCATGGTTATGAGGATTTTTCTCTATACCATAATTTTTATCTAAAAACCCTACATTACCATACATTTTCACATCATTAGTGCCTGCTTCTAAGCCATCCATACCAGTATTTACATAGACAAATCCTTCTTCAGATAAAGCAGAATACGTATCAGATGTATCAAGTGGATATGTTTTTATATCGGCCCCACCCAGCACACGGATATAACCGTCTTTATTAGCTTGCAAGCCAACACCGACTACATCGATATTTGCATTGCCTTTTACAGTTACACGCGTATCATCATTGTCACCATCACTGGTTAAACCACCATAACCAGCATAGATACCACTCATGTAATAATGTGCCAAATCAGGTCTGCGTTTCTCTCCGCTTTCCGCCGGCGCTGGATTCGTAATTTTCACGGTTACATTCTTGTCGATAGCTACTTGTGTACCATCAAGTGCATAAATCCCAGTCACATTGTTATGGTATTTTGTACCATTTACACCAAGCCCAGATACATTAACAATCAAATCATCTGTATAATGCCTTTGTTCCCCCCACAAATTAAGACCAATAGACTTACCCTCTGTATGACTTTCCACCGTTGTAGCTGAAGTCAAAGTAAAAGCACTAGCTCCTGTTAGAATTAATGCAGCAATAACAGCAGCGTTTACCTTTCTTATCATCTCTTACCTCCTATAACACTCAAACTATAAATAAAGCTAGTTCAATTGTATCTATATCGGAGGTATACGTGTCAATTTTTACTCATATGATTTTTAGTTTGACCTTTATTACAAAACGCAATGTATCGATATAGTTGTACCAAAATCGATGTCCCCTCTATGTATTAAGTGCTTCTCCAGTCCATGGCAATTAATTCTATAGAAAAATATCAAATACCTTAGTTTTGTGCTATAATAAGAATGTTAATAATTAAATTTCTCGATTTATATAGGAGGCTAATATGAGCAAAATTCGTATTGGTATCGTTGGCTACGGCAATTTGGCTCGTGGCGTAGAAGCATCCGTTCAATTACAACCTGATATGGAGCTCGTAGGCGTATTCTCTCGCCGTCAAGGTATTGAAACTGTGTCTGGTGTACCTACTTACTCTATGGAAGATATTCCTAATTTCAAAGGTAAAATCGATGTAATGGTTCTTTGTGGCGGTTCTGCAACAGACCTTATCGAACAAACACCAATGGTAACTAAATACTTCAACTGTATCGATTCCTTCGATACACATGCACGTATTCCTGAGCATTTTGCTAATGTAGACAAAGTAGCTAAAGAAGCTAAAACTGCTACATTGATTTCTTGCGGTTGGGACCCAGGCATGTTCTCTTTACAACGTGTATATGCTGAAAGCATCTTGCCTCAAGGTAAATCTTATACATTCTGGGGCCGTGGCGTTTCCCAAGGTCACTCCGATGCTATTCGTCGTATTGATGGTGTTCTTGATGCTCGTCAATACACTGTTCCTAAAGAACAATACCTTGAAGCTATCCGCAACGGCGAAACTCCAGACGTTGATGGCTACAAAGGTCACCTTCGTGAATGCTATGTAGTAGCTGCTCCTGATGCGGACAAAGCTAAAATTGAAAACGAAATCAAAACTATGGAAAACTACTTCGTAGGTTACGAAACTGTAGTCAACTTCATTTCCCAAGAAGAACTTGATCGCGACCACAAGGGTATTCCACATGGTGGCTTCGTTCTTCGTTCTGGTGAAAGCACTGACGGCACTCGTCATGTTGTTGAATACTCTTTAAAACTTGATTCTAACCCTGAATTCACAGGCTCTGCACTTGTTGCATACGCTCGTGGTATCTACCGTCTCGCTAAACACGGTGGTACTGGTTGCTACACAGTATTCGATATTCCACCAGCTTGGATTTCCACACATTCTGCTGAAGAATTGCGAGCTCACTCTCTATAATTCTATACGCACCTTAAGAGGATAACTTCGGTTATCCTCTTTTTACATTTAACAATAGCGTATGATGACACGAAAAAAGGACCGCCTTAAGACGGTCCTTTTTTCGTATTAAAATCTATCTATTAATACCAACGTGTTAATGGCAATTCATTGTTAACATCTTTTGTCATAAGGATTTGATGCAAATCCATATTGCCAATATAGAAACCTGCTGCACAACCACAGAGGTATAAGTCCCACATACGAACGAATTCAGTACCGCGAGCTTTTTCTACTTGGTCACGTACACCTTGGAAATTATTGTACCAATGCATCAATGTTTTATAGTAGTGCAAGCGCAAGCTTTCAACATCGATAACATTAAAATCATAGTCATAAGCAATAGAAACAATTTCACGAAGAGACGGTAAGCATCCACCTGGGAAGATATATTTACGAATCCATGCACTAGATTCTTTTTCTGATGGATCACTGATGTAATGGAGCAAGAATAAACCACCATCATTTAACATAGTGGATGCATCCTCCATATACAATGGGAAATTAGGACGACCTACATGTTCCAACATACCAACGCTGACGATACGGTCGAATGTACGACCAGATGCCGCTACATCACGATAGTCGATTAGTTCGATTTCGACTTGACCTTCAAGTCCGAATTCTTTAATCCGTTCTTGGCCTTTCTTCCATTGTTCTTCAGACAATGTACAACCATAGCCTTTAACGCCATATTTACGGGCTGCTTCAATTAAAAGGAATCCCCAACCACAACCGATATCGAGTAATGTCATACCTTCTTTTAAATATAATTTATCGAGAATATGATGAACCTTTTGGTATTGTGCATCTTCTAAGCTATCATCTTCATGTTTAAAGTACGCACAAGAATAGCTCATCGTCTTATCAAGCCATAAGCTATAAAAATCATTGCCAAGGTCGTAGTGAGAAGACACTTGTTGTTTTTGATCTTTCTTTTTAAGACCTACATTAAAGAGAGAACTAAGTACCTTTTTATTGATAGAATCCTTATTAACATGACCTAGTACAACACAAAGAGCTTTGAATAAATCGCCTTCTATTTCAATATCCTTACGCATATACGCTTCGCCAAGTGCAAGTTCACCAGAAACGAGCAAATCTTTCTTAGGGATATCGCGGTTTACACGAATGGTAAACTCAGGTGTACCTTCGCCAATGGTATATTCATTGTCACCCACTTTTACACTAAAGCAGTGATCATTAAAACGTTCTAAATAGTGAACTAAAAAACTATCAAATAACTTAGAAAACATACTTAACTTCCTTTCCTAGCAGCGTTACATGACGTTTACGTTCAATCAAAATGACACGTCCGCCTGTACACTGACATAGTCATATCTACTCATCAAAATTTTCTATAAAACAAATCATAAGAAAAACTTATATTATTAAATTCTACAAGTCCTAATGAATTGTTCATTTTTTCTTCTTTTTCTACTAGTATTTCTTCTTCTGCATCTAAAAATTCAAATATTCTTTCACTAGCT
>UNSM01000013.1 GCA_900555425.1 Candidatus Saccharimonadota bacterium | reverse complement strand
TAAAATTGGCGGCAAACTGTAAAAAATTATTCTCTTCTCCAAGACCAGCCGTTTCCCATAAGTCCATCCGCTCCAGATGAACTTCTTCCGGTGCGGTACACACAATAGCCGACGCAACGTGAGCTCCAAGCGACGCCCCCACAACTCGACTAATTGAGTCAAAGTCCAGACCGACATAGTCCAACCCTTGAGCAATAGCACCCCACTGTTTTATGGCGCCAGGCTTAAAATCCCCCGACAGAAGTGCTTGCTTAATATACCCAGGCATCTTCGGTAAACCAGGTTCAACACCTGGGTTATCTACATACAGCACCACACCGCCCTCTATAGCTGCGGTGGCTTTTGCCCGCTCCTGAGACAATGGATTATGTAACGTGCCATCAGACCACTGAGGCAATATTATCGTAGCTTTCCCGTTAGCATTTCCTTGACGAGCGTCGGCTACATAAACGCCCAGATTGTTATCTGTTATGATTCGCCCGCAAGCAACATCGTCCCAGCCATTTGGCTTTGACACTTGGCTCCAATCCTTTTCAGGCATAGTCTTGGCTATAAATAATTCGCTCACAATCGAATCTCCATTTCTTAACAATCAAGCTGAACATTTCACCTTCATTTAGTGTGTGCGTATTATACAACTGTTCTTGTAAATAATCAATAGAAAACCGCCCCGGAATTGAGGCGGTTTCTGTAGTTACGAAGCCTACTTATTAAGCGGCAACTTCTTCTTCGACGAATTCGTCTTCGCTCGGTGTTTCGAATTCTTCATCTTCTTCGACAGCGCCAGTTCCTACTGGAATCTTGCGGCCGATGATGACGTTTTCCTTCAAACCGTGCAAGTGGTCAGCTCGACCAGATACAGCGGCGTTGATCAGCACACGAGTAGTGTCTTGGAAGGATGCGGCTGATAGCCATGAATCACTCCAGATTGACACCTTTGTGATACCGAGTAGCAATTGTGTGTAGCTAATCAAGTTCTTGCCTTCAGCAGCCAATTGCTTATTTGCATTGACCACAGCGGCCTTAGAAACGATATCGCCAGTCACAAATTCGCTATCACCAGCATCTTCGATTTGCACGCGACTAAACATTTGGCGAACAATAATCTCCAAGTGCTTGTCAGCCACGTCCTGACCCTGAGCGGCGTAGATTCGCAGAACTTCGTTGATGATGTAGCGCTGAGTTGCCTCAACACCCTTAAGTCGCATCAAATCGTGCAAGTTCAATGATCCAGCCGTCAATCGATCACCAGCTTCAACAACATCGTTTGCCTTAACGACCAGCTGCATATTGCCTGGGATTTCATAACGAGTTGGCGAAGCAGCCTCTGCAGCGATCACCAAAGTATCCTCAGCCGACTCAATCACACCGTCAAATGGCGCGATCAAAGGTCGAGTGTCACTCTCGCCAGTCGCTAAGACATCGCCAGCCTTAACGCTTGAGCCAGCCTTAACTACAACAGTTCGGCCCTCCAATGGCAATCGCTCAACCTTGCCAGATTCTGGTGTAATTTGAACGATGTACTTCTTGCCATCTTCCCAAACGTCAACCAAACCAGCAACTTCCGTAATGAATGCTTGACCCTTTGGTGTACGTGCTTCAAACAATTCTTCAACACGAGGAAGACCCTGGGTAATGTCACCACCAGCAACACCAGAGTTGTGGAAGGTACGAAGCGTCAACTGAGTACCCGGCTCACCAACTGACTGAGCGGCGATAACACCGACTGGCTGATGATTGCCAACCAATTTACCAGTCGACATATCAATACCGTAACTTCGCTGCGGAATACCGTTAAGGTTGTTTGTTGATAATACAGATTGAATCTTAACGCTTTCAATACTTTCGTCGTCGTCAATTGAATCTGCGATTTCACGCGTGATCAATTCGTTCTTATTGACGTGACCTGGAATTGTTTCAGCAGCGTAACGACCAGCCAAACGGTTTGAGAAGTCAATCATCGTCTCTTCAGTTTCTGATCGGTAAATTGCGTAACCTTCATCGTCGCCATCAGTGTCTTCAACAGTAAAGACGTCTTGTGCAACGTCTACCAAACGACGAGTCAAGTAACCCGAGTCGGCAGTCTTAAGAGCCGTGTCAATAAGACCCTTACGTGCACCACGAGTTGCGATAAAGGCTTCAAGGCTAGACAAACCGCCCGTGTAAGAGCTGCGGATTGGAAGCTCAATCTCATGGTTGGTTGCGTCCATCTGAACACCAATCATCGCGCTCGCCAACTTCACGTTGGAAATATCACCACGAGCACCAGAGTTGACCATCATAGAAATACTGGTGTCCATGTGTGCCAATTGGTCTTTCAAGAACGCCGTAATCTTATTGTCAACGTTTCGCCATGCGCTAACCGTCAAGTTGTATCGCTCTTCCTCAGTAATCAAACCTTGGTCGAATTGCTCAGAAATCAAAGCCGCCTTAGCATCACCTTCAGCCACAAATTGAGGGATTTCCTCGAAGTGGACATAGTCGGTCATACCAGTCGACACAGCCGCAACCGTAGCAAAGCGGAAAGCTTGACCCTTCATGCGGTCTGCAATCTTAGCAGTTTCCTCGGCGCCGTACTTGTTAAAGATTTGCGCCAACACCTTCTTAAGTTGCTTCTTAGTCTGAACGTTATTATCGTATGGGAAATCTTCAGGCAGAATCTCATTGAAGAAGACGCGACCCAAAGTTGTTTCACGCATTTTACCTTTCGCAAAGATACGAATTGGGGTTTGCAAGTGAATTACGCCATTGTCGTAAGCCATTTCTGCTTCGTAAACAGAACTGTAAGTTTTGACCTTGTCGGTCTGAGCTTGTGGCTTGTCGTAAGTCAAGTAATAGTTACCAAGCACGATATCCTGCGAAATGTGCAGCACTGGCGCACCATCGGCAGGCTTCAACAAGTTAGCAGTTGCGCTCATCAATTCACGAGCTTCAGCCTGAGCCTCTTTTGATAGCGGCAAGTGAACAGCCATCTGGTCACCGTCGAAGTCGGCGTTAAATCCGGCACAAACTAGCGGGTGCAACTGAATAGCCTTCCCCTCAACCAAAACTGGCTGGAAGGCTTGAATTGACAAACGGTGCAAGCTTGGTGCGCGGTTAAGTAGCACGTACTTACCTTCAATTGCCGAATCCAGCGCGTCCCAAACTACTGCTTCACCAGCTTCGATTAGACGTGAAGCCGAGCGAATATTGTGCGCAAATTCGTTCTTAATCAACCAGCTAATCACGAACGGCTTGAACAATTCCAGCGCCATTTGCTTTGGCAAACCGCATTGGTTAATCTTCAATTTTGGACCAACCACGATAACCGAGCGGCCAGAATAGTCAACACGCTTACCAAGAAGGTTCTGACGGAAGCGACCTTGCTTACCCTTTAGCATATCGCTCAAGCTCTTCAAGCTGCGGCGACCACCAGTCGAGCTAACTGCACGACCGCGTGATGCTGAATTGTCAATCAAAGCGTCAACAGCTTCCTGGAGCATACGCTTTTCATTGCGCTGAATAACTTCTGGCGCGTTAAGCTCAATCAACTTCTTTAGGCGGTTGTTTCGGTTGATAATTCGGCGATACAAATCGTTCAAGTCAGATGTCGCAAATCGGCCACCAGACAACGCCACCATTGGACGAAGATCCGGAGGAATAACTGGCAGAACGGTCATACATAGGCTTGACGGCTTAATACCAGCAGATTCCATACTCTCCAACATCTTCAAGCGCTTTAGCAACTTCTTCTGTCGCTGACCTTTTGCAGTTTCAGCTTCCTCTGTCAATTCAGCAATAAGCTTTGGCAACTCAATCTTGTCCAAAAGTTCCTTGACCGCGCTAGCACCCATGCCAACTTCGATCAATTCGTCATATTCTTCTGGCAAGTTGCGATATTCGCTCTCTGAAATCAAAGCGCCCCTGTTTAAGCTCTCCAATTGAGATTTCTTACCAACGTAAGATTCTTCCAATTCCTCAACTTCACGGCTCTGCTCTTTCGCCAATTGCTTAACATCAGCGCCATCTTCTTCAGCCATTTTTTCGTAACGGATTTTGATAGCCTTACGAGCCAAATCAGTTTCCGCTTCCAAATCTGCCAAATATTGATCGCGAGTTGCTTCGTCAACGTTTAAGATGACGTAAGTTGCAAAGTAAACGATTTTCTCAATATTACGAACGGTCATGCCAAGCAGCTGGCTCATTGCGCTTGGAGTGCCGCGCATAAACCAAATGTGCGCAACTGGAACTGCCAATTGAATGTGACCCATTCGCTCACGACGAACGATTGACTTAGTGACCAATTCACCATTCTTATCGACGGCAGCTTCGCGTGATCGAACACCCTTAAGCTTTGAGTCGTGTGGATTGATGTCCTTAACTGGACCAAAGATTCGCTCACAGAACAATCCGTCGCGTTCTGGCTTTTGTGTGCGATAGTTAATTGTTTCTGGCTTCAAAACTTCGCCGTAGCTCCATTTCAGAATGTCTTCTGGGCTAGCTACCGCCAAACGAACCGCGTCAAAATCGCTGATGCCCGTTGCGTTAAATGCAGAATTTGCCATCTTACGCGTCCTCCTTTATTTCTTCTACTTCATCAATATCTTGCACGCTCATGCCATCGTCAATTTCACCGATGTCATCTGATTCGTCCAAGTATGTTTCTTCTTCCTTATCGTCAGCGGCAACGGTTTTGTCTTCTGGGCCACTTGAGGCAATAACGTGTTCGGCGTCAACTGTTGCTTCGTCATCAACCAAGTCAACTCGAAGACCCAAACCTTGAAGTTCCTTAACCAACACGTTGAAGGATTCTGGAAGTTTTGGACCAACAATCGGCTCATCCTTAATGATTGACTCGTAAGCCTTTGCGCGACCGTAAACGTCGTCGGACTTAATTGTCAACATTTCCTGCAAGGTTGCAGCAGCACCGTAAGCTTCCAATGCCCAAACCTCCATTTCACCGAAGCGCTGACCACCGTTTTGTGCTTTACCACCAAGCGGCTGCTGAGTAACCATCGTGTATGGACCAGTTGAACGAGCGTGGATCTTGTCAGAAACCATGTGGTGCAACTTAATCATATGCATCACACCAACTGTTGTTCGCTCCTCAAATGGTTCACCGGTGCGACCGTCAAACAATTGGCTCTTGCCGTCACGCGCCAAACCAGCTTTTTCTAGCTCATCAGAAATCTTCTCGCTCGGAACACCGTTAAATGACGGAGTTGCCACACGGTAGCCCAATGCTCGTGCCGCCATACCAAGGTGAGTTTCAAAAATCTGACCAAGGTTCATACGGCTTGGCACACCAAGTGGGTTCAAAACCACGTCAACCGGCGTACCGTCCTCTAGGAATGGCATATCTTCAACGGGAAGAACTTTCGCCACAACACCCTTGTTACCGAAGCGTCCAGCCATCTTGTCACCAACGCCAATCTTTCGTAATTGCGCAACAAAGATCTGAATTTGCATCAAAACGCCAGCCTTCAATTCGTGACCATTTTCACGACTAAAGATCTTAACGCCAACAACTTTACCGCCGCCCGCGTTGTTCATTCGCTGTGATGTGTCGCGAACATCCTTAGCTTTTTCACCGAATATTGCACGAAGTAAACGCTCCTCAGAGCTCAATTCCTGCTCGCCCTTTGGTGTAATCTTACCAACCAAAACATCGCCAGCCTTAACCTCGGAACCAATTTGAACAATTCCGTTCTCGTCCAAGTGACGCAAACTTTCCTCGGAAACGTTTGGAATATCGCGCGTCACAATCTCTGGACCAAGCTTCGTCTCACGAACCTCAACGGTGTAATCTTTAATGTTAATGCTTGTCAATCGATCATCTTCAACCAAGCGACGGCTCATAATAATCGCGTCTTCCATGTTGTAGCCACCCCATGGCATGAAGGCAACCAGAAGGTTTTTACCTAGGGCAATTTCACCGCCGGCAATTGAGGCACCTTCAATTAAAATGTCACCCTTCTTTACCTTGTCGCCACGCTCGACGCGAACTTTTTGGTTGTAACAACGATCGTCATTGTTCTTCACGAAGTGCTTCAATGTGTAAATCTTTACGCCGTCAGCATATTTAACGTGAACTTCGTCGGCATCAGCGCGAACGACTTCGCCGTCGGCGCTAGCTTGAATCAAGTGACCGCTATTCTCAGCCACAGCCTCCTCAATTCCAGTACCAACAGTTGCGGATTCTGGACACAATAGAGGAACAGCCTGACGTTGCATGTTTGAACCAGTCAAGGCACGGTCGACACGAGTCTTTTCAATAAACGGAACAAGTGCCGCAGTCGAACCTAGAATCTGGCGGTGAGCTGCATCCATGAATGTAACTTGGCTAGCATCAACTTGTGATGGCTGCATGTTACTTCGAGCATTAACGCGCTCGTCGCGGAAAGTTCCATCTTCGTTAAGAGCTTCACCAGCATCAGCGATAACCTCACCAATTTCCTGTGAAGCATCCAAGTAAACAAGTTCATCAGTAACTTTGCCGTCTTTCACGCGAAGATATGGAGTTTCAATAAATCCATATTCATTAACACGTGCGTAAGCCGCCAAGTTCAGTACCAAACCGATATTCGCACCTTCTGGCGTTTCCACTGAACAGATACGACCATAGTGAGTTGGGTGGGCGTCGCGAACCTCAAATCCAGCGCGCTCACGAGTCAAACCGCCAGGGCCAGTCGAGCTCAAACGTCGCTTGTGGCTCAATTCTGACAATGGGTTAACTTCGTCAAGCAGCTGCGACAACTGGCTTGAAGTAAAGAATTCACGAACAGCCGCAACAATTGGACGAGCATTAATCAATTGACTTGGGCTAACACTTTCCAAATCAGCCACACTCATGCGATCCATCGCGTTGCGCTGCATTCGAAGCATACCAACGCGGAATTGTCGGGCAATCAATTCACCAACCAAGCGAACTCGGCGGTTACTCAATGCGTCAATGTCGTCAGCTGGCTCTTGTGTATTGTTCAAGCGAATAACTTCACGCAAAATCGCCACCAAATCGCTCATCTGCAATGTACGATTTTCTGCTGTATTTGCAACATCCAGACCCAAGCGTTGGTTCAATTTATAACGACCAACCCGCGAATAATCGAACCGCTTGAAGTCAAAGAACATTCGCTCAATCATCTGACGAGCGTTATCAACTGTCGCCAAATCGCCTGGACGCAATCGACGATAAACCTCAATCAACGCCTCGTTCGCACCACGAGAAGTATCCTTGTCCAAAGTTTCGTCAATGTATTTTACGTCGCCAGTATCAATATCAGCGAACAATTCCTTAATTTCGCTAGTCTTTGGATAGCCCAAAGCGCGCAACAAAGTCGTTGCTGGCATCTTGCGGCGGCGGTCAATTTTTACGTAAATCGCGCCGTTAGAAGCCGTCTCAAATTCCATCCAAGCTCCACGTCCTGGAATGATTTTTGCGCCGTAGTAATTACGTCCCGCTACTGTTTCAGCGGTAAAGAAAACACCAGCAGAGCGAATCAACTGGCTAACAACCACGCGCTCCGTACCGTTGATAATGAACGTACCGCGCTCGGTCATCCATGGATATTCACCGAGGTAAATTTCCTGCTCTTCAACTACGCCGGTTGTCTTGTTTGTCAATTCAACCGTTGCGTGCAATGGAGCTTCAAATGTCAAGTTGTTTTCTTTGGCAAATTGGTCAGTATTTTTTGGCTCGCCAAAATAGTATTTGCCGAACTTTAACGACAACTTCTGACCAGTGTAGTCGTCAATTGGATTAATTTCTGAAAATATCTCACTCAAACCTTCTTCGACGAACCAGCGCCAAGAATCTTTTTGGTGAGCGATTAAGTTTGGTAGCGGCAGGGCATTATCACCAGAGGTGAAATAGACGCGCTCGCTACTTGTGGTTGGTTTTTTTGCCACAGGCGTAAACACTCCTCGCTTTAATTAGTGGTTAATAGACGGCCGTGAAGATCTCTAATTCATAGCCCAAAATCACGATTTGCCACTCGCAATTTTCACCCGCCATGAATACACTACTTCTATAACTACTCATTATGACGAAAAACGTCAATAAAATCAAGGGGTTTTACTAGTGTTTTTCAATATTATCAATCAACATATCGTGAACTTCGTCAATCGTCCCGTCAGCAGAGATTACCGGAATTCCGTACGCCTCGGCAATTTCCAAATATCCATCGTCGACTTTTTTCTGAAAATCTTGCCCGCGCGACTCAAAAGTGTCGGGATTTTTCAGCTCGCCGCGCATAGAAATTCGCTCTTCCCGCTTATCGCGACTCAAACTCAAAATAACCATAACATCTGGCTTCAAATATTTTTCATCGGTGAACAATTCTGTCAATCGCAGAATTTCCGACTCGTCATAACCTTCGCCTCGCCCCTGATAAACCAGCGTTGAAATATAATTCCTCGCACTCAAAACAATTTCCCCACGCTCCAACGCAGGTTGAATTTTTTCCCGCCATAATTCACGCCGAGCTGCAGAAAATAGCGCCACATTCACCGCCGCAGAGCGCGCCAGATCACCATTTTTAATCACTTTTCGAAGTTCATTTGCTATCGGAGTTGATTTTTCCGGATCATCGCTTCCCGGCTCTTCAATCACGCAAACCGTTCGCCCGATTGACCGAAAATATTCCGCCAATTTCGCGACCTGCGTCGACTTGCCCGTCCCGTCATTGCCCTCGATAACTATATATTTTCCCGCGTCGCTCATCATCACCTCGTAATCACAGTATGCGGCTTATTCAGATAAATCATCATTTTTTTCGCCTTGCCGTCAACTTTTATAAAATGCGTATGTTGGTGTGCCATTGACCTGGTTTTACTTCCTTGCGCTCGGGCGTAAATCGAATAGCCGTCACTCTCAAATTTCGCAATCTGATTCATATAGTCAATTTTTTCCTCATCGCTCAAATTCGCCAATGAATCCACGTGCCGTTTCGGTATCACCATCAAATGATCGTCCACGCCGCAGCCATCCCAAAAATTATAGCCAAACCTGTTCTTAATAATCAGACAATGCGCCGTTTCGTCAACTACCTGATCTGTGTGATGTTTTACCAATTGACAAAAATCGCAGCCGTCAGACTTGTGCTTTTTCCTGTGATCGATATATTCTTTCTCTTTCGTTCGTGAGCGAAACATTGAACCTTCCATCATCACAAAATCCCCTCGCCAAGCCCCGCGATTTCCATCGGTTTATGCCGATTATCCTTAAACGCCCGCGGCAACATCATTTCTGGACGCCAAGTTTTTATCAATTCATCCAAATCGTCAGTGTGCTGATATTTGCCGCTCATTCCGCCGCGCCCACTAGCATATCCGCCGTCAACCTGACCAGTGTGATGAAAAATCAATTGCCCAATTCTCTCACCGACAGGCAGAACTACGCTCTCATGCTTATTCAAATTGTAAATCTCAAGCGTAATCCGATTGATATATCCCGGATCAACCCAGCCAGCATCAAAACACACCGCCACGCCATTTCGCCCCCAAGAGCTACGACTTTTCACCTCAGCCGCGCCGCCATGCGTCCGAATTCCAACAAATTCGTGCGTATGCGCCAAAATTCGCTCACCAGGCTTCAAAACGATAATCGGATGATCTGGCGGAATATTCTTAAATTCCCGAAAACCGTGCCGCTCACACCATTCGGCGTGCGGAATCGCCTTAAGTGGACCCTTGAAGTATCGATTGACATCAGACTCGTCAAACGGATTATAAACTCGCGAAATATCGTCATATTCCTGCTTATAAAAATTAAAGCCTAGCGTAAAATCTAAGCTGGCTTCCGATACGTTTTTTGGGTTGAACGGCGTACAGACAATCGTCCCATCTTCAATCGCCGCTAATATATCTTTATTTGAGTACACGCTCACTAAACACCTCCCATTGCGTGATTTTTCTACCAAATCTTATTATGGCAAGTTTATGCATTCCTATCAAGCTTTTAGTAAATTTTACAGCATGTTAAACTGAAATTATGGAAAAAGCCATTATTGTAGCTTACGATAAAAACCGCGCCATCGGACAAAATGGCGATATGCCGTGGGGGCGAAGTTTACCAGTCGATTTGGCGAATTTTAAGCGTTTGACGAGAAACAGCAATGTCATCATGGGTAGAAAAACGTTTGAGTCAATTGGCTCGCGACCACTCCCAGACAGAGAAAATATTGTCATTTCATCCAAGCCAACTGGCGTAAAAAAAGTTCTTACGGCTATGAATTTACGAAGCGCCCTGGCTTTGTCGCGATATCCGACTTTTATCATTGGCGGCTCACGGGTTTATAAAGACGCGCTAGATATTCCAGAAATTGACACTATTTACGCCACAGAGATTAATGCCGAGTTTCCCGACGCTGACACTTTTTTCCCAGAGATAGATATGGACGCGTGGGAGGAAGTAAGTCGCACACATCACCCAGCAGACGCTGAAAATAATTACGATTTTGATTTTGTGACGTATAAAAGAAAAATTCCTGAAAAAAGTAAATTATAGCCATTTCAGTCGGCAGACACAATCAACTTATACCGCAATCGGCGCCTTAATCGCTGGATGGCACTCATAATTCTCCAGACGGATATCATCAATCGTGAAATCGTCAATATTCTTGATGTCTGGATTGAGCCACAGTTTCGGTAGCGGCAGCGGACGGCGCGATAATTGCTCGTCAACTTGCGCGCGATGATTATTGTAAATATGTGCACTATTTAAGGTATGGATAAACTCGCCGGGTTGCTTGTCGGTAACTTGAGCGACAATCGACAAAAGCAGCGCATAGCTGGCAATGTTAAACGGCACCCCAAGGAACATATCTGCCGATCTCTGAGTCAGCGCCAAATCCAGCTTGTCCTTCCCGCCGTTCTTGCCAGGTCTTACGTTAAATTGAAACATCGTATGACACGGAGGCAGCCCGCCGGCTTGAACGATGTCGTCAATTTCCGCCACATTCCACGCGCTCACGATATTCCGACGCGACTCTGGATTTGTCTTTATCATGTCAATGGCGCTCTGAATCTGGTCAATAGTTCCGCCCTTCCCGTCCGGCCATTTTCGCCATTGAACACCATAAACAGGACCCAAATTTCCCCATTCTTCAGCAAACGCGTGATCATTCGCAATCTTATCAATAAATTCCTTCATGCCAGCGCGCCATTCATCGCCGTTAATTTCCGGTATTTTCTGACCGGTTTTTTCTAGGTAATTTTTATATGGCCACTCATCCCAAATATGAACGCCGTTTTGCGCCAAATATTCAATATTGCCCGTGCCCTTAAGAAACCATAAAAGCTCATGAGCGACGCTTTTGAAATACAACTTCTTCGTGGTCATAGCCGGGAATCCGCCCGCCAAATTATATCGCGTCTGAATACCAAAAACTTCCGTCGTTCCCGTTCCCGTACGATCACCCTTCCGCACACCGTTATCACGAACGTATTTCAATGCGTCTAAATATTGCCTCATAAGCCCTCCTCGTTTACTTCAAATTATGACAATATCCTCCAAAAACCACAAGCAGAATCACTAGTAGTTTTAACAACAAACACGCAAATTTTTACGACAATTTAGTCAAGACTTTATCAATCAGTCCGTACTTTACGGCTTCATCTGGCGTCATCCAATAATCGCGCTCCATGTCAGACTTAACCTTAGCTAATTTCTGACCGGTGTTTTTAGCCATAATCTTCGCTAGCATCTCCTTAACTTCCAAAGTTTCCTTCATGTCAATTTCCATGTCGGTCACTTTTCCGTGCGTTCCAGAAGACGGCTGATGAATCATAACCTTGGCATGCGGCAAGCAAAACCTCTTGCCCTTAGCGCCAGAGCTGAGCAAAAACGCCCCCATGCTTGCCTGCAAACCAATTCCATACGTCGCCACATCGGGCTTTATAAAATTCATCGTGTCGTAAATTGCCATTCCGTCATAAACGCTGCCGCCTGGACTATTGATATATAGCGATATATCAGCTTGCGGGTCAACATATGCCAAATGCAGCAATTGCGCCACTACGCTGTTCGCGGTATGTTCGTTAACGTCTTCACCAAGAAAAATAATTCTCTCATTCAACAATCTCGAATAGATATCAAAAGCACGCTCGCCGTCGGCCGACTTTTCAACGACAGTTGGAATGAGATATGATTTTGGCATATTTACCCTATTTCTTCGTGTTTAATTCGACCAATTTAGCAACGGTCTTATCTGTAATCATTCGGTTGGCAATGTCGCGGTGGACGTTTGGATTGTCAAATTGCTCTAATATTTTCTTATCTTTGCCGTATTGCTGCTTAAAGAAATTAATCTGCTCTTGAATCTCGTCATGAGAAGCGTCAATCTTCAATTCCTTCGACAATTCCGCCAATACTAGACCAGCCTTAACGCGCTTTTCAGCCGCTGGACGAGCCTCTTTCTTCGTCCATTCATCTTTATCCTTGAAGCCCTGAGTTTTCAAATAGCTATCCAAACTCAGTCCGCTATACATCAAATTCTGAGTCAAATCACGCTCGATTGATCGTAATTGGTCCTCAACCAAAAGTTCTGGCAACGCAGCCTTGCTCTTTTCAGTCAATTCACCAACCAACGCGTCCTTAAACTTCTCGTCAGCTTCGCGCTCTTTTTGCGCGGTGAGTTCACGCTTGATGTCCGCTTTTACTTCTTTCATCTCTGTAAATGGACCACATTTTGCAGCAAATTCATCGTTTAGTTCTGGCAATTTCAATTCATTAACCTTGTGAAGTTTCACGGTAAACACAACGTCTTGACCTGCCAGATTCTCAGCGTGATAATCCTCTGGGAATTTCAGTTTCAAATCGAACTCTTCACCAGCCTTATGACCAATCACACCTTCCTCAAATCCAGGAATGAATTGACCTTCGCCAAGCTTCAAGCCATATTCCTTAGCCGAACCGCCGTCAAACGCCACGCCATCTTTCTTTCCCGTAAAGTCAATCACGGCTTCGTCGCCAGTTTTAGCGGCGCGCTTGACCTCTGATTTTTCAGAATAGTTTTTACGGATTCGCTCAATAACCTCGTCGACATCTTTATCCTCGACCTTGGCTACTTCTTTTTTCGCTGTCAATTTTTTGTAATCGCCCAATTTTACTGGCGGAATAACTTCAACTTCAGCCGTAAATTCCAACTCAGCGCCCGGCACAAACTTCTTCACCTCAACACTTGGTCGATCCAAAGCTTGCAATTTTTCCTGTAGAAACGCCTCAGCTACTGCCTTTGACAAAGCATTCTCTAAAATCTGCTCCTGAAGCGCATTCGGATCAACATGCTTAGCGGCTATGCTTGCGGGAACTTTTCCTTTGCGGAAACCTGGAACTTTGATGTCGCGAGCCAACTTTGTCAAGGAAACCTGCTCTGCGTCAGCTAATTCACTAGCACCCAAAGAAATCGTCAATTGAACTTTAGTATCTGATAGTTTTTTTACAGTAGTCTTCATAAAGACTAATTATAACAGATATCAGGCTATACCTCAAACAGAGCGTCTTCATCGCCATCATATCGACGATCTTTGACAATTGTCACGATTCGTTCAGCGCCAACCTTCTGCTCATCAGATTCCACCAAGTTTCGAACCGTGTATGCGCCGCTAGCAATTTCATCCTCACCCACGAACACCGCAAACGGAATTTGCTTTTTCAACGCCGCTTTTATCTGCTTGTCAATCTTTCTACCAGTGATATCCAACTCCGCTCGCACGCCTTCGCTGCGCAATTTTCGCGCCAAATCGTCCGCGCCAGCCATAGATTCTTTTGACACCGGAATTATATATACATCTGTTTTGGACGCCAATTTAGGCAACAAGCCGTGCACTTCCAAAAATTGCTCCATCGTTGTCGCGCCCATACCAACACCAACCGTAGCAATCGGTTCGACACCGAATAGCCCAACTAATCCGTCATATCGTCCGCCACCAAACAATGCTCGGTTATTCTCTGGCGAATTATCAAACAGCTCAAAAACCATGCCCGTGTAATAGTCCAATCCGCGCATCAAAGTAACATCAAACACTGCATTCGTAATGCCTTTTTGGCTAAGCAATTTCATCACTTCGCGAAGCTGCTTAACGCTTTCATCTTCCATCAATTCGCTCGGCAAATCATCAACAGATTTCATGCTGATCATTTTTGCTAGCTTTGGCAAACCCTCTGATGCTTGATTGCCAAAAATCTCAATCGCCTGACGCTTAAATTCTTCGGCAGGAATCTTATTTTTCCTATCAAGTAACTTCATCATCATCGTCGAGCCAACAATATCAAGCTTCAAAAATTGGCTCATCAGACGATTTATCAATTGGCGATTATTAACCCTGACCGTAAACATTTCTTGCTTGGCACCAAAATTCATCACGCTAGCGTGGCTCAGCTCAATAATCTCCGCGTCCGCCGCCGCGCCGTCCACGCCAAACAAATCCGCATTCAATTGCCAAAACTCACGCTCACGCCCACGTTGCGGTCGTTCATAGCGCATAAAATTAGCAATTGAATACAGCCGCGCAGGCATCGCCAATTCCTGACGCTTAGCCGCCACCATTCGAGAAATCGACGGCGTCATCTCAGGACGAATCGCCACCATTCGACCACCACGATCTTCAAAAGCGTATGTTTGCTCGCCCGCCAATTCCTGGCCTGACTTCGCCAGATAAATATCTAGCGGCTCCAGTAGCGGCGCGCCATATTCTTCATAGCCAAAACTCTCAACCGTCTTGTGCCAAACGTTAAAAATGTAATTCTGCAGACGCTTTTCCTCTGGAAAATAGTCTCGCGAACCTTTGTAACTTTGTGTAGATAAACTGCTCATGTTAGCTCCATTATGTCATTATTTCTTATTTATAGCAATCAAAAACGCCGAGGCAGAACTCGGCGCGTACAATCAAAAATCAGAGTCCTACCTCGGCAACACGTGTGAATGATGGAATTTAGGTAAAATCATGAGTCCATTATAGTAAATTTTATGCTTTTTGTAAAGTGACTGTTGACAGCGGGTCTAATAATTAATATATATGTATCAGCCTGGGGCAACGAAATTGTAAACGCTGAATTGCTCTAGCCCCCAGACCTCTGGACATGTCATAAAACTGTCCGTCTTACTTGAATGTTTTACGTTATCTATATGAATACACCGCCGTTCAATAATCTCATCCACAACGACATCGACATGTTCTGGTCGAATAGGCTCGGTTTAATTCGTAGTGCGGCTGATGTGCGGTCGTTTGTGTGTGAGTATCTGCCGTTACTTGGCATTGATTATGATACGTCAATTTCTAAGACTATC
>UNSM01000012.1 GCA_900555425.1 Candidatus Saccharimonadota bacterium | reverse complement strand
TTGAAAATTGCTCAGCTCTCGCTCAATTTTTTCTTCAACTTGATAAAATCCTTTTTGATCAAACCGTTCCAGGGCTTGCGTATATTCTTCAATTTTTCGCATATTGTCGCCCATAGTCAGCGGATATTCATCGATGATTTTCTTCAGCTTGGAATATTCTGGAAGTCCGCCAAGAATATACGACATAACCGTTTGATCACCCAAGCCGTGATGCTCCTGAGCCGTAGTTGCTATTGTAATGCCACGGCGAAAAATAACCTCGCCAGTATAATCAGTGTCTTTTCCGCTCAATATTCCAAACAGCGTCGACTTACCAACACCGTTACGACCAACCACGCCGACTTTCTCGCCGTCGTCCACACTGAACTTGACGTCTTTCATTAACGTCTTATCGCCAAAACTTTTTTCAGTAATGTGAATGTCGGCTATCATGCTTGAGATATTGTAACATAAGTCATATTTCAGCCGCACCAAACTAGCCTCAATATACTGTCGCGTTAAGTTTTGCTATAATATAATCCATGTCAAAGCCAAAAGCTAAAAAACCAGCCACACAGAATATTGTCAATCGTCGCGCACGGTTTGATTATGAACTTGGCGAAGAAATTGTAGCTGGTTTGGTTTTAACTGGAATGGAAGTGCGAGCCGCCAGAGAAGGCCACGTCCAGCTTAAAGGCTCATTTGTTAGCTTAAGAAACGGCGAATTGTGGCTAAATAACGCCAGCTTTTCACTGCGATTAAACGTTCGCGGAGAAGCAAATAGCCGCTCAGTCGACACTTCGGCGCGGAAATTATTGGTAAGTAAAAAACAATTGTCCAATTTTACAGAAGCCAAAAAACAGGGAATGACAATCGTCCCGACCAAATTGTTGACCAACGGAAAATTCATTAAAGTTGTAATTGCACTCGGAAAAGGTAAGAAAAATTACGACAAGCGCCAAACCATCAAACGTCGCGACCAAGACCGAGAAACAAGGCGACTTATCTCTAATAGATAATCGCATTGACTACGAACCAGGCTCAGAATTTATTGATTTTCGCGCGCGTCAATTAGCTTTTCATAAAGCTTTTCAAGCTTCTTCACTTGACTGCGCTCCGTGAATTTATTAGCCAGCTTCTTACTTTCAGCGCTAAATTCCGCTTGTTTCTTCGGACTTTTTAGAATTGCAATTACTTTTTCCGCGACACTTTCTGGATTGTTCTCCGCAAAATAGCCATTGACTCCGTCCTTCACGACCTCTGAAACTTCCTTGTCAATAATAACAATCGGCTTTCCAGCGTGAGCAGCTTCGTGAAGCACCCAGCCTTGCGTATCTTTAAGCGAAGGAAAAGTAAACACATTCATCACTTTATACGCCACACCCAAATCTTCTCGTGGCATAGCGCCAGTAAAGATAATCCTATCCGCAAAATCCGTCTCGGCTGCCATTTTTTCCAAAGTCTTTCGATATTCAAAATCACCAACAAACAATAGCTTCGATTTCGGACGAGCTTCAGCAATAAACTCGCTAAACGCCTGAATCAAAATTGGCAAATTCTTTTCCTCGCCCAAGCGCCCCACAAAGCCAAACACTTCATCTTTTTCGTCAAGACCCCATTGCTCGCGAAATTCCGCAACTCGCTTCACACTCGCCCGCGGAAGAGCATTCACACCGTTTGGCATTAAAGTAACATCGTACGTGTAATCTTCGGTCTGCCAAGATTCTAATTGATCGCGGCTTTTACGCGACAGGGCAATCACCGCATCCGCCTTGCTGTATAAAATAGTTATGACGCGCTCAATAATATCTTTATTCCATTTCGTTACGCCATTACGCGGACGATATAATTTGGCAACTTCCAGCAAATCCTGTCCATTCAGTTTTACCGACAATGGAAAAACCACTCCCGCCAACGCCAAAACTCCCGGCAAAACCGCAGGATAATGATCGACGAATTCATATAGATCCGTGCAATGCTGGATAATCAAAGGAATATTATTTTTCTTTGCCGCCTTCACGCCCAATAGCCCAATTTGCGACGGCGTAAAAATATGAACGACGTCCAGATGCATATTAGCAATTTGACGCTGCACCACAGGAGGGAAGAACACCGACGTGTCGTAATCATCAAAGAACGCGCCCGTAATTGAGCGGAAACGAATTATTCGACTATTCTCATCTTCGTGGAGAAGTTCGGCTTGCTTGGACGGACTAATAGACTTTGCTGGGCAAAAAACATAGACCTCATGCCCCAAAGCTTCCAGCTCGCGCTTTAATGATTCAACAACGTAAACGATACCATTAATGGACGGTCTGTAACTGTCCGTAAAAAGTCCTATCCTCATAATAGCCCCATTATACCATTTATATCAGCGATCGATAAAATTCAACCAATCGCTCAGCGCCAGCACTGCTGTCAAAACGTTTGGCAATCTTTTCTGCTAATAGACATTGTTGGCTATAAAATTTCTTATTTCGCCTCAGTTTATCTACTTGGGTAACAAAATCGCTATCAGACGAAGCCATTACCGCCCCATCTCTAAATGTTGTGTCATAATCAGAAATATCTCGCAAGACAACAGGTAATCCTGCGGCAGCGGCCTCAACAACAACCAAACCGAAGGTTTCCTGCTCGCTCGGCAATACAAATACATCGGCCGCACGGTAATAATCAGCAACATCGTCAAGCGGTATCACACCGGTAAATTTCAAATTCTTTGGCGGATTATTCATCATTCTTTGCATAGCACCATTCTCAGCCGCAATCACTCCAAACGGCACGCCGCCGACCCATACAAACTCCACATCAGGCATCTTTTCTGCCATATCAAAAAACACATCGACACGCTTACGTGGCTGCACTTGACCACTTCCAACAACCACAAAAGCATCATTGCTAATGCCAAGCTTTTGTCTAGCAGATTTCTTCTTCGCCGGTGAATTAGCATATTTTGCCGTATCTATAGTGTTGTATAGTACAGAAATTGGCTTCTTGACACCAATTTTTTCCAGTTCGTTCTTTGTATAATCAGATACCGCCAAGACCAAATCAGCTTTATTGTAAAACCATCGTAAATACGCGCGAGCAAGTGGCTCTAGCAACTTCGTACCCTTAATACTACCTATAAAAGAAGCTGGTACAACATGAGCAGACACGACCTTCTTTCCGCCAGATTGACGCATTTTTTTCATCGAATACAGTCCAGTAGTTTGTACATGGACTATATCCGCGTCTAACCGCGCCTTATTCACCGCAATATCAATATCATCACGATCTTTAAGCGCATTTGTCATCTCTACAAAGGCCGTATGCACACCATGACCCTGAACAGTAAATTCGCTTTCAGAAATCATATCAACAATTAGTTTTTTATCGTCTTTCTTACTCATACCTACAGTATAGCAAATAATTATTCCGCCAATATCAATTCGGCAACCAGTTCTGGGCTATCCAACACCGACAAATGCCCCGTATCAAGCTCCACAAATTTATCAATTTTTACACCATCGGCGGCGTTCACGGGAAGCGAAATCTTGTCCCGTCGCCCAACTATCAATCCCGTAAACTCACGCTCAGAAATAATAATTTTTCCACTCCGAGAAATATCTCGCGCAATTTTCGATTGCTCCAAATATTGCCGCCGCGTTACTCGCGTATTTTTCGTCAGCCATCGTATCAAATCCACGACATTTTTCTGTCTATTATTCACCAAGCACAGCCCGCGGAACACCGAAAAATAATAGTTCAAATAAATATATTGATTCACCCGACGAGTGCGGTAAAAGAACGACGAGGAAATTCTCGACATAACCGAAGTTTTCATCGGAGGACTGATGTACCAAATTTTCTGGCATTGCATTTTATTTGCCGCCAAACATCCAAGTGAATGGGCAACAACCTCGTCAATTGACACGCCTTTACCACCAAAAGCCGACATCAAATTCATCGCCCAATTTTCAATATCGCTAATTTTCATATTTTTTATCAATTGACTTCTGCCGTGAGAAGGCAAGTCAACAAACACCAAATTCGCGTCATTTTTCAGGTGATAAGCCAGCGGAATCATCCCGTGAAAATCGCCACCAATGCCATGAATTAGCAAAATAGTTTTATTCGAGCCGCCTTTATAAAAATAATAAGCAGTTTTCACGCCTCCGACGTCCATAAAGCCGCTTGATATTTCGCCCAAAAACTTATCGTACATTGGTAGCATATTCATTAAATTATATCATCACGGTATAATAAAATTATGAAGCTTTTCTCTTGGAATGTAAACGGTATTCGCGCAGTTATGAATAAAGGCGAATTTGCGAAGTTCATCAACACGTACGATCCAGATATTTTATGCCTACAAGAAACCAAAGCCACCAGAGATCAAGTTGAAATTGACCTGCCGAATTATCACGAGCATTTCTATTCCGCCGCCAAAAAAGGCTACTCTGGCACGGCAATTTTCTCAAAAATTCCGCCCTTAAGCTGGCGTGACGGTTTTCCGCCGAACGTCATTGAGCAATTTGATTTAACGGGCGACGAATACGGCAATCCAGCCGACGAAGGACGAATTATTACCGCCGAGTTTGACGATTTTTGGGTTGTCAATTGCTACACTCCGAACTCAAAAGGGGATTTAAGCCGATTAGATTTACGATATAAAAAATGGGACAAGGCGGTGTTGGCTTATCTGGAAGAATTGGAATTGTCAAAGCCAGTCCTTTATTGTGGCGATATGAACGTGGCACATCAGGAAATTGACTTGGCAAATCCGAAACCTAACGTCGGCAAGCACGGCTTCACCGACGAAGAGCGGGAAGGTTTTCAGAACTATTTGGACGCTGGATTTACAGACACTTTCCGAGCAGCTTTCCCTGAAAAAACTGGCGCTTATAGCTGGTGGACGCACTGGGCAAATGCCAGAGCGCGAAATGTTGGCTGGCGGATTGACTATTGGCTAGCGTCGCGTGAAATTGCAAATCGCGTTACTAATCCGCAAATTCATCCAGAACAAATGGGCAGCGATCATTGTCCGGTGAGTATTGAGGTAAATTTGTAATGGATATGAAATTTTGGCAAAAACAAGAGCCAGGGAAACCACTTTTTCCAGATGTCGAATGGAACAAGCCAGAACGACGCGACCAAGCGGGAAAATTAGGAATCATCGGCGGTAACAAATTAGGATTTTTAGCGGTGGCAGAAAGCTATCAAGAGGCGCTCAAGGCTGGCGTGGGCGAGGCTCGTGTTTTACTGCCTGACGCCTTGAAAAAAAATGTTCCCGCGAATATGACCGACGTGTTATTCGCACCGACAAACCAATCGGGAAGCTTGGCAAACGAAGCGCTCACTGAAACTTTGGCGCTAGAAAGATGGGCGAATGTATTGCTATTATGCGGCGACGCTGGGCGAAATAGTCAAACGGCAATTGTCTACGAAGAATTGATCAAAAAGTCAGAAATTCCCGTCGTGCTGACGCGAGATGCGATTGACCTCGTGCAAAATAGTTTTCAGGAAATTTTGGACAATCCGCACGTGGTTTTCGTGGCAAGTCTGGCGCAAGTTCAGAAAATATTCCGCGCAATTTTTTATCCAAAAATGATTACGTTCAGCATTCAATTGTCGCAACTCGTCGAAGCGCTTCACAAATTCACCATCACATATCCCGTAACAATTTGCGTTTTTCATGCCGACAATTTAATAATCGCCCACAGCGGAGAAGTCGTCACCCAAAAGTGGGACGCACCAATGGCAATTTGGCGGGGAACCGTCGGCGCCCGCGCCGCAAGCTACTTGATTTGGTCGCCGAAAGCGCCGCTAGCAGCAATCAGCACCGCTATTTGCAAAATGTAGCTTCTCATAAATATCTGCTTGACATTACGTACAATTAGTTGTATTATACTACCAAGCTTTCGCTCGGACTCATCAAAGGGCGAAAGTAGCCCTTAGTTATGAGTAAAGCACTTCTCGAGAGGAAGTGAGTGCCGTGAAGATTGGACCTCTAATCATCATGGTTACAGCATTAGTGGCGGTCGTCGCCCTTTCCGCCGCAATCGGAGCGGCAGCTGGGATGCTAATCGCATTCCTGCTTGCCGCAGACATGTCCTCCGCGGCGCCCATTGGGGCGTTGGCCGGAGGCTTCGCTAGCCTTATGTTCCTGCTTAACGCTAAAGAGAACGGAGGGAAAGGGCTGTCGTAAAAAGCCCGCAGAGAAGACAGCTCGCCTGGAAGGCTACAAAGCCTCGGTAGCGCCTTTCTGCGGGCTGTTTTCTTTGCATAAAAAAATCGCCCGAAAAACGGACGATTATCACCTGAAGCCGCCTCTGGTACCGCGGGCCGGACTTGAACCGGCACGAGCTATTGCTCACCAGATTTTGAGTCTAGCGCGTCTACCAATTCCGCCACCGCGGCACAAGAGAACGCTCCAAGCTACCGTATGATTGTAGCACAACTAGCAATTTCTCACAAGCACGACTTTTATTTGATATCAATTTGACGTATAATGAAAGAAGTTATGTATCCGACGGATGATCAATCAAACGGTCGAGTGGGCATGCCGGTATCAGATCAGCGCCGATCTCTCACGCCGCCAACTCGCGACTCAGCAGCCTCACGAAATGCCGCTGCCGATGTTATTCGTGGGCAACTTGACGCTATTTATTCCAGATCAGAAGAACAGAATTCCGCACCAGAAAAGCCTCAGACGCAACCATTTTCCGCTCAATTGCAATCAAAACCCGAAGTCCGATCAGAACAGCCTAAGGTGCAAATAGCCAAGCCTCAGCAAGCTTCAACAGCGCCACAGCCAGAGCTAAAAAAAGACTCTGCTAATCACGCTATGCGAACGGCGCCAATTGCCCAAACTCAGATTCAGCCAAAGCCGCAAATTAGCAATTCCGCTCCCGTAAACCAAACCGCTCAAACTCAAAATTCAACCGTCCACACTCAAGTTTCGGCCGACCAATGGAAGCAATACCACAGCGCTTGGCAGAAATATTATCAGATGTATTACGAGCGTTACTATGCTGGCGACATTGCGGCAAAAAACCGTGAGATCTCCAGATTAACGAAGGAAAATCAGAATATCACGCCCGTAGTCAGCGAAGACGAGCCTCTGGACCCACAAAAAGCAGCCATAAAAGAACTCCGCAGTCAAATTCAGCAAAAGGTTCGCGACTCCGCTAATAAGGTGAAAAAATCCCGACATTTTGTTCCGGCGATCGCTGGATTATCAGTGCTATTAGTCTTCATGTTTTTGCAATATAACCGCGTTATTTTCGGCGCGGTCGCAGCCTACACAACACCTGGCGCAATTAACCCACAAAACATCATCGTTGACGCCTCCACTGACGTAACTGTCGGACCTGAACCTAGAATTATCATCCCAAAGATTAACGTTGACGCGCCAGTTATTTACGGCGCCGCCAGCGACACAAAATCGCAATCAAAAGCCATGGAGAAGGGAGTAGCTCACTTTTCAATTCCTGGCGCCAGCGCCGTGCCAGGCGAAGTCGGAAATGCCGTATTTGCCGCACACTCCAGTAACGACGCTTTTGCTGGTGGCGATTATAAATTCGTCTTTGCTCAGAATGAAAAGTTGGTCAAGGGCGACATTATCTACATGAATTACAACGGGAAACGCTACACTTATAAAATAACATCAACAGAAGTTGTTATGCCGACCGAAGTTTCAAAAGTTCAGATTAATACAGATAAACCAATGCTGACGCTTGTAAGCTGTGTACCTTTAGGAACCGCAGAGAAACGACTTCTTATCTTCGCAGAACAAATCAGCCCAGACCCAAGCAAAGCTACCGCGACTTCAGAATCCAGCTCAAATCAGCAGCAAAGCAACAAATCAAATATCCCAGGAAAACCCGAGCCGACTTTGCTTGAGAAGTTATTCGGCGGTCGATAAATTAGCTATTTAATTAAATAACCCAACAGATCCATTGTCCATATTCATTTTACTCAGGACAATTTTTCCAGAAGCGTTGGTCGTCAATCCGTAAACGTATCGCTGGTTCGAGGACAAAACAGAATCCAAACCAGGCTTAACGTCTATCAACGTATGAGCGTTCGTGCCGTCAAACTCGCGAATCTCCATTTTTCCCGACGCAGAAACGCTACGAATATAGAAATTGTCAAGCCACTTCACTTCCTGTGCCACGCCGATATTAAACGCGCTCGACAATTCTTTACGCTCCAAGTCATAAGTCTGCAATGTCGCGCCGCTTTGCGCCACGATAAATCGCCCAGCGTTGTCCATCATTACGTTCGTAATCGCATTATCAGTCTTAATAATCTTCGCCGTTTTTAAGAACTCTTTTTGGCGGTCCTTAGAATCTGAAATCTCACCTCTGTAAATTGTCATATTTTTGCCATCAGTCAAAACCACGGTGTCTTTATTGAAATAGCGAGAAATTCGAATTACCGGGGTAGAATCGGTAGCAAAAGTGCCGATCACGAACGACTCTTTCCAATCTCGCTTCCAAATTCCCGCCACTTTTTTACCATCAACAGTAGCCATATAAGACAAACGATCGTCGCCGTAAAGCTTGAAAGATTCGACGCCAGTCAAGATTGGGCTGGAAATTGTCAAGCTATCAAGGTCAACTCGCCTCAATTCGCCAGTTTCCTGCAGAGCGTAAGCTGTGTGTGCGCCAGTTCCCGCAAAGCCGATTTGCTTAATTCCAAAACCAGTCATAGCCGTTACGTCAATAATTTTCTCTGGATTTTCTCTATCAAAAACCAACCACTGCACGCCCGTAGTGTTATTTTCCGCTGGATACGAATGCTTCACTAGCGCGTAACGAGAATCGCGGTCCCATTCCGACACGATAAACGTATGATTGTCAGAAGACAGGGAATAGCCAGCCAAAACGCTCGTGCTTAATGCGTGTTCCGTGAATTTTTCCTTATCTTTATTCGTGTCGCGAATGTCGCCAATTGTCAAAATCGGAGTTTTATCCTTAACGCCAAATCCCATCAAGAAATTACCAGCTGGCGACAGAGAAACGGATTGTAATGAATCGAACGTTTTTACCTCGGTAGTTTCGCGTTTTGTCGGAATCAATCTGGCGTAATTCAAATTCGTAACGGTATCGGACTTGATATTCAACGTTTTTTGCCACGGTTCGTATTTATCCAATTTCATCGAAAAAGTGTGCTTGCCAGGAAGAACGGTGCTTTTCGTCGGAGTGCGGCGCAGCTCCATATCGTCAACATAAACCATCGCCCCGCCAGGATGTGATTCGTATTGGACGAGTCCAGTTTGTTGCAATTCTTTCGTATTTGGATCAAACGTATAGCCGAGCATTCTAAACGTCAAAAACGTAAGAAGAATTATAAGTGATAATGTCATCAGCGTGTACACAAAGGTCCGCCGCGCGAGCTCTTTAGTGCGATTCTTTTTCTGGTACATAATTACGAAAATTATAACATATTTTTACACTTGAAAAAACCTTAGGCGATTTGTACTATAATATATAGGAATAAACATTAGGGGGATTAATGGCAAGTAAAAACTACGTGGTTATCAATGGACGAGCTTACAACACTATTACTGGAATGGTAATGGATGATATTAAGATTGAAAAATCTGAAATAAAAAAAGAACAATCAATCAGTAGGCGTGGCACATCTGTATCAAATATTCACGCTGCACATGTTCAGAAATCCAGCACATTGAATCGTCGGCACGTTAAAATGCCGCAGCGTATGCCATTGGCTGCCAAACCCCAGAAGGCTCGCGTCGACGTGAAACAACATGTCGCCGTAAAGAAGTTTTCTACGCCAATTGTCAGCAAGCCAGCTCCTCAGAAAATTGCTATTAACCGCCCAGCCGAAACTCATCCCGTTACTCGTCGCGCTCAGCAAAGACCTCTTAGCGTGGACACTAAATTGCGAAAAGAACGCCAGCCTCTGGCCATGAATAACAATCCGCTTGTCGCCGTCGCTCCGCAAAAAATAGAAAAGCCAGTCGCAAAAACCGCTCACCAATTGAAAAACGAAGCGATCGAAAAAGCTTTGTCGAATGAGATTATCAGCAATAAAAAAGCACGTCGACGCCAGAAAAAGGGCGGCGCCTTGCGTTGGTTGAATACGTTTTCTGTGGGATTTGCGGTGATGCTACTCGGTGGCTATTTAACATATCTGAGTATGCCAAATATCTCCATAAAAATGGCAGCCGTTCAATCAGGAATTGATGCCAAATATCCAGTCTACAAACCAGACGGCTACGCACTGAACGGACCTATCAAATTCAAATCGGGCGAGGTCTCTATGAAATATGCCTACGCTGACGGAAGCTCAGGATATACCATAACCCAGCAAAAAAGCGGTTGGAATTCATCGGCAGTGAAAGAATTCTTCTCTGAAAAACACAAGAATCCAAACACCACAATGATCGACGGATTGACAATTTACAGCGGCGGAAAAGAAGCGGCTTGGGTGAACGGCGGGATTTTATATCAAATCAGCGGCGACGCAAACCTCTCAAGCAGCCAAATTGAAAAAATCGCCACTAGCCTGTAACTCATCAGATAACGTGCTATAATTTACTCATGACTATTAGAACTCGTTTTGCGCCAAGTCCGACTGGCTATATTCACTTAGGCAACGTTCGCACCGCGCTATACACATACCTTGTCGCCAGAGCGCATCAGGGAGATTTCATCTTACGCATTGAAGACACAGACCAAGCTCGGTTCGTTGAAGGCGCGGAAGAAATGATTTTGGAAACCTTAAATTGGCTAGGGCTGAATTGGGATGAAGGACCAACTCTTAATAATCCAAAAGAAGAGTCTGGCAATTTTGGTCCATATCACCAAACAGATCGCCGTGATATTTACATAAAATGGGCAAAGAAAATGATTAGCGAAGGGCTAGCTTACGCCGATCCGTACACGCCTGAAGAAGTGCAAGTTTTCCGTGATAAAGCCAAGGCCGAAAAGCGAGCATTTTTATATCGCGACCATCGTCCAGAAAATCCGCCAGAGTGGCAACTTGGAATGCCGCTGCGCTTCAAAGTTCCGGAAATTAAGCGGTATTCTTGGACGGACGCCGTTATGGACGAATTGTCGGCCGGCCCAGAAGCTTTGGACGATTTCATTTTGATCAAAGCGGACGGTCTGCCAACTTACAATTTTGCGCACATCATTGACGATTTCGAAATGCAGGTCACGCACGTGATTCGCGGCTCGGAATATATTGCCAGCACGCCTAAATACCTATCGCTTTACGAAGCGCTTAAAATTACACCACCAATTCTGGCGCACGTGCCACATATTATGGCGCCATCGGGAAATAAAAAACTTGGCAAGCGTGACGGCGCTAAAAGCGTAACTGAATATCGATCAGAGGGAATTTTGCCAGAAGCGATGCTTAATTTCTTAGCGCAACTTGGGTGGAACGACGGCACGGAGCAGGAAATTTTCAGTAAAGCCGAACTGATTGAAAAGTTCTCGCTTGATCGCGTTCAAAAATCTGGCGCGCGATTTGACGAACAACGACTCATTTGGCTGAATGGTCAATGGATCCGCTCGCTTAGCTTGGACGATCTTTATTCTCGTTGTCAACCGTTCTGGGGCGAAGAAGCCAAAAACGCTGATGAATCGTATAAAAAGCACGTTCTGAAATTAGCACAAGATCGCTTGAAGACATTGCAAGATTTGCCAAAATTAACGAGCTATTTCTTCGTCGAGCCTGAAATTGACACGGAATTGATTGATGGAAATAAGCAACTCCGCAAATTGGCCGACGACGAACGACGAGAATTATTGTCAATTGCTCGCCAAGAATTCGAGAAAATTACAGATTGGACGCCAGAAACAATTCAGAATTGCCTTAATCAACTACTGGAAACGACGGGACAGAAGCCGGGGATTTTGTTTAGTCTGGTGAGAATTGTGACGACGTGGGCGCCGTTTAGCCCACAGCTTAACGACACGCTGGCACTAATTGGCAAGGAAAAAACTTTGCAAAGAATCGATAATTATCTACAAAAATAGTTTATTCGTGCGCCGAAAATGCTATACTAAGCATAAGCATGAATGTTGAAAAAATAGATAAATCAGGACAAAAAAAGAACGCTCGCTGGGAGTCGTTCAAAGAATGGGTAAAAAAGCATATTCTGGCAATTGTGCTCGTGGTAAGCGCGATGGTTATTGCTGGAGTTTTCATAATTGCAATTCACTCCATAAAATACGAGCAGACCGCTAGCGTGGAGCTGAAATTGCCAGCCAAAAAACCCGCGCCAAAGAAGTTTTATTCGCCGCTAACTGGCGTGGAAATCGCGAACGAAGCCGCCGCGAAGCTACCTGTAACTGGCGTGATGATCGAGAATAGTCCAGCCGCCAGACCGCAGTCAGGACTGAAGAAAGCTGGCGTGGTTTATGAAGCCGTGGCGGAAGGCGGAATTACTAGGTTTTTGGCTCTGTATCAGGGAGAGAAACCTGCGTTGATCGGTCCAGTGCGAAGCTTAAGATTATACTATTTGAGCTGGGCGGCGCCATATCAAGCATCAATCGCGCACGTTGGCGGAAGCCCCAACGCTTTATCTCAAGTCAGAAACGGCAATTATCGCGACATCGACCAGTTCTTTAACGACGGATCATATTGGCGATCTCGCGACCGCTACGCGCCGCACAACGTCTATACTTCAGGAGAAAAACTTGATCAATTGAACAGCGCAAAAGGCTATAACAATTCCGAATTCACCAGCTTCGCGCGAGCAGACGGCAAGCCCGTCGAATCGCCAAACGCCACATCTGTAAGTATAAACCTCAGCGGGTCGCTTTATAACACATCATACGCTTACGACAAGGCATCAAATTCTTACCCCAGGAGCATGGCTGGCGCGCCACACACTGACAGGGAAGATGGACAAATTACTCCAAATACCGTTGTAGCTATGGAAGTGGGCGTTGAAGCTCGGGCTCAAAATTACGATGGCTACGAAGATGTCAAAACGACAGGATCCGGCAAAGCTTACATTTTCCAAAACGGCACAGTCGCCACCGCCACTTGGTCAAAAGCGGACATAAATTCGCCGCTTAAATTGACAGACGAATCTGGAAAAGACGTCGCCTTAAATCGCGGACAAACATGGATTGCAGCCTTCACGCCAGGAAGGGGAAGTGTTTCATGGCAATAGATCCGGCATCTAAAACCCTGCGCGAGTACAAACAATATTATTACCGAAAAGTCATATTAGTCCTGCTATCAGCGAGCGCCTGCATTATATTAGGACTAGGAATCGCGCTCCACTTCACGGCAATTTCCATATCCCAGCTAAATTTCTGGATTATCATTTTAGTTACCGCCATCTTGCAAATCCTATTTTCAATTTCTATAGTTAAAATCATCGCTGCGCCGCTTAATAAAATTCTGGCGGCGCTTTCTCATAAAATTGGCGAACTAACCACCGACACTCCGCCAAATCCTAACGACAAACGCTACGAAAAAACCGGATTTAAGACGGCGCTTCAGGCAATTTATGGCGATTATCAGCCAGAGCAAAAACCAGCTAGCGACAACGACAAGCCAAAAATTCCGCTCACTCAAGCTCTAAATCAAGCCAGCACTGGCGTAGTAATTCTTAATCCCAATCAGAAGATTATCTTCGCCAATTCCGCCGCCCCGATTTCCAGGAACGCAAAAGGCGAGGATTTTCTGGCGCTTGATTTTCTAAACGAACCGAGCATTTCCGATTGGCTTCACGAAATCTCCAATGAGAAAATTAAGGCAGAACATCGCTGGCAACGTATTAGCACCAACCCTGATATTGTTCAGAAAACGCGGATTTTTGATATCGTAGCTTCATTCGAGAAAGGCGCCGCCGCCGAAACTGTCATTTTTCTCATCGACAAGTCTAAAGGATATTTGCCCGAAGAAGAGGACCTTAATTTCATTTCGTTCGCTGCTCACGAACTCCGCGGACCGATTACAGTTATTCGTGGCTATCTGGACATTATCAATGAAGAGTTTTCTGGACGCTTGCAGGGCGACGAAAGGCAGCTTCTTGATAGGCTGATCGTTTCGTCCAACCGCTTGTCTAGCTACATTGACAACATTCTTAACGTTGCTAGATATGATAGACATCACTTGAAGGTTTATTTATTAGAAGACACTGTCGCTAATATTTATGCCTCGATTGCCGATGATATGCAGCTTCGCGCCTCGACTCAACATAGAATGCTCAGCGTCAATATTCCAGATGATCTCCCAACCGTAGCCGCCGATCACGGAAGTATCGGGGAAGTGATTGGCAATCTAATTGACAACGCCATTAAATACAGTTTTGAGGGCGGGTCCGTAACCGTTTCCGCGGAGAAAAAAGGCGACTTCGTGGAAGTGTCCGTCGCCGATAATGGAATTGGTATGCCGGCGAATGTCGTGGACAATTTGTTCCATAAGTTCTATCGATCACACAGATCACGCGAGGCCGTCGCTGGGACGGGAATTGGGCTTTACATTTGCAAAGCTTTTGTCGAATCTCACGGCGGCTCAATAATCGCTCGATCCCGCGAAAACGAAGGCTCGGTCTTCTCGTTCACTTTGCCAATTTATGCTACAGTTAAAGACAAATTGTTAGAAGACGGGCAATTAAATAATCAATTGATACGAAAGGGCGGCGGCTGGATAAAAAATCACGCTATGTATAAGGGCTAGGAGGAATTATGATAAAGACAATTTTATGCGTGGAAGATGACCGATTTATTGGCGAAATGTACGTCAGGAGTCTGCAAAAAGCAGGGTATGACGTGACGTGGGTGGTCGACGGGAATGACGGGCTAGTAGCGGCGCGTAACCAGAACTTTGACTTGATAATCTTAGATTTGATGCTACCAGAGCAACGCGGCGACCAGATTTTAGACGCGCTGAGAAATAACAATGTCGATTTGGTTCCGAATAGTAAGATTTTGATTATGACCAATTTTGAACAGGACGAAGCTTCGCGCAAATCCGTTATGAGCCGCGTTGACGGTTACTTGATTAAAGCCGACATTACACCGCGGAATTTGATAGATGTCGTTAAGCAGATGAGTAGCGACGACTAAAAATATTATGATTAGTAGGAACAATCTTGTAGGAGATCCTTCTATGAGAGCAACGATCGGCATCGGACACGAAGTTAGTGGCATCAGAGCTCAGATAGTAACTTATTTAAGCAAACTGAGAGACTATTACGTTAGAGAGGGTCTATGAGAGATGGCCATACATCTTTAGATGAAGTTATAAAAGTGCTTACCGACAACCCCCACATTTCCGAACTGCATCTTTTTGGCTCACGAGCAATAGAAAAGAGCGATGAACTTTCTGACATTGACTTAACCGCTACCT
>UNSM01000011.1 GCA_900555425.1 Candidatus Saccharimonadota bacterium | reverse complement strand
TTTATCATAAAAAATAAACGCCCTGCAATGAGGACGTTTATTCGATTCGCATGAGGCTTAGTAAACCTTCAACAACAAAATAATATAATCAATCTTTTTGAACAACTCGTCATGTATTAATGTTTCATTAAAATTTTTTATTAACGATATGCTATCTCCTTCTCTTTGCCATGATTTTGCTTTAAAGCTGTCAAATACTTTTCAGAATATTCATATTTATGTTTAGAATTATACTGCATTATAAATCTCGGATGTTCCAAAGGTATGATTTCATCAAAAAAATTATATTTTTTGTTTATTCTAGATAAAAATGTATAATTATCTCCGCTTCCTATGCAATAACACACAGAAGTATCGATCTCAAAATCAATTTGCGCCTGTATTGAACTAACAATCAAAGAATACAATGTTTCTTGCAATTTTTTACTATCATAATAATTACAATTAATTTTAATTATATCTAATAATAGTAAAAGCTATTCCGTCAAGTCTTTTTTATATTTTAATTTTCTCCGTTATCCCTATATTTTCGATAAAGTCTTGATCATGAGACACTATCACAACGCCTCCTTTATACTGACCTAGCGCCAATTCCAAAGCTTCAATCGTAGGAATATCAAGGTTATTCGTCGGCTCATCCAGGATGATAAGGTCAGGAGAGCTCGTTGACATAGCAGCAAGCAAAACTTTAGCCCGTTCGCCACCGCTGAGATCTATTGCTTTTGTCGAAGAGATTGTTCGTTTATCTAGACCAAAACGAATTAAGATATTGATCGCGTCGTGTAATTCAAGTTTTGGCGATAAATACCGCAAATTGTCCAAAGGCGAGTTGTCTTTAAGCGGCAATGACTGCGACTGATTCACATATATTATTTTTGCATTTTCGCCTTTTTTTATTTCTCCGCGATGATACTCGGGTGTATTATTTCCCATAATAAAATTGAGGAGCGAAGATTTTCCCGAGCCATTCTCCCCCTGGATCAATATTTTATCACCAGGACGTACGTTAAAAGTAACGGGCCCTATCATCTTCTCTCCATCATGTGAAATACTTAGCGATTGCACAGAAATAAGGCTATGCTTCTTAGATGATACTTCATCGAAAGCAAACTTAATAGCAATTTCATCCTCCACTCTCTCAGGCTCATCCAATTGTCGCAGGCGAGACTCCACGCCTCCAGCCGCCCCTGCAATATTTGAAGATGCGCGCTCTTTACGAAAATTATCATTTAACTTATCGCTATCCGATTTTTTGTGGCTAGCTTTGGCCGAATTCGCACGAATTCTCGCATCCCGTGCAACGTGGTATAGTCGCTTTTTCTCCTTTTCATATTGCTCATAGCGGTCGGTCATTGCTTGACGAGCTTCACGTCTTGCTTCAATATATTCATCGTAACCAAGATTGTACTTATTCACACCCTTGCCGCCAGTCAATTCTACAATCCGTTCCGCAGTGTTACGTAAAAAATGCCGATCATGAGACACGATCAAAAATGAAGCTGGCGAATTGTCGATAAAATCTTCAAGCAAAATTACTCCACTATCATCAAGGTTATTAGTTGGCTCATCAAGCAAAATTAGATCATAACGAGACGCAAAAACTGCCGCCAAAGCTATCCGTGTGCGTTGTCCTCCAGAAAATGTATTCAGACGTCTATCCAGATCAATGTCACCCAGAGCCGCTCGCGATAAAGCTTTTTTAATCGTCGTGTCAAAATTTGCTACTTCGAATTTTTCATACCTCTCCAGAGCTTCGCCATAAGCTAATAGCGTCTTTTCACTAGCCTCTTGGGTTAATCTCTCACACTGATAATCAAATTCTTCTCTAGCCGACTTAACACCAGTCACCTCTTCTATAAAATCATAAACTGTCTTATCGAGCCATTTATTCAGGTTTTGTGGTAAAATACCTATCTCTTCACCACTCGAAATAATATCACCTGATGTAGGCTGGATATCTCCGTTTATTATTTTTAATAAAGTAGTTTTTCCGGCACCATTTGGACCAACTAGTCCAATTTTGTCTCCAGCATTGATAACAAAGTTTACATCACTAAACAATTCTCGACTATTAGTTTCATAAGACACATTCTTAAGGTCGATCATATCACTATTATACTATCTCTGTGTAGATGGATATAAAAAATAAACGCCCTGCAATGAGGACGTTTATTTGATTTGTGTGAGGCTTAGTAAACCTTCAACAACAACTCGCCACCAAGCTTAGCCTTGGCTGCTTCAGCGCCAGTCATGACGCCTTTTGATGTTGAGATAAGTACCAAACCGCGACCACTCTTTACCTTTGGAATCTCGCTAGCGCCGACGTAAACGCGACGACCAGGTTTTGAGATGCGGGTAATTTCGTTGATAGTGCTGTTAGTTCCTTTTTCATTGATAGTAACTACCAGCACGCCGCGAGGTTTAGCATCTTCCAGTTTGACATCTGCCAAGTAGCCGTTTTTGACTAATTGTTCAGCGATGACTTTCTTCATCTTGCTGGACGGAACACGAACTTCCGTTTTGCCAACCAATTTCGCATTGCGGATGCGAGTCAGAAGGTCGGCGATTGGGTCTGTAGTTTGCATAGACATATTCTAATCTCCTTTCCTTCTTACCAACTACTCTTTGTTATGCCTGGGATTTCACCCTTGGCTGCTTTTTCGCGGAAATTGATACGGCTCAAGCCGAATTGACGCATGTAGCCGCGTGGGCGACCAGAGATGCTATCACGGTTCTTGTGCCTGGTCGGGCTAGAATTGCGAGGCAATTTCTGCAAACCATCGAGGTCGCCAAGTTCTTTCAACTCAGCACGCTTAGCTGCAAACTTGGCAATCATCTTCATACGCTTCTTATCACGAGCGACCATTGATTTCTTAGCCATTACTTGACGCCTCCTTTCTTCTCAAACGGCATGCCGAATTTTTCTAGCAACGCCTTAGAAGCTTCCTTGTTGCCGTTCTTGATAACAAATGTAACCTGCAAACCGTGCAAAACTTGAGTTTCCTCAAATGTCAATTCTGGGAAAATCGATTGCTCGGTGATGCCGAGATTGTAGTTGCCACCTTTATCAAACTTCAAGCCAACGCCGTGAAAGTCGCGAACGCGAGGCAAAGCAACGTTAATCAAACGGTCCATGAACTCGTACATACGAGCGCCGCGCAAAGTTACGCTAACACCAATTGGCGCGCCCATACCTTTACGAATGCTAAATGTCGCGATTGATTTTTTGGCTCGTCGAGCCACTGGTGCTTGACCGGTGATTTTCTCGACAGTGTTTTTGACAATTTCGAAATGACGCTTGTCATCTTTCTTTTTGCCGGTACCAACGCTCACGACGATCTTTTCCAAAGCTGGCACTTCATGCACGTTCTTTAGATTCAATTCGGCTTGTAGTTCCTTAAGGTAAGTTCCTTGATACAAGGCTTTCAAGCGAGGAGCTGGCACGACAGTTTTCTTTTCTGCCATTATTTAATCTCCTTATTTTTTGCTTGACGAGCAACACGAGTTTTGCCGCCGTCAGCATTCTTTACTAAACCAACCCGACTGGTTTTGCCTGATTTCTCATCAACAACCAAAGCGACTTTGCTGATATCCATTGGTACGTGAATATCTTTTTTGCCGCCTTTTGGATTGTACTGGCTTGGCTTAACGTGGCGATGTCCAACGCCAACACCTTCGACCAAAACAGTTTGGTCTTTTGTGTTAACTTTTAGAACTTTACCAGTTGTACCTTTATTTTTACCAGCAATAATTTTTACGGTATCGTCTTTATGAATTCGAGCCATTAGAGTACCTCCGGAGCTAAGCTGACGATCTTCATGTAGCCCATATCGCGAAGTTCGCGTGGAACTGGACCGAAGACACGAGTAGCTTTTGGTTGCTTGTCATCGTTGATAATCACTACGGCGTTGTCGTCAAAACAGATTGTTGAGCCGTCTTTGCGATGAATTTGATCGCGAGTACGAACAACTACAGCCTTAACAACAGATTTTTTCTTAACGTTACCGGTTGGGCTAGCGTCTTTTACTGAACAGACGATTACATCGCCGACGCGAGCGTAACGGCGTCGTGTACCGCCAAGAACGCGGATACACAAAACTTCCCTAGCGCCTGAGTTGTCGGCTACCTTAAGGCGAGATTCTTGTTGGATCATTTGTCGTCCTCCTTAGCCTCTTCCTTAGTTTCGCCAGAAACTTCGTCCTTTAGTTTGATAGAACCGCGAGACTTTTCAATCACCTTAACTAGAGTAAAGCTCTTAGTCTTGGAAATTGGGCGAGTCTCTTCGATCTGCACCTTGTCGCCTTCACCTGCTTCGTTGGTTTCATCGTGAGCAGTGTATTTGCGAGTCACGGTGTACTGCTTGCCGTATAGCGGATGCGTTTCGCGGCTAGTGACCGTCACAGTGATGGTCTTGTCGCGCTTGGCACTCGTTACGACGCCAATCAATGTTCGTCGGGCCATTACTTGCTCTCCTTTGTATTATTAATTTGTGTCAGCAGGCGTGCAATTTCCTTTCGGAGTGAACGCAACGCTTTTGGATTAACTAATTCGCCAGCAGCATGAGAACGTTTTGCCTGAAGTAGGTCGTTTCGCTTTTCAGCCAATTCCTTCTTCAAGTCGTCAATCGTCTTAACAACTGCTGCTTTAACAGATTTCTTCGTTTCAGCCATTATGCGTCCTCCCGCTTGATGAACTTACATTTGACTGGCAATTTGTGGCTAGCCAGACGCATTGCTTCGCGAGCAACTTCCTCTGAAACGCCCTGCATCTCAAACAGAACAGTACCAGCCTTTACCTTAGCAACAAAGAACTCTGGGTTACCTTTACCGCCACCCATCTTCAAGCCAAGTGGCTTTCGGGTAACTGGAGTGTGAGGGAAGATTCGAATCCAAATCTTACCACCACGCTTGATGTAACGAGTCATCGCCTGACGAGCAGACTCGATTTGGCGGGAGTTGATGCGCTCGTTTGATTGTGATTGCAATGCAAAGTCGCCGAACGCGATGTAATTGCCACGAGTTGCTTGACCGCGGTTTTTTCCAATACGCACTTTGCGGTGCTTAGTTTTCTTTGGTAACAGCATTTAGCGACTCCTTTCTCCCTTATAAATCCACACTTTCACGCCAATGATACCAGCTGGTGTCTGAGCGCGAGCACAGTGGAAGTCAATATCAGCGCGCAAGGTATGTAGAGGCACTGAGCCTTCAATTACCTTTTCGCGACGTGCCATTTCAGCACCGTTCAAACGACCAGCCACCTCAATACGAATACCTTTAGCGCCAGCATTCATGGTGTTTTGTGCGGTCATTTTAGTTGCACGGCGGAAGTTGATTCGGCGCTCCAATTGGCGAGCGATATTCTCAGCTACCAATTTGGCTGCCAATTCTGGACGACGAACTTCTTCGATGTTAATACGAACAGCCTGACCAGCAATCTTCTCAACTTGTTTCTTCAATTCGTTCACGCCAGCACCACCGCGACCGATAACAACACCAGCTTTTGCCGTGTGAATTGTAATCGTGATCAAGTTAGCGCTACGCTCAATCTCAATGCGATTGATAGTTGGGCGTGAGGCAAATTTCTTTTCAATCAACTCGCGGATTTCGTGATCCTGACGAATCGCCTCTGCAAACTCTTTTTTATTGGCCGTAAACCAACGAGAGCTCCAGTTCTTATTGACCTGTAGGCGGAAGTTGATTGGATTCACTTTTTGACCCATTTACTTCTCCTCCTTTTTTGCTGCCGGTTTAGCGGCTTTTTTAGCTGCAGGCTTAGCAGTTTTTGCTTCTGCCTTAGCTTCGGCCTTTTTTGCAGGCGCTTTCTTTGGCTTTTCCGTGCCAGTTACTTCAACCAAAATATTTGAAGTCTTTTTCTGGAATGGCAAAGCGCGACCCTTCGATGCAGGCTTAAAGCGACGCAAACGTGTACCAGTAGTAACGCTCAAAGTAGTAATTACCAAACTTTTAGCGTCCAAGCCGTGGTTGTTAATAGCGTTTGCCTTAGCGCTTTCGATAGCCTTCTTAACTGGGCTAGCAGCGCGCTTTGGAACGTGCTCTAAGATAACTAGTGCATCAGCTATAGTACGGCCTCGTACCAATGCGGCAACCAAGCTAACCTTGCGTGGCGCCTGGTCGACACCTTTTGCGTAAGCGCGAACAGTATAAGTTGTATCAGCCATGATTACTTCTTATCCTTTCCGCCGTGCTTACGGAACTTACGAGTTGGACTAAACTCACCGAGCTTATGACCAACCATGTTTTCGGTAATCAGCACTGGTACGTGCACTCTACCGTTGTGAACAGCAATCGTTCGACCAACCATCTCTGGTGTGATAGTCGAAGCGCGCGCCCACGTTTTGATAACGGTTCGATCGTCAAGGCTAAGAGCAGCAATTTTCTTTGCTAGCTTTACATCGACGAATGGACCTTTCTTTAATGAACGACTCATCGTGATTTACCTCTTCCTCTTCGCGTCGTGACGCGTGCGTACGATTAATTTATTCGAGCCTTTACGGCGACGAGTTCGATAACCTAATGTCAATTGACCCCAAGGAGTACGTGGTGCTTTACCAGTACCGTGGCGACCACCGTCACCACCACCATGTGGGTGATCTGCTGCGTTCATAACGACACCGCGAACAGTTGGGCGAATACCCTTGCGACGTTTGCGACCAGCTGAACCGATCTTAACATTTTGGTGCTGGACGTTACCGACTACACCGATAGCAGCGGTAGCTTCCAAACGAACTTTGCGAACTTCGCCAGATGGCAATTTGATAGTTGCGTAGTTGCCTTCTTTTGCCATCAACTGAGCTTTAGCACCGGCAGCGCGTACCATTTGTGCGCCCTTACCAGCGGTCAACTCAATAGCGTAAATCATCGTACCAACAGGAATAACTGACAATGGCAAGCGGTTTGAAGCCTCAATTGGAGCTTCTTCGCCAGTTCGGATAGTTTTACCCTTAACCATTGAGGTGTCAGCCAAAATGTAGTGGTACAAATTGTACTGATCCTTAACTCGAGCAATACGAGCTGAGCGGTTTGGATCGTATTCGATTTCTTCAATCGTCAAGGTCAAGCCTGCTGGCAAATTGTGGTTCACCAAGCGGTAGTGACGACGAACGCCGCCTCCGCGATGACGAACAGTAATTCGACCTTGGTTGTTGCGACCGGCATTTTGCTTTTTAGCTTTAATCAGACTTTTAAGAGGTTTTCTTGTTGTAATGTCTGACAAATCCTGACTCGTCATGCCGCGACGAGCAGGAGTGGTTGGATTGTAAGCTTTCACTGGCATTACTTGGTCTCCTCCATCTGCTGCTCTACTGCGTCAAACACATCGAGCTTATCGCCTTCTTTCAGCGTCACGTAAGCCTTCTTCCAATCCTTGCGCGTTGTTGTGCCAGGATAACGATTCTTGCCTCGTGAGAAGCGCACAGCCTTGCCGTCTTGTACTAAGGTTTTAACCTTAACTACAGTAACGCCAAATTGCGCCTCTACAGCTGATTTGATTTCGTTCTTATTCAAGTTAAGTGGAACGCGTAGCACATATACACCGTTGGCGCTCTGTGCGTAAGCCTTTTCACTAACGCGTGGGATAATAATCGTCTGTTTCATATTACGCTTCCTCCTTGCCCAACCATGCAGTAATTACAGGTAGAGCTTTCGGTGTTATAACGATTGTATCCGCATTCAGAATGTGATAAACGCTTAGATAATTAGCGCGAACCACCAAAACGTTCTGAATATTGTTTGTAGCACGCATAAGTTCTGGCGTCTTCTCATCTACAACGATCAGAACACGGCGCTCGAACTTGTTGTCAGCTAGGAATGTTGCGACTTCCTTGGTCTTGCCAGTAGTCTTAACGTCTTTGATGACAATTTTCTTAGCTTCGTTAGCTACGGTCAAAGCTTGGCGAACTGCCACTTTCTTAGCAGTCTTTGACAATTTTTTAGTGTAGTTTTCGTTGCCGCGTGGGCCAAAGACCACACCACCGCCGCGCCAGATTGGGTTACGGCTTGAGCCGAAACGTGCTCGACCAGTTCCCTTTTGCTTCCATGGTTTTTTACCACCACCAGAAACTTCGCCGCGCTGCTTGGTTGTAGCGCTAGCTAGGCGTGCGTTTGCCAAGTAGCTGTCGTATGCCAATTTCAACAATTCGTGATTTGGCACTTCCACAGCAAAAATGTCTTTAGGAAGTTTGGTTGAATCTGCCATTACTTGTTACCTCCTAAAATAATCAGCCCCTTTCGTGGTCCAGGAACAGCGCCCTTAACCCCGATTAGATTGGTCTCTGGATCAACATATGCCACTTCCAAGTTCTTAACAGTAACACGCTCGTGACCCATGTGGCCAGCCATCGTCTTACCCTTGAAAACTTTTTGTGGATACATCGAGCCAATTGAACCTGGCTTACGAGTATTACCTTTACCACCGTGCGTCTTACGATGACGCTTAAAGTTGTGGCGTTTAATGGTTCCAGCGAAACCTTTACCTTTGCTGGTTCCGGTTGCATCGACAAAATCGCCGACTTCAAACGCGGAAACATTAATTTCACTGCCAACTTTCAGATCCTCTGGAATCTGGTCGACACGGAATTCCCGAATATGTTTCGGGGTCACTTGGGCTGGCTTAACGTGTCCAGCCACGGCCTTGCTCAGGTTCTTACCCTCTCCAAAAGCTACCTGTACCGCATTGTAACCGTCGGTTTCGACAGTCTTCACCTGAGTAACGGTGACAGGGCCGGCTTGGATCAGCGTTACCGGAATGGCTTTGCCGTCTTCAGCCAAGAGCTGGGTCATACCAAGTTTGGTACCGAGAAGTGTTTTCACTTTTCCTCACTCCCACTTAAATACTCCTGATGACGTGCGGTTTCTGGATTCTGGGAGAACGTTAAACGTAAACATCCGCTCATAACCAGACCTGCTCATTCACCAAGGAGAACAGTTGATATTACGCGTAATAGAAATTACTTCCTCACTATAGCACGTTACGTACGTTATTGTCAATAAAGACAGGCTCTAAATCATCACGCCAACCGGCGTAAACGAAGTCAGAATTGCCATGAAAATTATCGTGACATACCAAATTTTCCGATTGAATTGGTATTTCTCAAGCTTTAAGACTAATAGCAACGCAATAAATAGACCGACAGGAATGGCCTGGACAACTAAGCCGCCAACTTCAACTGGATTTTTTAGACGAAGCCACAGCGCACTTAATATCACAAAAACCACCAATTTCAAGAAAAATGAGCCGTCATTATCATAAATACGTTCGCGACCTTTGCGGCTAAACAGCTCGCTAGACTTCGAGCGATTGCGAGCATAAGTACGAGTTTTTTGTTTTGTCATAAGCTAAATGGAATTATAGCATAAAAAATCCGCCCCATTCAAGAGGCGGAAATTTTATATATCGTTAAATTACATACGAATTTCAGCATCAACGCCAGCTGGCAAATTCAAGTTCTGCAAGCTATCAATCGTCTTTGGTGTAGCGTTTGTAATGTCAATCAGACGCTTGTGAACGCGGCGCTCGTAAGATTCACCACCAGTTTTGTAAACGTGCGGACTCTTTACGACAGTGTAAGTGCTGCGTCGAGTTGGCAAAGGCACTGGGCCAGCCACGTTAGCACCTGTGCGAATTGCGGTGTCGATAATTTGTTTTGCTGATTGGTCAATGACTTTGTGGTCATAAGCCTTCAGACGAATACGGATTTTAATTCCTGTATCTTGAGCCATAGCTCCTCCTCTTATGTGCGATCTCGTAACCTCTAATTGCCCTATTTATAGTCAATCGAGTTCTCGAGATAAATTATTATTAACTATGCGATTATATCAGCAATTTTCCGCTTTATCAAGATGAGAAATCATTTCCGCAATAATTCCAGCAGATTTATTCAGCGATTCTTTTTCTCGCTCGGTAAGTGGATAGCCCGCCAAAATCTTCACGCCGTCGCTACTGATTGTTGATGGCAATCCAAGCACAACATTATTCAAGCCATATTCGTCTTCAGCCAAAGAGCAAACGGGATAAACCGTGTGCGTCGACTTTCGGAGCGCCGAAACAATTTTAGACACAACAAACCCAATCGCAAAATACGTCGATTTCTTTGTTTCAATCACCCGATAAGCTCGGTCGCGAACCTTCTGCTCAATTCCGTCAATCATTTCCTCTGTAAACCCAGGATATTCTTTAATCGGCACTTCACCAATTTGCGCCGTTTCAATTGTCGAAAATGACGAATCGCCATGCTCGCCCAAAATATAAGCGTCAACCGCCTTGCTGTCGACATTAAACGCGTCCGCCAAATACGACTTCATTCGCGAAGTATCAAGCGTCGTGCCCGTCCCGAACACACGATTTTTCGGCAAACCAGATTCCTTAAGCGCCACGTAAGTCAAAACATCAACCGGATTACTGACAATCACCAAATACGGCTTCGCACCATTTGCCATAATATTTTTCACAATATCACGCATAATTTTCGCATTAACGTCAATCAATTCTAATCGAGTCTGACCAGGAAGTTGCGGCGCACCCGCAGTAATCACAACGATGTCGTCGTCATTGATATCAGAATAATTTCCCGTATGAACCACGACATTTCTGTCAATTCCCATCGCGTCATTAATGTCAGCCGCCTGCCCCCAAGCCAAATCCTCATTACGGTCAATCAGCACAATCTCTTCAATAACACTACGCAATGCGCACGCATAAGCCGCCGTTGCACCAACCATTCCACCGCCACCAACAATTAGCAATTTCTGTTTATTCACCAAAATCTCCTTTTTCTGTTTTATATTAGATGTCTTTATTCTGCCATAAACATTACCGCTTTGTCAATTAACCCCTTCTTGTAGCAATCAAAAAATCCCCCGAAAGTTCGGGGGATTTAATTAGGCTTGTGTTATCAAGATTATTTGTTAATCTTTGTAACAACACCAGCACCAACTGTACGGCCACCTTCGCGGATAGCAAAGTTCAAACCTTGCTCCATAGCGATTGGTGCAAGCAACTTAACCTTGAAGGTTACAGTGTCGCCTGGCATAACCATTTCTTTGTCAGCTGGCAATTCAACTTCACCGGTAACGTCAGTTGTGCGGAAGTAGAACTGTGGCTTGTAGCCCTTTGAGAATGGAGTGTGGCGACCGCCTTCTTCCTTCTTCAAGATGTAAACTTCAGCTTCAAACTCAGTATGTGGAGTAATTGTGCCTGGCTTTGCCAAAACTTGACCGCGCTCAATGTCGCTGCGCTCAATACCGCGTAGCAAGACACCTGCGTTGTCACCTGCTTGACCTTGGTCAAGAGATTTCTTGAAGGCCTCAATACCAGTTACAACTGACTTCTGAGTTGGCTTCAAACCAACGATTTCAACTTCGTCGTTCAATTTAACAACACCCTGCTCGATACGACCAGTTGCTACTGTACCACGACCCTTAATTGAGAAGACGTCCTCAATTGGCATAATGAATGGTTTGTCCATGTCACGTGCTGGCTCTGGAATGTAGCTGTCCATTGCGTCAACCAATTCCATAATAGCGTCTTCGTATTTCTCGTCACCTTCAAGGGCCTTAAGAGCAGAACCCTTGATGATTGGAGCGTCTTTGTCGAAGCCGTTCTTTTCAAGAAGTTCGCGAACTTCTTCTTCGATCAGCTCAACCATTTCTTCGTCAGCCATGTCCATCTTGTTCAAGAAGACAACGATCTTTGGCACACCAACTTGCTTTGCAAGCAAAACGTGCTCACGAGTCTGAGGCATTGGGCCGTCAGTTGCAGCGATAACCAATACCGCACCGTCAACCTGAGCAGCACCGGTGATCATGTTCTTGACGTAGTCAGCGTGTCCTGGCATGTCAACGTGTGCATAGTGACGATTCTTTGATTCATACTCTTGGTGTGAAGACGCGATAGTAATACCACGTTGCTTCTCTTCTGGTGCGTTGTCGATCTGGTCGTACGCAACAGGTTTGTTAACTGCGCTTGGTAGGCGCTTTGCCAACACTGCAGTAATCGCAGCAGTCAGCGTAGTCTTACCGTGGTCAACGTGGCCCATTGTACCAACGTTAACGTGCGGTTTGCTTCGGTCAAATGCATCTGCCATTTGTAGAAGTTCTCCTTAATTTAATTATTATTTTTCACGCGGGTACAGTCCATAAAAAAGACCTCACGGCGTATGAGTTTAATTATAACGATTTTCCAATCAGTTGTAAATAGCCTATTTCTTACTATAATACTTCGCCAAGAACGAATCGCGAAACTCGTAAAAAGTTCCATCCTCCAAGCTGGCTCGAATATCATCAACCAACTTAACGATAAATCGCTCATTATGAATCGACAACAACGTTCCAGCCAACGACTCACGAGCGTGCAAAAGATGACAGAGATAAGCCGCCGTGTAATTCTTGCAAGTATAACAATCGCAATCGTCCATAATTGGCGCAAACATCTCGCGGTATTTTCGGCCACGCACATTAACCCGACCAAACGGCGTATAAGCGGCGCCGTTCCTAGCTACACGCGTTGGACTCACACAGTCAAAGGTGTCAATTCCCTGCTCAATTGCCGCAAAAATATCATCAGGCTCGGAAATTCCCAGTAAATGACGCGGTTTATTTTCAGGCAGAATTTGATTGACCCACTGAATCGTTTGCGCCATAGTTTCCTTTTCCAACGCGCCACCAATTCCATAGCCATCAAAATCCATCGCGCCCAAAAACTCAGCAGTCTGCTTTCGCAAATCCTCGTAATTCGCGCCTTGCAAAACGCCAAATAAAGCTTGATACGGCTTATCTGGACGAGCCGCCCTTAGGCGCTTGACTTCCGCCAAACTTCGTTCCGCCCAAGCATGCGTCCTGGCCAGCGCCTCAACTTGATATTCGTACGGATCAATCAAAGAGGTCAATTCATCAAACGCAAAAGTAATATCAGCGCCAATTCCAGCCTGAATTTGCATGGACAATTCTGGCGTAAATTTATGGTAAGAGCCGTCCAGATGCGACTTAAACATCACGCCGTTTTCGTCCACCCAAGCATGACGCGACGATTTTTTAGCAATCGCAATTTCTTCATCAACATCAGTGCTCATAGCCAAAACCTTCTTAAAGCCAGAGCCTAAACTCAAAACCTGAAACCCACCACTATCCGTAAACGTTGGACCATCCCAGTGCATAAATTCACCAAGATATCCAGCCTTTTCAATCAACTCATGCCCCGGCTGCAGATATAAATGATAAGCATTCGCCAGCACCGCCTGCGCGCCGACATCCTTCACCATCTCCGGAATCATCGCCTTAACATTAGCCTTAGTTCCAACCACAATAAACGCCGGCGTTTTAATATCACCGTGTGGCGTGTGAATAATTCCCGTTCGCGCCAACGTGTCGTTAAATCGTGAAGTTATTTCAAAAGAAAAAGGTTTTTTCTGCATAATCTGTTTGATTATATCACGAAATGGTAGACGGATCGTTTCGTGACAAGCTAATCACATCGCTACATCGCACCAAGTAATATTTATTCTCTTCCGCGTTATTAACTATTAGCATAGGCTCACCACGACTAAGCGGCAATTCCGACACGCTTAATATTCGGCCGTCAATATCTGGCCTATCGTTAATTTCTGGATTCCAGATCGCCAAATTATCCGCACGCAGCGCAAATTTTTCAACATATTCATGACTATTCACTTCTTCTGGTGGAACATCATTCCACGAAACAGCATTCAGCAAATCGCCAGGCAAACATCGGTATGCCGAAACTACACATTCACCCTTAAACTCCCGCACTCTGCTAATATCCTGGATTACATTACGAGCGGCGCATTCATACTGACTCAATACATCAAGCTGCTCATTAAGAGGCAATTTATAGAAACACTCATCATTAACTACTTCACTTGCAAAATTTGCAATTTTATGAAGTTCATTTACCGCCATTTTAAGCTCTTCAGCTTCATCATCAAATCCTTCCAAACGAATAATCTTATCTCTATCAGGTATCACATAAACCTTCTTCGAAAAGTCTCCAGACTCATCATCTATCGTCACTTCAATTGCCGCGTAAAATTTATCATGATAGCTAACGAAACACATCCCATCAATACACGCCCCAGAAATATCCATAAATTCATACTGTAATTCATTATTTTTCGTGGCGTCAGGAGCCAACGCAAAACCGGTAAAATCAACGGTGCTAATGCCATAAAGTCTTGTCGCAGAAAACTCAGACAACTGGTCATTTAATGTTTGGGTATATTCTCTTGACACTTCATCAAACTCCGACTTGTCAACATAAGAAAGATCCGTCGCTAGCTGCCAAGCGGTCTCCTGAAAATCATCATTAAAAACCGTTTCAAATAAATCAATAGAGACCCCGATCTCCTCTTTATCAATTGGCGCCATATCAAGCACGTCTTTCATATCTACACAAAAAGTCGCAAATCGATTTTTAATATCAAACATTTCCAATACAGGACGATCATCACGCCACGTAAAACTCGGTAGCCATCCAGATAAAACCGCAGAATTAGCGTCTTCTACATTATTTTCCTTGCCGTCAATTTTAACCTTATACGCCTGGCATTTCACTTGAATTCCGCCATCATATGGAATCTCATTCAAAACATCATTCATCTCATCTATCAAAAGCTGCCTCGACTCCGCATCTTGAATGTCGCCGACACCAGCAGCTTCTTCAACTTTGTCAGCATAGTGGCGCAATTTACGCACACATCGAGGAACGCCACTATCATCTGGCAATAACTCTATTGATACAATCGCCTGCTTATCAAGCGGAAAATAATAGTCCTCCTGCGAAGTTCGCACACACAAAGCAGCCATCTCTTTAGTGTAAATCGCAAACGGCGCTGGAGTCTCAGGATCAATTTCCACGGGAGATATCAAATCCGCCACACCCTCAACCGACCGCAAACAATACGAATCATCCTCTTCGGATTGACTATATCCAACAACTCTAACCTTCTCGCCCTCAATATCGCCAGCGTGCGCAGCTTGTTCTATCTCAGCAATTGCAATCTCGTCGTTTTCCCCTTCCCCGTCGAGCAATAAATTCGCGCCAGCAATTCGCCTCCAGTCTTCGTCAGAGAATAGCTTAGGAGAATTAGACTCCATATCAGGCTTTGAGCGCTCCATATTGCTATATATTATACAACTTTAATAGATATTTACAAGTATAGCCTCCTCCGTATGCTGTATACTAGAAACATGAGCAATAAAACCCTCGTTGATTTGGACCAGTGGCTAGCCCCGCACAAATCCACAATTCAGGCGCGCGAGAAGTATATTTCCTCGAAACTGGAAAAGGTTTTAAGCGGCAAAACGCCAGCCGAATTCGCGATGGGTTTTTTATATTTCGGACTTCATAAAACGGATGCGGGATGGACATTTAGAGAATGGGCGCCGAATGCCACTCAGATATTTTTGGTTGGCGATTTTTCAGATTGGAAAGAGCGTGAGGAATTTGCCTTAAATCGTGATAAAAACGGCGAATGGAGCATAAATCTTCCTGAAAATTCGCTTCGTCACGGACAAAAATACAAATTGCGTGTCTATTGGTCTGGCGGCGACGGCTGGCGACTGCCTTCATACGCAAATTACGTCGTTCAGGACGAAAATTCTGTCGATTTTTCCGCGGTCGTGTGGTCGCCAAAAACTCCCTATGATTGGCAATATAAAACCCCAACCAAGCCAAAAGTTCCTCTAATTTACGAAGCGCACGTTGGCATGAGCAGCCAACAGGAAAAAGTCGCCAGTTTCAGCGAATTCACCGCGGATGTTTTGCCACGAATCAAAGAATCCGGCTATAACACCATTCAACTTATGGCAATCGCCGAGCATCCATATTACGGCAGTTTCGGTTATCACGTCAGCAACTTTTTCGCGGTTTCGTCAAGATTTGGCACGCCCGACGATTTTAAGAAATTGGTCGACACTGTGCACGGAATGGGACTGCGCGTCATCATTGACCTCGTTCACGCTCACGCCGCCAAAAACGAAGTCGAAGGTCTGGGCAATTTTGCCGGCGATCCGACACAATATTTCAAGCCAACAAATCACCCAGAATGGGATTCGCGATTATTCGATTACGGCAAGCCAGAAGTTTTGCATTTTTTGGCAAGTAATTGCCGTTGGTGGTTGGACGAATATCACATTGACGGATTTAGGTTTGATGGTGTAACTAGTATGATTTACCACGATCACGGACTCGGAAAAAGTTTCACTAGCTATGATGATTATTTCCGCGACGACGTCGACAAAGACGCGCTCGCTTATTTAAGATTGGCGAATGAAACCATTCACACCGTTCGTCCCGACGCCACGACAATTGCAGAGGAAATGAGCGGTTTTCCTGGACTGGGCGCATCAACAAAAGATGGCGGGCTGGGCTTTGATTATCGCTTGCAAATGGGCGCGCCAGATTTATGGATAAAAACCCTGAAAGAGAAAAATGATGAAGATTGGGATTTGGGGCAATTAGTTTACACTTTGAGTTCGCATCGACCAGAGGAAAAAGTCATTAACTATGCCGAAAGCCATGATCAAGCGCTTGTCGGTGATAAAACGCTGATTT
>UNSM01000010.1 GCA_900555425.1 Candidatus Saccharimonadota bacterium | reverse complement strand
GGTTAATGTCAGAGGCAGTGCCATATATTTTGGCCGAGCTAGGATTAGCGCCTTCCGACGAATCTGAAGGAATTGAGTCGCACAGGGTTGCAATTGATGTAAAAAATATTAGCAACACCTTAACCGAGCGAGGATATGGCAATTTCGAACAAACAAAAGAATACGACCCCAAATCAACAGAAATTGCAAAACACGTAATTGGCTTACTAGTAGAATATCCATTTTTATGGTGCGATAGAATCGCATCGAAAGAAGGCGCTTCTGACAAAGAGCAGGCCGAAATATTCGACCAAAAGTCGTGCAATCACCAATTTGATGATCTGCCTGGATTATATGGAATTACCGGCATACAAGGTCAGCGATTACGCGGCAGTGTTCAGAGTTTTCATGACTGGGACAGACTAACAGCCGGCGACATAGAAAATCTCATTAGAGAAGCAAAGCAGACAGTTAAAGAAGAAAACGAGTCGTAATAGATATCAATTACTAAAACCTTACTTTTTCAAAGCCTCAGTCACTCGCTGAGCTGTTGGCAAATTGGCATCAACGTTTTCAAGCGCCTTAGTTGCATCTGCCAGCGTATAACCCAAAGCCATCAACGCCTCCAAGGCCTCATCAGAAGTGTTTAATTCAGTCTGCACTGGAGCTTCCGTTCGGCCGTAATGAGTCGGTAAACCAACTTTATCGCTCAGATCAACCACCACTCGCTCGGCAGTTTTTTTGCCGACACCAGTGGCTTTTTGTACAAAACCGCTGTCAGCATTAGCAATAGCATTACGCACTTGCTCGGCATCACCCAAGCTCAAGATAGCCAGCGCAGCCTTTGGACCAACCCCCTGAACCGTGATTAGCATTTCAAACAGTTTTTTCGCCGCCAAGCTAGAGAACCCAAATAATTCCTCCGACTGTTCGCGCACATGATGATAAGTGTAAAATTTCACTTCCTGGTCTAATATTACCGCGTCAAAATCATTAGTCGCCACACTAACTTCATATCCAACACCATGAACATCAACGACTAACGAGCCATTAAACTTCTCAGCAACTTTTCCAAAAACATGTGCAATCATATTCCAATTATACCCGATTCATCGCCGCGTGTGTAATTGCTGCAGCCAAAGCATCCGCGCAGTCATCCGGCTTCGGAACATCTTTCAAACCCAAATTAAGTCGCACCATTTCCTGAACCTGCTTCTTATCAGCCTTGCCATAGCCGGTCAAAGTTTGCTTTATTTGCAGTGGCGTATATTCAGCAATCGACATTCCGGCTTTTCGCCCAGTCAACATCGCCACACCGCGCGCTTCCGCCACAGAGATCGCCGTCGTAACATTGCGCGCAAAAAATAGCTTTTCAATCGACATAACATCAGGATTTGTTTCGGCAATAATCTCTGTCAGGCTATCGAAAATATCTTCAAGCCTTTCGTCAATTGGCGTATGTGCCGGCGTCGTCACAACTCCCGCCGTGACCATCTTGAACTTGCCACGAGAAAAATCAATCACACCAAACCCCAAAATCCCCGTTCCCGGGTCAATCCCGATAATTCTCATATCTTTATTATAGCAATTATTTACCGCTTGCGGATTTAATGCTTTCGTGGATTTTTCGTACAAATTGCGAAATTTCCCATCGCCATTGCCACACGCCGTAACCGACAGCCAGTAAGCTCACGCCACCAAACACCCACCAACCCCAAGTAGCGCCAGCGACCTGCTTAACTTCAGTAGCCGCCGAACCAACAGTTGGCATATTCGCAGATTTTATCTTTCGACATCGCTTAGTTTGCGGATTACGCTCAAATCCTTCTGGACATTCTTTTGCTATATCATCAGTGGAGGCAATTTTCTTACATCGACCCGTAGCTGAATTACGGAATTGACCTTCTGGGCAGGGCTTCAAAGTTTTTGCCGCCGCCGATGCGATAGATCGACATCTGCCAGTTTCCTCGCTACGATAATAGCCATCTTTACAGGGCGTAATAGTTTTTGCCGCTTCATTTTTTCGACAACGGCGAGTTTCCGGATGACGATATTGACCAATAGGACAAGGACTTTCAGCTGGCGGGGTGGCAATTTTCACACATCTGCCCAACACATTTCGCTCGTAACCATTCTGACAATCCAAATATTCCTTAAAGATATTCTCAGAATTTTCAGTTATCATAAACGTTTGCATCCACTCATCATCAATCAAACTCCACGAAGAGCTTTTCGCTAACTTCTCATATTCAGCGGAACTAATTTTCGAGCCAGCTTCGTCTAGTAAATAAACTTTTCCTTTTGTTTTTGGCAATTTCAGCTTCGTATTTTTTATTTTGATCGTTAAAAATTCACCAGGATTTAATTCGATATCACCAATATTTTCACGAACGCCAGCATCGCCAACCGCCAATTTACAGCCTGTCGTAATGACGGTTTTTTCGCCAGAATTGATAATCTCAATGAATTGTTCATCAACATTCGACGCAATTTCACTTAGCTTCAGGCCTTCACATTTATTCAACTCCTTTGGAGGTTCAGGTTTGGAATCTGGGGTTTTGCAATTTGGTCGTGAATACGGCACAATTTCCTGATTATCAGAACCTTTACTCGATAAAAAATCAGTGGAATTATTTTTCGAATCAATAATATTTCCATCAATAAAACAGCGCCAAACAATTTTCACACCGCCTTTAATTGGTGAACCCGCAGACTTTGAATTATTTCCCCAGCCAACAGTATCTGCGACCGACCCGTCCGAGCGCGACAACACGACCGATCCATCATTCTGAGCCAAACCTAAATTATTATCAAACTTTATGGCACCCGCCAACATCTTATCGTTCGACAATACCAAAAATCCGTTCGCCAAAATTACTTCATCCTTGAAATTTTTTCCAACGGTTTTAGCGCCAGATCCAGCGTAATACTCTATTTTCCAACCAGCCAAATTAACATCCTGATTCGTCTGATTATAAATCTCAACGTATTTTTTGTCCTGACTAATCTTTGAAATTAATATCGGAGCATTTTCTTCTATTCTTCCGCTTGGATTATCTATTTTTGGCGGCTCAGATTCGGGGTTTGGCTCAGATTTTAAAGACTCATTGGTAGCAGGATTTTCACTCGGACTATCTATAGAAGAATTCTCCGTTGGAGCCTCGGGATTTTCACTTGATTGGGAAGGTGAATTGCTATCGATCTGTTCCTTATCAACAACTGGATTTTTCACTTCCTCAGTCGATTTAAGACTATTATCAGCAGTCTGAGCGTCATCAACTTTCGACTCTTGAGTAGCACCTGAAACACCATCCGCTAAAACCAACGGCGACGGCATTATTAGTGCCACGGCTAGTATCATAAGTAGTGTGTTGCGCAAATACTTCATGCTCGCTCCTTGCTTATGGTTAATCATCTTTAGTTTAGCGTACTTTTTGTCAAATTAAAAATCGCCCCAGAAAAGGAGCGATTTCTTAAAGCGATGATTTTATTCCGCCGTTATATCTGCATTTGTATGAACATTCACAACGTCATCCAAATCATCCAACGCATCAATCATTTTCATCAATTTCTGTGCAGTTTCCATGTCGGCAATTTCTATCGGCGTGTTAGCAATATATCGCAACTCCGCATCTTTAACCTTCAAGCCTTGCTCAACCAATTTATTTCGCACACTCGCCAAATCTTTCAACTCCGTATACACGATAATTTCGCCGTCTTCCTCGACAGCATCTTCGGCGCCAGCGTCCAAAACCGCTAGCAACAAATCTTCCCCGCTACCTTCGATAGTAATGACGCCTTTGCGCGTAAATTGAAACATCACACTACCAGCATCAGCAATTCGCCCGCCATTTTTAACCAACGCAGTTTTTACTTCAGGCAATGTTCGATTACGATTATCTGTCGCCGTTTCAATAATAACGCCCACGCCGCCAGGGCCATAACCTTCGTAAGCAATCTCCTCCAAAGCCGCCGCACTCTTATCTGCCACTCGGTCAATTGCTCGCTGGATGTTTGCACTAGGCATATTTGCAGCCTTAGCTTTTTCAATTGCCATCGCCAAACTTGAGTTCAGCGCTGGGTCTGTGCCGCCACGTGCCGCAATAGCAATTTGATTACCTAATTTCGTAAAAATCGCGCCGCGCTTAGCGTCAACAATCGCTTTTTGTCGGTGAGTTGTAGCCCATTTACTGTGTCCTGACATAATTTCTCCTAAAGTTATTTGCTATTTCAATCTGTTACTATTATACACTACTCCACAATATTTATCTTAGCGAGGTCCAATTTAGTTTGCTTTTTCATCCAAATCATTGCCAAAATTAGCGCCACATATAAAACCGCACACTGCCACAAATTGATACTAACTTCCATTTGAGCCCATTCAAATCCAGCCGTCCAATTGGTGACTTGAATCATATAGCCAAGTAGCCACGTCGTCGGAATTGCAATCAACACGCCAATCATCGGCACAAAAACCATCACACCCAACATAAACGTCAGCAGCATCGCTAGCGGCACAAACGGCAAAATCAGCATATTCGCAATTAGCGCCACATTACTAATAACCCCAAAACTCATCATAAGCAGCGGCAATGTCATAATTTGTGCCGACAAAGTTTCAATTAAAATCTGTCGAAACGCACCCGGCTCTTTATTGCCAAAAAAGTAAGAATGAAGAAGTGGCGCCAACATAATTACACCCGCGAAAGAAGCAAAGCTTAATTGCCAGCCCAAATCGCCCCAACCAAATTGCGGATTTATCAATAGCGTGATTGCCGCCGACACGGGAAGCAGAACCAGTGGATGAATTGTCCGACCATAATACCACGCCGCCAGACTCAGTCCCGCCACCAAACCAGCCCTCGACATACTAGGACTTAATCCAGTCACCGCCATAAAACCAATTATCATAACAGCCGCGCTGAGCATCGCTAAATATTTTGATCGCTTGGCGAATAATCGTCGCGCTAAACGAACTAAAATTGTCAAATTGTAGCCGCTCGCCACCACGATATGCGTTAGTCCAGCAATTTTCAAATTGTCACTTAATTCAGTCGGCATAGCACGCCTTAAACCCAATAAAAATCCCAATCCCAACGCGGACTCTGATTCCGGAATATGCTCGCGAACCCGCCCCGCAAACCAATCGCGAACTCCCACCGCCACATCACCCGGAACGGGTCTTTCGGCACTAATAATTTTCGCCCGATATATGCTTGCTGAAAAAGCCCCAAATCCCGCCGTCATTTTACCCTTAACTCTCACAATATCACTGCGCTTAATTGAGTTTTTATCTGGCGTCGTCACCCAAATTTGTCCCGGCAATTTTTCATTATTCATCTGCAAATTGCCCAGTCTAAGAACCGTTTGGCTATTTTTATCGAGATCAGGATCCTCCAAAACTTGACCCTGGACAATTGCGACTTTTCCGATTAACGAATCATAAACCTCCACGCCTTTTCTGCCAATTTCACCGCGCCAAAGACCAATCAAAACTCCAGAAATAATTGCTAAAATCACAAAAAATCGCCAGCGCCAAATTGCCACGATTACAAAAATAGTCAGCCCGATCAATAAAAATAATGAGTTCGCCGCAAACGACCGCGGTATGTAATGGATGGAAATTACGCCAATTGTCAGACCGAGGCACCACACCGCCACCAACCAAGAAATATGCAACTTCTTAAATAGCCAACTATTCATACTTAAAGTATATCTGGATCCGAAGCCATAAAAAAGACTCCGCCAAGGGAGTCGATTTCAAATTTGGAGGGTCCACCGGGGCTTGAACCCGGGACACCCTGCTTAAAAGGCAGGTGCTCTAACCAGCTGAGCTATGGACCCATTCGGAATATCCGCTTTCTTCATCCTAGCACAAACCAACACAAAGGTCAATGCTTAGCGAGTTTATGTCCGCCAGTATGTAGTGAAAAAATGTCAATTAGACCACACACCAGACCAAACGTAGCCACATATCGCCAATTATTCGCGAAAATCTTATACAGCTCCAGCGCCTGTCCGTCTAATGATATATATTTTCCCAGAGGAACCACCAATAGCGCTGCTGTCAAAAACGCGATTCCCACCGCCGAGACAATTCTCTCATGTTTTTTCTGATATCTCGGACCGCTTAAAAGAAGCATAATTAACGGAACCAACGTTAAAACTAATCCCGAAATTACACCATTTGGCAATAAACCAGTTTCCAATTTCAAGCCGTCCAGCACCCCCGTCAGCCAGTTTCCCCACCATTCTGATAGTAAAAATCCCGTCGCCAACGACAACGCCAATGGACCGAATCTTCGAGATGAAACAAATGCAACCGCAAAAACCGCTACTAAAATTGCTCCAAATAAAATTATCACACTCATTTATCCTCCTCCAAATCAAATTTTACCTGTGACCCAACTGTAGCGCTTGCCCGCTTAGCAACTCCCGCCTTCACCTCCAACACGTACTTTGCCGGAACCGGTGGCGCATATTTTTCATGCGGCTCAGCGTCCGGTTTGACGTTATGTTTTACATAGACAACGCGCTTTTTATCATTGATCCAAATCATGTCAACCGAAAACTTCATATCTTTCATCCACATTTTATGACGATCGTTATGGTCAAACACGAACAGCATAGCATAATTCTCATCAATCCCCAGTCTTCCAGACAAGCCTTTCCGCTGCGATTCTTCGTCATTAGCAATTTCCGCCCGAAGCATCGTCTTATTAAGATAAATCATTTCTGTTTTCGGCGAAACCGTTCGAAAAGCATAAAAAATTGCCCCACCAATAACCATCAGCATACCGCAGATAAATATCCATTTGATGACAGTTTGAGTTACTGTCGAGTGACGAGGCTCGTCCATAAACCTATTATAACAAGTTTATGCTTAAGCGCCGATTTTATCTTTTTTATTGCCACGCTTGGCGTTTCGATCAATATACTCAATTATCTTTCCAGCCACATTTCGGCGAGTAATTTTCTCAATTCCAAATCCTGGGCTAGCATTAACCTCCAGCACCAAAGCACCACGACTTGATCTCATGAAGTCGACTCCGGCAACCGTTAATCCCATTGCCTTAGCGGCTTTCACGCACATTTTACGCTCAGAATCTGTCAATTTTATACTGGTTCCTTCGCCGCCCTTGTGTAAATTGCTACGAAAATCATCGTCCAAACTCTGACGCTTCATACTAGCCACCACTTGACTGCCAACCACAAACGCACGAATGTCGACACCAGCCGACTCTCTAATAAACTCCTGAAGCAGCACGTTCGTGCCGTCCGAGTTGGTCAAATAAAACGCCTGCAGAACCGACTTGGCAGCCTTTTTAGTTTCCGCCAGAACCACACCATTTCCGTGCGTGCCACGCGCCAACTTAATAATCGCCGGCATACCACCAATCTCTTCAATGAGCGAATCAATGTCAGTTGCGTTTCGGGAAAAGACCGTCTTCGGGATCGACACTCCAGCTTTTACCAATAACTGCGTTGAGCGCAATTTGTCTCGCGCCCTAGTAATTGCAATCGAGCGATTCATAAAAAACGCCTTCGGATACATCATCTCCAATTGACGCAAAACCGCTGTTCCATATTTTGTCATATGGCTCGCGATTCGCGGAATCACCACGTCAAAATCACCAATTTCCTTACCTTTGTAGATGACCGTTGGATGCTTTTCATCAATTGAAACGTAGCAGTTTTTATACTTGATAACCTTAACTTGATGACCGCGCTTTTCAGCCTCCTCTTTCAGGCGAAGCGTCGAATAATTAATGTTGCCGTTAGATAAGATTGCAATTCGCATTACTTTTCTTCACCTTTCTGATGATATTTTTTATAAAATTCGTATGGATTCAATTTTACTTCTTCATTAAGACTAACAGTTACGGACGGTTTTTTTCTGCGAACATTTTTTCTTGAGACATCCACTAGGAATTTTCCAGAAATCGACCGTCTTCCAATTAACACCGGAAATTCATTCTTTGACCGATCAGATAGATTCATCAACATTTTAATTTTTCGCCCGCCAAGCTTTACCCAAAAGTGTGTTCGATAACGAATCTGCTCTTGACCCATTGCAGAGCGCACGCTGGCTACAGAATAATCAGTTCTCTTGAATACCTTACCATTATAATACGGCGAACCCTTACCAAATAGAGAAAATTTCAATACCCCATCTTTATCAATGCGAATATTACTCGCCCAAACCGCACTGGAATCGGCGCCCGTATCAATTTTAGCTGGGACTTTTTGCGCTCGCTTGCCGAAATCCACAAACTCAGTCGACCCAATAACGGTTTTTTCTTTCATACGTCAATATTATGGCATAATTTATGATATATATCAAATGTATAACGCCCTACTACATACTTTTTGATTCAAGAATAACATCCCTATGTTTCTTTGAAGTATTCACTTTCCCGGCAAGAAGCAACGACAGTAAAAAGTCATCACCTTTTATAGATTCTAGGTGTCTCCAAACTTCTACCGAACCATTATAATAGCTCAGATCCTTAAATAAAGGCATGTCGTTTGTCCCGCGGAAGCTTCGTAGAGTCTGAGTAAAAGCAGTCTTTTTTGCCTTTGCTATCTGCTTATCGTTAATTTCACCTCCATCCTCAACAGAGTCGAGCAGCGACAACCTCCACTTCACTTCAAACGCATCACGAAAATCTTTATTATCAAAGTGAGCGAGTCCAGCTGTTATATAGTGATCAACACCGCGCTCAGCAAACTTTCCGCTCAAAGCCTGCTCCATCACCACGCCCAGCCCTTCCTCGGCGTCATAATAGTCGCTCAATCCAGATTTCAGAGGAAGCACATCAGTCTCTCCACCTGTAATAGACCTCAGCATATGAACACCAATCTCGTGAACTACTAAATTCTCAACCTTTTTACGAGATCGCATCATACCATTGTCGGGAATAACTATTCTTTTCTCAGAGGATTTTACATTAACAGAAGTAGCCTTCCCTACAGAAACCGCCCAACCCTCCGCTGCTCCAGCATAACCCTCTGGATCATTAAGTCCATTGAACTCTTCTTCGATAATATCAGTAAATATTTTCTGCAACTCATACGGATCAAATTCTTCTTGCTTATTAGGAATATGACTTAGCATGCCTCCATATAAAGACTCTGCTACACTATGCATCCATTCCACTGTTTCGTCTGATGGACGGAACCTCTCTGGGATATCCATTCCAGGCTTGAAATTAACCATACCTAATAACTCTTTCCGCAGTTCATTCGCTTTTCCTGTCAATTTTTTGCTATGAATAGCGTTTAATTTTCCACCCAACAGAGAACGATAGGTATCTTCGTCTGGCTCACCGTAAGATTCAATATTCAGATACCTATACTTCTCAGCGGCAGCTTTCTTTTCCTCTTCTGATTTTGCATTGTTATACTGTTGCGCATAATTAAGTAGCGTCGTCTTCTTTGAGTAATCTGCGATAAACTCTTCGTAAATACCTCTGTGTGATGGCGGCAGGCTAGGATGATTTAATATCTTATTACCAATCTCCTGTATCTTTTCTGCAGCTTCGTCAAAATCAGCAGAATTGAGCTTTTCATAGTAAAACTGAGGATCTCTAACCTCCCCAGAAAGAAACCCCTCTTCTTCTTCGCTACGATTTGACGGCGTAAACATCGTAACAATTTTTGGCGACAAATCCGTTAACTGACTATAAAGGTCCTCTACAGAAGACTGATTTTCAATTGTTTTTATTGCATCGAGGGGCGTCTTTTCATTCATGCGGCATATTATAGCATAAAAACTATCTTTTTGCAATATCTTGCCTTTTGCTTCTTTGAGCTCTCGCTACCACAATTATCACCGCTACAATGATAGATATACCAGCCAAAATAGCTAATACATAAGTGTATCCCGACAATAGGTATATCAAAGCTAATGTCACACATACCGCACCCCATGTCGTAACTAGTCGCTTGTTAAGTACCAGACCCACAACGACCATTAATGAATGCTCTATTAGGAATAATATTTCCATAACGCTGTCTCCCGCGAACGCCAGGATGAGAGTCGGCAGACTAAGCGCAGAGAGAGCCAGTACTAGATGTATTATCGTAGACTTATGAATATACCCCAACCAACGCCACGACATCACCGCTCCCGAAAGAATTGCCGCTGACCACAAATACGGTATTGTGATAGCGTGAACGGGTAAGGCTAGGTTTTTAATAGTAAATAAAACACCACACAGAATTAGGAGCACGCCTGAATCAAAATATAAAATATTCTTTTTAGGAATACCTTCGAACATCAAGGCGATACCATTAATTATCCACACTAGCGCCGCCAGAATCACTGACGCCACAGTAGCGCTAACTGATGTAGTAATAGACAATAAGACTACCGACCAGCCGATGGCGCTATAGAATGAAGAGTAATACCAAAGACTCGACATCTTTCTGATTCGCGCAGCAATAGACAAGCCGTAAAACACCGCAAAAATGACCAGGGCAACGACTGACATGAATTCGAGTGTAATAGCAAACCATTGCGCTATAAGGTAAAGCAACAACACTAAACTCGGGTGCGCAGCTATTGTCATTATTCGCCAATCTCGTTTAGCAAGCACCGCCATATAAAGAGCTACTGTAGCTGCTATCCATCCCAATATTTTAAACGACAAATCATATGTTGCCAGTAGATTAATTATTGGAAGCACTATCGTTGGAACTACAGCGGCACACAGCGTCATATCACTAATAATTGACAATTGCCTATTCATTTGCAACAGCCAGTACAAAGACCCAAAACCAACTAGACTCACCCATGCAGCAATTGCAAGATTATCATTAAACGGTATATTCAACCAATGCAGAGATAATAAAACAAAGATGATTGTCGTAAGATATGCCCCGCCCAAATAAACCTCTCTACGACATCGGTAAAACGCATAGTATAGTGACACCACTAGCGGCAGCCAAACTATCGGATGAATTGACGACAACACAACAATGATAGCTACGCCAATAATAGAATATAGAAACAGCTCACGACTTTTGATGGCTGTGTTGCCATGACGATGATAAAGCCATTCTACTATTAATAGCGACGACACATTTATCCACGCCATTAAAATAGAGACGTTTTCACTAGACACCGAAAAACCTAAAGCTAGCAAAAATACTGACAACATTAAAGAAGTATGTACTCCAACTACAAACTCATAAACTTTTTCGCGCCATACAGCCACACTCATAATGCCAGCGCCGATAGCTATCGCGCCCGATAGGCACATCAGGGCTTCCTCTGTCGCATAAGTGGCTATCATCGCTGAGGTGAACATCGCCATTAATAGCCAAGTTGACGCAGCGCCATATACTAAAGCAGCCTGACTTTTACTAATATTCGGACACTTCAAAACTAGCAATCGGCAAATAACCGGCAGTGGCGTCATGAATAGAAAAATTAGATACTGTACGCGTGGTGCTATAGCTATATCAATATTGAATAGTGTTATACCAATCGGCACCAATAGAATCCCAGATATCACAACCATAACACCGAAGCGGACACGACGTAACAAAAAAAGGATTGCAAGACTAATCGCTGAAATAACACCAATAAAGGTAAAAGCAACCATCATTCGTAGCGAATCTCCAGAACCGATCACGCCAAACAGAGCACTTAATGACACAACAAAACTAACCCACAATACTATTTCATGATGTCTATCGTACTGTTTCTGAACGTACATTGATACAGCGGACCAGATTATATTTCCAAGCGCCACTAACCCTAAAATCACACTTACGACCAACTGATTATCGTCAGATAAATACATTGCGAAACTAGTAGCCATCACCATTAACAATAAGCGAGCTGTTGTCAATTCATAAGTACGCATCTTTTTAGACTTCTCAACAAGAGCAACCGTAAAGTAATATGCAACGCTAGCGAATAACAGTACACTAATATCTAATGTACCCATATATACCGATGAGCTAAGCGCGATAAACATCGTCATCGGCACGATAAACGGATTTACAACGTTTAACGGTTCGACGAACTGACGAGGAAGGCGACTAGAAAAATATGCAGCCACAGTCATCAAACATCCAAATAGCAGCATTACAACGTAATACCAGACCAGCTGCGCATGCACAACAGCCGGCAAACTAGTCGTCATCGTAAACATCGATAGTAGCGATACATAAGCAAGAGGTCGACTATTCAATCTCACTGTAGCATCAACACACAAGACAGCACCAAGTACAGAGGTAATAAGCCAGCACCATGCGGGGTCAATACCTAAAAGCAGATTCATAGTCCAGCCACCAATTGGCACAGCAGCCAAAGCCGTACCAATAAGTGCTGTCGACGCAGATTTCAATATTGGCAAGCGAGCATACAATATCTGACCAATAATATAATAAATAAAAATAAACAGCCACACCAATCCAAACCTAAGTTGGATAGATAGATTAATTGCCTGGGCTAGAAGCAATATTCCCGCAGTCAGAAGTAGCGATGCCGTATATAGTGCTATATTAATTGTAGTCTTACGGCCCCTCTCCTTTTCCTTGTCATCAATATGTGATGTTCGTTCAATATTATTCTCAACAGGCACAGCAACCGTATTTACTCTCTCTTCAGCTGTGGAAATACTAGTAGGAATTATATTATCGAGATTCTCATTTTTACTGATATTCAACGGCATATTCGCAAGCCGCGAAGCGGCGCTTTGATTCTCGGTGATAAGCCTCACTTGACCGTTGTCATTCTCAATTTTTGCGCATCCATTTTGTGCATCACGCACACCATCCCAATATCCCTGCCGATAATCTTCGGAATAATTAGACGGCTGACTATTACCTCTCTGTAATAATTTTATTAGCTTAATTACTACAATAATAACTATTATCAGAAAAATTAATCCCATGCCTTCAATCCCTCTTATGTTAGCTTCAGTATAACACAGGATTTTTTCTCAACAAATACACTAGGAAAACAGTCCTCGTTTTTTCGCGCCCTTAAATTGCTCCAAAAGCTCCTTCTGCTTTTTGGTCAATTTGGTTGGCGTATCAACAATAACACCCACAATATGCGGACCACGAGATTCACTATGTAAGTGCGGCACGCCATGACCCGACAACTTAAAGTCAGTGCCGCTCTGAGTGCCCGCCGGGATTTTCATCGTTATCACACCGTCCACAGTTTCCACATCAATTTCCGTTCCTAGCGCCGCATCAACCATAGAAATATGCTCTTCGCTAAGAATAATATTGCCTTCACGAGTGAATTTTTTATGCGCCTTAACGCGAATGTGGACATACAAATCACCTCTACTGCCACCAGCAACTGCTTCACCACGACCGCGCAGACGAATTGTCGCGCCATCATCAATCCCTGCCGGAATTTTAATAGTGATATCCTGATTCTGTCGGGTCGTGCCTTTTCCTCGACAAACTGAACATTCTTTTTCAGGAACTTTTCCCTTACCGTGACAAGTTTCACAAACAACCGCCTGCTGAATTTGTCCAAACAGCGAATTCATCGTTCGAGTTTGCTGACCCGCGCCCTTACAAGTTGGGCACGTTTTCATTCCAAATCCAGGCTCGGCGCCATCGCCATGGCAATGCCCACATTCAACATCCAGCATTAAACTAATTTTCTTTTCTACACCAAATACCGCGTCCTCAAAAGTTAATGTTACACTAGTTTCAACATCACGCCCACGCGAACGACCATTCCCAGCGCCGCCAGAAGCACCACCGAAGAATTGGCTAAAAATATCACCTAGTCCACCGTCACCAAAATCAAAGTGAACGTTTTGACCGCCGAATCCACCAAATCCTTCAAACGGATTGCCAGAAAATCCGCCACCAGAAGAGCCACCAACGCCAGCATGACCAAATTGATCATAACGCTGTCGCTTCTGTTTGTCTTTCAGAACCTCATAGGCTTCATTAATTTCCTTAAATTTAGCCTCGTCGCCACCCTGTTTGTCAGGATGATATTTAATTGCTAATTTACGAAAAGCCTTTTTTATCTCATCTTCAGAAGCGGTCTTTGGAACGCCCAATATTTCATAATAATCACGCTTGCTCATACCTTATATATTATACGCGTTTAGCACTCTCAGTGCAAGAGTGCTAAGTCCAAAAAAGGCCGCTCTTTTTATCGAGCAGCCTTCTTTGTAAAGACGTTAGGTTTATTTTTCGTCGACAATTTCGCCTTCGACCGGCTCGTCTTTATCAGACTTTTTGTCGCCAGCTTCGTCAGCTTTTTTATCGTCGGCTGATTGTTGATACATCTTAGCCCCGATTGGCATAATCGCATCGTTCAAGGCTTTAATTGCAGCATCCAATTCGTCCTTATCTTCAGAATCTTTGTGCTTTTCAGCCTCTTCGACAGCCTTTTCAATCGCTTGCTTATCATCGTCAGAAATCTTATCTTTGAATTCGTCCGGCATTTTCTTTGTCTGATAAATAGCGTTTTCAAGCTGATTCTTCGTATCGACAGTTTCGCGTTTTTTCTTGTCTTCGTCCGCGTGAAGTTCGGCTTCTTTTTGCGCCTTCTCAATATCTTCCTTGCTCATATTGCCAGAGTTTTGGATAGTGATTGATTGCTCTTTGCCTGTTCCCTTGTCTTTGGCTGTAACGTTAAGAATACCGTTGGCGTCAATGTTAAAGGTCACTTCAATTTGAGGCACACCGCGTGGTGCTGGCGCAATACCATCAAGCACAAAACGACCCAAACTCTTATTGTCATTAGCAAACTCGCGCTCACCTTGAAGAACGTGAATTTCCACCTGAGGCTGGTTATCTGCAGCCGTCGAGAAAACCTCGCTCTTGCTTGTTGGAATCGTCGTATTTCGGTCAATCAACTTCGTCGACACGCCGCCCATCGTCTCAATTCCAAGAGAAAGCGGAGTCACATCCAGAAGTAACACATCCTTAACATCACCAGCCAAGACACCACCTTGAATTGCAGCACCAACAGCCACAACCTCATCTGGGTTCACGCCTTGCATCGGATCTTTTCCAAAGAAATTCTTCACACGCTCAACCACAGCTGGCATACGAGTCATTCCACCAACCATAACTACATTGTTAATGTCGGACTTAGAAAGTTTGGCATCCTTCAAAGCCTTTTCTACTGGACCATCCAAGCGATCCAATAAATCCTTAACCAAATCTTCCAACTTAGCGCGACTCAAGCTCATTTCAAAGTGTTTTGGACCATCAGCATCAGCAGTAATAAATGGAATGTTGACTTCATATTCAGTAACCGTCGACAATTCTTTCTTCGCCTTTTCAGCCTCGTCCTTTAGGCGTTGCATTGCTGCATTATCTTTACGAAGATCAATTCCTTCCTTTGATTTGAAGTCGTCCAAGAAGTAGTTAACAATAGCGTTGTCGAAATCCTCACCACCAAGGTGCGTATCACCATTGGTTGCTTTAACCTCAAACACACCGTCACCTAGTTCCAGCACCGACACGTCAAACGTACCACCACCAAGGTCGAACACTACGATAGTTTCGTCGTTCTTACCCTTCTCCAGACCGTACGCCAAAGCCGCAGCTGTTGGTTCGTTGATAATACGCTTAACTTCCAATCCAGCAATTTTACCAGCGTCCTTAGTTGCTTGGCGCTGTGAATCGTCAAAGTAAGCTGGCACCGTAATCACCGCCTCTGTTACCTTTTCACCCAAGAAAGCCTCGGCGTCAGCCTTGATTTTACTAAGAATCATTGCTGAAACTTCTTCTGGCGTGTATTCCTTATCGCCCATTTCGACCGCCACGCCAGTACCTTTTTTAACAATCTTGTACGGCATGATATCCAAGTCTTTCTGCACTTCCTTATCATCAAACTTACGACCAATCAAACGCTTAACGCCGTAAATCGTGTTTTTTGGATTTGTTACACGCTGACGCTGAGCAACTTGACCGACAAGTCGTTCACCCTTTTTATTAACCGCAACTACAGATGGCGTAGTACGATTACCTTCGGCGTTAGAAATTACCTCTGGCTTGCCAGCTAACATATACGCAAATGCGCTGTTGGTCGTACCGAGGTCAATACCAATAATTTTACCCATATGATTCCCCTTTCTGTTATGATCACATCTGGTCTATATCTTATATTCATTCTAGCACTCTTTCGTGGCGAGTGCCAACTATCTCAGTATAAATAATTAGCACTCCCATGTCAAGAGTGCTAATCGCTGTTTTTTCGCAATCATATTACTGACGAGTGACTTTTACCATTGCGTCGCGAATAACTGAACCGTTCAAAGTATAGCCGGCGCGAAGCTCCTCGGCAACAACTTCCTTATCACCATCCGTTGATTCGTCAAATTGAACAGCCTGATGAAATTCAGGATTAAATAAAGTTCCGGGTTTGGCGTCAATTTTCTCCAAACCAATCTCCTTCAACTGCTTGTCAAGCTGCTTGCTCAGACCAGCCACACCCTTAACCCACGCATTATCCTGAAGCTCCCCTGGAACGTTAGCGACAGCTCGCTCAATCGTGTCAATGACTGGCAACAATTTCATCACTGACTTAGTTTGACCCAACTCGTGCGCTGACTGCTTTTCTGCGTCCACGCGCTTACGATAATTCTCAAAATCCGCTCGAGTTCGCTGCAAATCCGACGTCAGCTCGGCAACTTCTTTCTCTAAATCTTCAGCTTTTTTATTCTTCGTCATTTTTTCCTCCTTTTAGCCACTACAAGACTTCTTCCAACATCGCGCCCGTACGACGCACCAGCTCCATCGTTCGACGATAATTTTGTCGCGTC
>UNSM01000009.1 GCA_900555425.1 Candidatus Saccharimonadota bacterium | reverse complement strand
TACGCAAACTTTCCAGAATCGTCAGGTATGCTTCTGGGTTTTTATCTAGCTTTTCTGGCGAGAAATAGAAATTGGCGAGAGAATTGACCTGAAGGTCGCCGCTTTCATCGTTAGTTAAGCCTAATAAATTGTCCAATTGCTCTTCCAATGGCAAATTCGGCACGTCCTTAGCGCGCTCCAAAAGCCACTCCGCAAATTCCTTAAATACGCTGTTCGCCAGCATACTTTCCAGCCACAATTGCCGATTTTTGTAAGCTTGAAGGCTCAATTTCCAGATGTCCAGCGCAGAAAATCCAAACGCTGGATGAGCCGTAATTTCCGGCAATAAGCTATTGGCGACGTCCAAATTATTCTGGCTAATCGCCACGACAGTTCGCGCTAATTTGTCCAAAATCTGGATTATGTCTTGCTCCAAAATGTCGTCGTGACGCTCGTAATTGACAAAAAGATTTTCCTTATAAAGATGCGGAAGAATTTCAATGAGTTCCTTATGGTGGCGCGCAATAATCGTGATGTTTTCTGGTTTCTCGCCGTTTTTTATTAGCTCGGCAATTTGTTTGGCAATCCCCGCCCGCTCTTCGCTAACAGATGAGAATTCTTGGATTTCGACTTTTGAGCCTTCGCTATTTGCGTGTGCGGTCAATTGTTTTGATAGCCCGTCAATTGTGTTTTCCAGTCGATCCGCGCCTTGAGTGATGACGTCCCGCGCCGATGATAAAATGTTTTCGGCGGAACGATAATTGTCGGTCAGGACGATGATTTTTGGGTCGTGATAATGTTGGCGGAAGCGCTGGATGTTGCCCACGTCTGCGCCTTGGAAGCTGAAGATTGCTTGGTCATCGTCGCCAACTGCCATGATGTTTGGATTGTCGTCGTTCTCGCTGGTCAAATTGAACAGCAATCGTAATTGCGCTAAGTTTGTGTCCTGGAACTCGTCGATCATGATGAATTGGAATTGCTCTTGGAGATTTGCGCGCAGTTCTGGGTGAGATTCGCAGGCTTGAATAACGGATAAAATCATGTCGTCGTAGTCAAATAACGAGCGTTCGGATAAAATATTTACGTATTTTTCGTAAACGTCAATTGCGGCGGATAATTTTTCTGCGGCGGTAAAATCTTTCAGGACAAATTCGCCATTGGCATTTTTTTCGCACCATTTATTTTTCCAAGCAGTCAGCGGCTTGGTTGAGTTTTCGTCAATTGCTTCCTGGGTGGCGTGCACGATGCTCAGCGCTAAAACGTTGGCGTATGGCGTGATCGAGGCTGGCAATTTTGAGTTTTTCTCGTCAGGATTTTTGGCGGCTAAATTGGCAATTTTCTCAGCTATCGGCGCAAACATTTCGATTGTCTTTTTCGATATTTTGGCGGAAAATACTTGCTGAATGTCTGGCGCAATTTCGGCGATTGTGCTTTGATTGTCCTCAATAATTGCCCGTAATTCTGACGGCGTTAAGCCGCTTTGCTTGAACTCGGAAATAATGCGAATGAGGTCTTTAATGTAAACGAATTCCCCGTTATTTTTCGCGCTTAATGGATTTCGCCAATCAAGTCCTTCGAGTATTCCAGAAATAATTTGGTATTGCGTCAATTCGTCAACCGGCTGAGCGTCGGCGCCACGGAAAAAATACTCGCGATGTTGATTGATGATTTCTGTGCCGAAGCTGTGAAATGTATGAATCGCAATTTTATACGCATCCTCACCGATAATCTGGCGAAGTCGTTGGCGCATATTTGTGGCGCCGCTTTCAGTAAACGTCAAGCATAAAATACTGTTCGGTAAAGTGTCGGTTTGTCTTAGGATTTGGGCGGTGCGCATACTTAGAAGCTCGGTTTTCCCCGTTCCTGGCCCAGCAATTACCAAAAGCGATCCGTGGATGTAGTCGACTGCCTGTCGTTGATTATCGTTTAATTTAGCGTAACGAGTATTGAAATCCATAGTTTTATTTTATCATGTCGGCAGTCTTCAGAACGCGATATCAAAATTGCTATTTACAAAATTCGTCCAAGGCTATAAATTTAGCATAAGGAGGATTAAATGAAAAACTTAAAAAAGATAAGATTTAGTCATATATATATGTTTGTGCTGACGATTGCGTTGATCTTTCTGAGTTATCAAGTCTACTGGCTGAATGAAAAAGAATATCGAAGATCAGTCCAGTCCTCCATCGATTATCTTGAAAACGCCCAAAGCATTAAGCGACTTGAATTTTGTGTTAATCACGCCATTAAAGATTGTACTGAAGAAAATGTCGCTGATTGGAATGAAAAACATCCAGAAGACGCGTTTAAGGGTAAAAGCCACTTGGATATTTCCCGTCAATCAGTCGAATCGGTCAGACAGGTTGGCTATTAGATTTCACATCTTTGCCATCTCGCGCACCTCATAAAAAAATGGTAAAATATTATCTATGAATAAGGCGACGTACGACGAGCTGGCGCTGGAGCGAATTGCTAAGGAAAAATTTGGTTTTCCAATTGATGTTCAATCAATAATTTTGTGGCACGCCGATGTTAGTCGCACGGCTAAGGCGTCGGTGTTTTTGACGAATAAAAAGCAGCTGATGATGTATTTGGAGGCGACTTCGCCGTTGATTTTATCTGATGTTAAAAAGATAATTTCGCGAATGGGTATGCGGGCAGAATTATTTCTTCCACCAAAAGGTCAGCCGCGATATTTTGAAGACATTGGCAAACGCAAATTCCGCGAAGTTTTTCCTGGAAGAAAGCACGTTACGGATGAAGATTTGCATTTTTATAAAACTTTGGCGCCGTATAATCCCGCCTTGGTTTTGATTTCTGAAGTGAAAAATGGCGAGATATATCAATTCGATTCTGACGCGTACGGAAATTGGCGAGTTGGCGCGAGGTTTAGCTACAGAAGGATTCGGGCAATTTAATGCGCGACTACCTGGACATTATTAAGCGGAATTTGCTTTCACCTATTGTCGTGGTGATTTTTCTGCTGGCTGGCGCGCTGGTTTATGTTCGCGAATATCGTGATGCGTGGTTTATTTCGGTGGTGATTGTCGTGAATTCGACGATTGGTATTATTCAGGAATTAAGGGCCAAGCGAGTTTTGCGTCAATTGGAGCTGATGAGCGCACCGAAAGCTCGATTGTTAAAAGATGGAAATGTTGTCGAGGTCGGTTATGATGAGCTTAAAATTGGCGATGAAATCCTTATTCAGGCTGGCGATGAAATACCGGCGGACGCGAAAGTTATTGAGTCGAAAGGCTTGGAGCTGAATGAAAGCATGTTGACTGGCGAGTCTGCGTCGATTGAGAAAAAGGATGGCGATGTTGTGCTGGCGGCGACGACGGTTCTGGCTGGCGAAGGTACAGCGCGAGTAATTGCGATTGGCGACGACACGAAAGCTGGCGCGATTAGCCAAGTCTTGAAACGTTACAAACCAGAACTCACGCCTCTGCAATTGGCAATTTGGCGCGCAATTTACTTCTTGACTTACGGCGCAATTGTTCTGTCGTTACTTATCGCTATCGTCTATTATTTCTCTGGCGATAACGTCGTCGTCATCTTAAAAACCATCACTTCGGCGGCGGTTACAGTCGTGCCGGAAGGTCTGTTGTTGGCGAGTTCACTGCTTTTGGCGTTCGGCTCACTGCGATTAGCCCAGGCGAAAGTCTTGCCACAAAAATTGTCGGCAATTGAAGCGATGGCGCTTTTGAATTTGCTGGCTGTAGATAAAACAGGTACTTTGACTAGTGATGAAGTTACACTGGAACAGGTCGAGGCTTTTGGTGATGAAAATGATTATTCTGACTCTGACATTGCCAGTTTTGCGGCGTTAATTGCTCATGAAACCAGCGGCGGAAATATCACTGGTCGTGCAATTTTGGCGGAAGCTACGTCGCCAAAAAATACGAAAGTTTTGGAAGTTATGGCGTTTTCGTCGGCGCGTAAAATGGCTGGCGTGAGGGCGAATATTGACGGTGAAATTCGGACGTTAATGATGGGCGCGCCAGAGTTTGTGTCGAAGTTGGCACCAGTGGATAAGGAAACTCAGAAGAAGCTGAATGATTGGGCTGACAATGGCTTGCGCGTGTTGATGTTGGCTGAATTTTCGGACGATAAAACCAAATTGAAAGACTTGAAAAATGGTTCTGGAGCGGCAATTGGTGCGGTTGTTCTGCGCAATTCCCTGCGTCATGGCGTTGTTGAAACGGTGGACTTTTTGCAGAGCCAAGGTGTAACTATTCGCGTGATTTCTGGCGATAATCCGCGCACGGTTCAATACATCGCCAAAGAAGCTGGAATTAAACATCCAGAAAAGGCGATTTTAGGCGAAGATTTGGCGGCACTTAGCGAAGATGAACTTAATAAGGCGGCTGATACTTACACGATTTTTGCTAGAGTTTTGCCAGACCAAAAAGAGCGTTTAATAAACAGATTCCAGCAATCCGGCAAGTTCACTGGCATGGTCGGCGACGGCGTGAATGACGCTCTGGCTCTGAAAAAGGCGGACCTCGGCGTGGCGATGTACGCCGGTGCGCCAGCTTCTCATCGAGTTTCCGACATTATATTGCTCAACAATTCGTTCACTTCCCTTCCGATGGGAATGAAATTGGGCAATCAAATTATGCAAGCAATCGAAGTCATCGCTGTTCTGTTTTTCCATAAAATTATTTACGGCGTGACGCTTCTTCTTGCGACGATTCTCATCGATATGAATTATCCGTATTCGCCGCGCCACATTACGTTTATGAATATCTTTCTGGTGACTATGCCGACTCTTATGTGGACGCTGTTTCCGCCAGTGCCGAAGCATCGAATAAATCCGAAGAGATTTTGGCATGATACTTTGCTGGCTGTTACGCCGATTGCTTTAATTACTGGCGTGGCTGTCGCGTTCACCTATTGGATTACCTCTGTTATGTTCCCTGGTCACGCCGCGGAAGTCGCAACGATGACGGTGCTTACCGCGACTTTGTTTGGCGTATATTTGGTATTCTTGGTGGGAATTATGCTGGACGTAGCTATCGATAAATCCGCCAAGCGTGCTCGCCTGCTTTATCTTCTGTCGGTGATCATCGTAGCAGCTGGAAGCTTTGGTTTTGGTTTCCTGCGTGACTTTTTCGATTTCACTGTGCCGAATTTGTTCATAATGTGGCCAGCAGCTGGCGCAATTGTTGTAGCGATGTTAGCCCAGCTATTCATTGCTCGCTGGGCTGGTCGACGAATCGTTCGGTAAATGTAAATACTAAGGAACACGCCTAACTGTATACTAGTACATTTTTATTCGACTACCAGTATTTGAATCGGTAAAATACCTTCCGCTTTCATCAAAATGGAATGTTAAGTCCGTACCTATGGGCATGTCGTATACTGCTAAAACCGCGGGTTCAATATTTGCAAGAGTATTGAAATCTACAATGATGAGATTCTTTGGGTTATCTATATATTCTTGAGTATCAGTGTCTCCTATTGCTCGCCATCCACAATCGGCTGGATTGGTTCCCTCCTCTCTAACAAGCCATTTTAGCTTAGATTTTCCTTCATAGATCGACTTAGTTATAATAGCACCCCCAGCGTTTTGTATAAGAGGAGCCTCTTTTTTATTAAATAATTTCATAAAACCTCCGTGACTCTATATTTATATATTTCTATCCAAAACCACAAGGTGCTCAATGTGCGGCGTCCTCGGGAAGAAATTGTAGCCTTGATGATGCACGATTTCGTATTTTTCTTGAAGCAGACTGACGTCTCGTGCTTGCGTGACAGGATTGCAACTCAGATAAATAATCCGAGGTGGCGCTGTTTCCAGCAGTCGATTAGTAACGTCCGCGTGAAGTCCAGCGCGCGGCGGATCAACGATGACAATTTGCTCGCCCGTTATATATTCCAGAGATTTTTCGCTCGGCGCCAAAATCGCCTTGGCATTCGGTCTATTCAACTTGGCAATGTTCCTCTTCATTTCCGCGACGGCATGTTCGTTAATTTCCACGAGCGTCACGTCATCGCCCCCAATTGTCAAACCGATTGTCCCAACTCCAGAGTAAAGGTCGAGTGTCGGTAATTTTTCATTGCAATTAATCCACGCTTTCATATCGCTCAAGGCTTTTTCGTAAACGGGAATGTTGACTTGGAAAAATCCTTCGCAAGCGTAGTTGAAGGCGACGCCTAAAATCGTGTCACTCAGCGTCGTGTCGCCGAATTTGTTCAAGCGTTCGGTGATTCTGCTGGCTGGGCTTTTGGGGTCGGAATAGATTATTTCGCCACCTTTGGCTGATAATAATTTAGCTTCGTCTTCGGAAATCAGATTTTCTATCTTATCTTTTACGTACAATTGCCAGACGGCGTTTCCCCGTTGATCTGAGCGAATCAAGAGTGTTTTTAATTGGCGCGCGACAATCGGTTTTGTTCGTAAAAGGTCGCGGATTTTAATTGCCAATTTATTTATGCTCGGATGCGCCAAGCTGGTTCCATTGACGACAACTTTTCCCTTGCCGCCACGCTTGAAAAACGCCAAGTCCAGAGTTTCTTTTGTGCTATTTTCTGTTGTGTCGCCAAACCAACTGAACTCAACTTTATTGCGATAATTAAATTCCACGCCGTCAGAAAAGACCTTGATTTTTTCAGGCAATGTGATGTTATGAAGTGAAAAAGCCTCTTCGATTAGCGAGATTTTCTGGAATTGCTCGCTGGACATTGGCATTATTTGCCAAGGACTGGTGCTTAAATAGCTATTTTCATCCTTCGGCGTAATTCGCTCTGGACTTTTCTCGATAATTTCCGTCACTATTCCTTCGACGAAGTGTGATTTTTTCTTTGTCACGCGAATCGTTACAAGTTCTTTTGGCAACCCTCCCCAGACGAATGCTTTGCGACCGTCGTCAAGCGTCCCGATGGCTTGCCCGCCACCAACGATTTTTTCCAATCTTAAAGTCTCAAAAATTTGTTTTCTCATTAGGTTATATTATATCAGGATGTGTGGATTTTTTCTGGCTGGCGTGCTATAATCGTCATTGTCCTGGCAATAGTGGGACGTCGCCAAGTGGTAAGGCACTGGGTTTTGGTCCCAGCATTCGCAGGTTCGAATCCTGCCGTCCCAGCCAAGAATTTTTCGCACCTGAGAGGTGTTTTTTATTTGTTAAGTATCAATTCGTTTTATCTCAGTTAAAGCTTTATTATAATACACAATGTCGTCGCCTTCTTCTGGTGTCCGTGCTTCAAATCCCATCTTTTTCCAGAACTCCTTAGCTCCCTCATTGTGATTAAATACTAGCAGAGCAACTTTATTGATGCCTTCTTCGCTTAATGCTTTTAGAGCTGATTCGGCCAATTTTCGGCCAATCCCTTGTCGCTTATATTGCTCGGCAACCGCGGTGTGATAAACATAGCCACGTCGGCCGTCGTGTCCGGCTATAATCGCTCCGGTGATCTCGCTTTCTTCTGCTGCTACAAAACATGTTGTTGGGTTGCGGTCTAAAAATCTGCCAATTCCCTCTTCTGAATCGTCCAGGTTATTTAGGCCCATGCCTGCATTTGACGTCCAAAGCTCATAGACATCGGGATAGTCGGTAGCTGTCATTGATCTGATTTCCATAATTATGTCTCCTCCGGGAAAATATTATAACACTCTACCAGCTAATTTTCGTCTGGTCCACCATTTATGGATTTCGCTGGTGGCAATTGGAATGGTTAGCACCAACAGGTTAACAACAACGATATGAGCAATGTCAACCTTATGAATGTGTAAGATTTCACCAAGTGGTCCGAATAACACCAGAGTCTGCAGTGTCAACGATATCATCATTCCAACATAAAAGCTGCGGTTCATTACCTTCAAGCGAGTAAATACCGAATCTTGGTCGCTGCGAGCATTAAATGCATTTGCCCATTGACTGACCACCAGAGAGATGAATGCCAGAGTTTGTGCGTAATTGTGTCCGTAATGCTTTTCAAAGAATACATAAGTAATCAGGGCTATTGCTGCCATAGTTCCAGCAGCTACAGCCATTCGCCAAACCATAACCTTATCTAAGATTGGTGCGTCGATATTCTTTGGTAGCTGTTTCATAATATTTTTTTCGGCAGGTTCCAGTCCGAGCGGAATTACCATTGACGTGTCGGTAACTAAATTGACCCATAAAATCTGTACAGGCTCTAGGGGTGTTTTAATACCAATTAGCAGCGCGCCTATCATTGTAATCAGCTCACCCGTGTTGGTTGACAGTAGATAAAACAACATTCGCCTTATATTGGCAATAATCGTTCTACCTTCCCGCATAGCATCAATGATCGTCTTGAAATTGTCATCCAAAAGGATTATTGCACCAGCATCTTTCGCGATATGTGATCCTGAACCCATAGCAATTCCCACGTCCGCTCCAGATAAAGCTGGAACGTCATTTACTCCATCCCCAGTCATGGCAGTAATATTATGATGTTTTAAAATTGTTAAAATACGATACTTCTGCTCCGGTATGACGCGTGAAAAAACCTTTGTTTGTTTAATTATCATATCTAATTGGTCATCGGTCATTTTTGACATTTCTCGGCAGTCAAAAACCTCCTCTCGGTTCTCAACCATACCTAGCTTTTTGCCAATTTGATATGCCGTTTCAAAGTGATCTCCAGTGATCATTCGAACCGAAACGCCAGCTGAAATTGCCGATTTTATAGCACGAGAAGCCTCTGGGCGCAAGACGTCAGCCACCGCCACGAGTCCTGTGAATTGTAATTTTTGGTGTGATATTTTAGAAAAGTCGGTCGGTATTTCTGAATTTTCACTAGTCGCCAATCCTACCACTCGATAGCCTTTTGACGTTAGGTCAGTGATGGATTTTTTGGCAAGTTTTAGATCTGTTGTTGTTAACTTGCAGCGTTTGATAATTTCTTCTGGTGCGCCTTTATAATATATTTTATAGTTCACACCATTGTGCCAGATTGTGGCAGACATTGAGAATTCTTGATTGAACGGTAATTCTGCTGCGGGTAATCCACGTGTCTTTGTGTTATTTTTTCGGGAAAAATTATCTAGTGCGATATCTAACGGATCATGACTTTTGCTATCACCGTGATTGACAAAATATGTCATTAATTCTGGAAGATTATTATGTTTTTTAAGAGTCCATGTTTCTTGTACTGTTAATAGGTTTTTAGTAAGAGTTCCGGTTTTGTCTGTTGCAATAGTAGTAATTACGCCAATAGTTTCAATTGCACGCATTTGATGAACTAATGCTTTCTTTTTCGCCATTCGTCGCATTCCTAGGACCAGCACTACAGAAATAGCAATTGGTAAACTTTCCGGTACAGCGCTTACCGAAAGTGCAATAACAAACCTTAGACTATCTAGAACGTCCATTCCGCGCAATAAACTTAAACAAAACGCTACAGCACCCACGGCACTAATAATCGTAATAATTCTGGCTATTAGTTTATCAATTTTTTGCTGAACTGGGCTTTTGGTGATTTCTTTTTTGGATAGTGAAGCTAGATTCCCAAATTCTGTTTGATTGCCAATTGCCGCAACTACTCCTGTTGCCATTCCAGATACTACAAATGAGCCTTGGAAAAGCATATTTGTGCGCTCGTAAATTTGTTGCTCGCCGTCTAACTTATCACTATTTTTACTAATTGGAATTGATTCGCCGGTTAATTGAGATTCGTCAATGCGAAGATTTATCGCTTTCATCAATCGAATGTCGGCTGGAACTTTCTCTCCCTCAGATAAATTGACAATATCGCCTGGAACTAGTTTTGAGCTATCGATGGAGATGATTTTTCCAGATCTTAAAACATCGATTTTTTGTGCATCGTGTCGAGACAAACTCCTAAGTACTCGATCGGTTGAAAATCGTTGCACGTAAAAAATGATAGCAGAAATAACCAATATAATAATTATAATAACAGCGTCGATGATTTCATTGTGAATAATACTAACAATTGCCGCCAACATTAACACTAGCGAAAAAATGTCAGCAAATGGCTCAATGATTTTTCGCCAAAGTGGTTCACTTTGGATCTTGATAACGTTTTCTCCAAATTTCTTCTGGTATTTTTTTACCTCACTTACTGTTAGGCCGTTACCGTGCGACCCTAGCTTCTTCAATGTTTCGTCGATTGATAAATTGTAGAAAAGCATATGCTTATTATATGAAAAAAAGCTCTCACTCGCTAGTGAGAGCTAAACTGTCGTGGTGGACAATTGAGATTAGCTAATGTTGATAACCTGTAATTGCTTGGTCGCCAAGCCATTTTTCCAGGAAACAGTTTCGGATTTCTTGTGGTTCAGTAGACTTTTTCCTAGCGGACTATCCACGGAAATTCGCCCGTCCAGAGGGTTTGCTTCCAGGCTATGAACCAGCGTATAGCGGAAAATCTTTCCCTGTTGATCCACCAAATCCACGACTGAGCCAATAGCAATTTTCAATCGATCGCGTTTCCTTGGTAGTGGCTTGGCGTGGCGCAAAATGTCCTTCTTCATAAAGATTTTTGATTGAATGTTTTCTAGTTGCGTAATTACATCGTTGCGGCGTAATTTGTCATCACGCGATTTGGCGCGCCCAATTTCCTTCAATTCCAGCGTGAGCGCTTTCTCTGAAATCTCTAGCCCAGAAATTTCCTTTTGCAGTTCCTTAAATCCTTTTTTGCTTAAAAATGTTGTACTCATACTTCCCCTTTCGGATCGACAATTTTGCCAATCAACAATCCTATTACAACATCTAATTCTGAAAAATAGCTGAAAATTTACAGAATCGGCAAGGAAATTGTGAAAATGGTTGAGTTTTTCGAGGCGCTAACAGAGATTTGTCCGCCTAGCGCTCTTGTCAATTGTTCCGCTAATGGCAATCCTAATCCGTAGCCTTTTGTGCTTTGATTGCCGCGAAAAAATCGCTCAAAGACGTGCGGTAAGGTTTGTTGTGAAATCGTGCCGTCGTTGATGAAGTTGACGGTGATGTTTTGTTTCGATGGAATGATGCAAATTTTTACCACAGAATTTTTCGGGCTATGTTTCAATGAATTGTCGAGCAAAATCGCGCACAATTCTCGCGTCGCAGTGTGATGAAGCGGAATATTTATGTGTTCTGGGCAATTCATTTTAACTCGCGCTTCGGCTTTTCGTTCGCGAACGAGCTCGGATATCAATTTCGTCAAGTTAAAACTTTTATCTTCCAGTGCCAACTTATTTTCCGTCCGCGACAGTTCCAGAAGCATTGCCGTAAGCTCAGTTAACTTATTTATTTCCTCCAAATTGCTTTCCAGAGTTTCTGTAAGTTCTGACTTTTCTGCCTTCCTATTTTTCAATGCAAATTCAGTCTCTGCTTTCATAATTGCCAAAGGCGTTCGGAGCTGATGGCTGGCATTAGCAACAAATCGCGATTGAGCTTTGTGGGCGGTTTCTATCGGTCGCAAAGTGATTTTCGCCAATAAATATGAACACCAACCACCAGCGAGCAGAACGATAAGATTTATATAGCCCAAACTAATCAAAAGATTTCGAGTTGAATTATCTATTCTTTCCGACAAATTAATTGCAGGAAAATCACCCTTCCTTTGAACGATAATTTTATGAATTTGCGCATCAACTTCCGAGCGCGCCACCTGAAAAATAATGCTACTAAACAGCAAACTGACGATCATCAAAATCATCAAATACCAGCCCGCCAACTTAATTGTTGCTGAAGTAAAAATTTTCATGATTCAATCCTATAGCCGAAGCCGCGCACGGTTTTTATCAATTGTTTTTTGAACGGTTTGTCGATTTTTTGGCGCAGATTTTTTATGTATGCCTCGACATTATTCGGCAAAATATCAGCGTCAAAATCCCAAACGTGATCAATCAGCGTTTCCTTACTGAGAATCTGATTCGGATGTTGCATCAAATATTCCAGCAGCGCATATTCTTTGCTCGTGAGGTCAATATTCTTTCCAGCTCGCGTCACGGTTTGCTGCTGCTTGTCAATTTTCAAATCGTCAATTTGCAGAACGTCTGGCTGGCTAATCGGTGGACGACGAAGCAAGGCTCGCACGCGCGCCAACAGCTCGTCAATTGCAAAAGGCTTGGTCAGATAATCATCGGCGCCCATGTCCAGCCCGAGCGTTTTATCTTCGGTCGTACTCAGCGCTGTCAGAAACAGAATTGGCATATTTTTCCCATTCTCGCGCAATTTTTTAACAATCTCCGTGCCTTCTAATCCCGGCAACATTCGATCAACAATCAACAAATCATACGGCTGACTATCCGCCAAATTAAAGCCCTCTTCTCCGTCGTACGCCGCATCAACCGCGTATTTCTCACGTTTCAAAGATTCGGTTATGACCCTCGAAATTTTTCGTTCATCCTCAATGACTAGTAGTCGCATATTTATATTATATCTTTTTTCCTGCGCTAAGTGCTATAATTTTATTTAAAGAAAAGGAGGCGTATGCCAGATAATAAAAAAATGGTTGAGATTCGTCATTTTAAGATGAGTTTTGGCGATAAAACTGTTATTAAAGATCTGAGTTTTGATGTTTTTCGCGGCGAAGTTTTTGGTTTTTTGGGAAGCAATGGTTCGGGAAAAACTACGACGTTGCGTGCATTGTTGGGGTTATATCAGCCGACCGCAGGCGATTTATTGATAAACGGCAAGCCGTATTCGGTGGAAAGTCAGATTCGCCTCGGATATCTTCCTGAGGAGCGCGGCTTGTATAAAAAAGAAAAAGTCTTAGACGTGATGCTTTACTTTGGTCAATTGAAAGGTTTGAGCCGCAAAGAAGCTAAGGATTTTTCTATGAAGTTTTTGGAGCGCGTCAATTTGAGCGACAAGGCTAACACGCAACTTGATAAATTATCTGGCGGACAGCAGCAGAAAATTCAGCTTGGCGTAACGATTATGGGCGATCCAGAACTGCTGATTATGGACGAGCCAGCCAAAGGTTTTGATCCGGTGAATCGCCGTTTGCTGATGAATATAATTGAGGAGCAGCGAAAAGCTGGCGCGACAATTATTTACGTTACACACCAGATGGAGGAAGTTGAAAGATTGTGCGATCGTTTGATTTTATTGAAAGACGGTCAAGCGGCGGCATACGGCACGTTGGAAGAAGTAAAAAGTCAATTTGGCGGCGCTTCAATGGACGACATTTTTGTCCAAGTTTACGGCGGCGAAGCGAAGGAGTTGAGTGATGAGTAAAATGCATAATTTGGGGACGGTTTTCAAATTTGAAACGCTTAGAACACTGAAAAAACCGACGTTTTGGTTGACGGCCTTGGGGTTTCCTTTGTTGATTGGCGTGCTGTATGGCATTATGTTTTGGTCGCAAAGCACGACTATTGAAGCGTCAAAAAATCTGGAAAAGCAAGAATTTTCATTGGAAGTCACGGACGATTCGAAGTTGGTGAAGCCAGAATTGCTGGCGGCAATTAAAGCCAAAACTGCCAAATCGAAAGAATCTGGAATTGACGACGTAAAAAATAATAAAGTTGACGCGTATGTTTATTTTCCAAAAGATTTGAGCAAGCAAAAGGTCGAAGTTTACGGTAAAGATGTTGGGCTATTCCAAAACGGAAAATACAGCGCGGTGGCGCAGAGCTTATTGAGCCAATCAGTAGCAAGCGGCATCAGTCCAGCACAAGTTGCAATTCTACGCGACAAAGTCCAATTGTCATCAACCACATATCTGGACGGAAAAGAGCACGGCGGCATTAATGAGATGATTGTGCCGGGAATGTTTTTGGTTATTTTGTTCATTCTCATCAGTATTTTTGGTAATCAAATGCTCATTAGCACCACCGAGGAAAAAGAAAATCGCACGGTTGAAATGTTACTCACGACCGTTAAAACTGACACTTTGATTACGGGTAAAATTCTGTCTTTGATGGTGTTGGCTTTGATTCAGATTTTGGTGATTGTTTTGCCAGTTTTGGCGGGCTATTTGGCATTTGGCTCGAAGTTGCAATTGCCTAATCTGGACTTGAGTACGCTCGTATTTGATCCTGTGAGAATTGGTCTGGCGATCATAATTTTCTCCGCCAGCTTCACTTTATTTACGGGAATGTTGGTGACTTTGGGCGCGATGATGCCGACCGCCAAAGAAGCCAGTCAGTGGTTCGGAATTGTGATTATGCTATTCATTGGTCCATTTTACGGAATCACGGCGTTTGTTTCCTTCCCTGATTATTTCTTCGTTAAGTTCTTGTCGCTATTTCCATTCACCGCGCCGATTCCATTGTTATTACGAAACGCAATAGGCAATTTGCCAATTTGGGAAGCTTTGCTCGGTACGGCAATTTTGGTTGCTACGGCGGTGTTTGTTATGTGGCTATCGGTGCGCGTTTTCCGCTACGGCGCGATGTCTTATGATAGTAAATTATCTCTGTCGGCGTTGCGGACACGCCGAAAAGCTGGTAAAGTTTAATTATGAAAGTACGTATAGAGATAGACACGAAAACATTTGTGCGATTTTGGCTGGTCGTGATGGGCTTTGGTCTGGCTGGTTTGGCAATTTATTCCGCAAAGGACGCGCTGGTTTTATTGGGGATTTCCCTGTTCTTGGCGTTGGCGTTGAATCGTCCAGTTGCGGCAATTGCTAAGAAGCTTCCTGGAAAAAGTCGATTAGGCGGCACGGCGCTGGCATATACGACGCTGGTTTTGCTTTTGGGTTGTGTGATCTGGTTTGTTATTCCGCCAATTGTCCAACAATCTGCCAAATTTGTCGAGAGCATTCCGAGCATAATTGACCAAGCAAGCTCACAGTGGCGTGGCGTCAATGATTTTATTGATAAGAATAATTTGCGCCCACAGGTCGATTCGATGATGGAAAACATCAAGCAGCAATCTTCGTCTTGGGCGACGAGCGTTGGCACGAATCTGTTGTCCAGCGTTGGCTCTTTGGCGTCATTCTTAGGCTCGCTATTCTTGGTGTTGGTGCTGTCATTCCTGATGCTCCTCGAGGGTCCAACTTGGGTGAAGCGTTTGTGGGGTTTATACAACGACGAAGAAAAAATGGAGCGTCATAAGAAGCTGGTTGGCCGAATGTATAACGTGGTCACAGGTTATGTTTCTGGACAATTGACGGTTTCTGGAATCGATGCGATATTATCAGGTTTCGTGGTGTTTGTGCTGAGTTTGACATTCCCTGTCATAAATTCCAATTTGGCAATGCTCACCGTTATGGCGACGTTTGTGTTGACGCTAATTCCGATGTTTGGCGCAACGATTGCTGGCGCGTTAATATCACTACTACTATTCTTCAACAATATGACAGCGGGCGTTATTTACGCGATTTATTTTGTGATTTACCAACAGATTGAGAACAACTTTGTTTCTCCGTCCATCCAATCAAAGAAGGTTGAGCTGTCGGCTCTTACTGTCTTGGTCGCGGTGACAATTGGTTTGTATGTCGGTGGTCTATTGGGCGGTTTGGTTGCTATTCCAGCCGCTGGCGTCGTGAAGGTTTTGCTGGACAATTACTTGGAGCAGGTCAAGTCTAAGCGTGTTGAAAGCGAAAAACCGCTTAATAAATTAGTTAAGAAATTGAAAAACGAAGATTAGTTGACGCAGAAAAAAATATAGCCCGTTAAATCCAGCGGGCTATTTCCATGTCCAAACGCTGCCGCTTGGCGTATCACGAACGGCAACGCCAGCCTGAAGAAGTTCATCGCGAATTCTGTCGGATTCTTCCCAATTTTTCTCTGCGCGTGCTTGACGTCGCTGGATAATCAGCCTCTTCAAATCATCAGTAATATCAGGCGTAGACTCAGCCAAATCCAGCCCTAAAATCTCGTCAATCTCATCAATAAACTGCACTAAACTCTGTCGATGAATTTTATCAAGCGGCGTATGATCCAACTTTGAAAATACTTCATCAATCAACGCCAGTGCGCCTGGAGTATCCAAATCATCATTCAATTTCTCGACCAATGCCTGACGCCCCGCTAATAACGAAACCGAATCGTCCTGCTCATCTTTATCATCGTCATCCTCCAGTGTGTCGTGAGTCTGATGCCTCAGAGCCGCGTAATCCCGCCAATGATTCAATCGTGCCTGCGCTGCTTCCAGGATTTCCCAGGTAAAATTGCCCTCTGTTTGATAATGCTTGCTTAGAATCGCCAGCTTAAACGCCATCGGACTAAACCCTCGCGAAATAATATCTTCCAGCGTAATAATATTTCCCAGAGATTTGCTCATCTTTCGGCCGTCGACTTTTATGTGATTATTGTGTAGCCAAATTTGAGAAAATTGTTTTCCAGTCAGACTTTCGCTCTGGGCAATTTCATTCGTGTGATGAACTGGAATATGATCAATCCCGCCCGCGTGAATATCAATGGAATCGCCGAGTGTTTCACGGGCAATTGTCGAACATTCCAGATGCCAGCCAGGAAAACCGACTCCCCACGGGCTATCCCACTCCATATCGCGCTTGGCGTCTTTTGGCGAAAACTTCCACACGGCGAAGTCGGTAATATTGCGCTTTCCTTCAACGCTCACTCTGGCGCCAGCTTCCAGGCCCGCCACGTCCAGCCGTGCCAATTTCCCGTAATCCTTCAAAAGCGACGTGTCAAAATACATGCCGTCGCCGTCGATTTTATATAAAAATCCCTTTTCGTCCAGCCCTTTTGCGAAGTCAATCTGTTGCTGAATATAATCCGTCGCTCGTACCAAGTAATCTGGTTTTATCAATTTCAGCACGTCGTAGGCTTCATGATTTGCAATGGAAATATATCTTTCCGCCACGTTCCAGGCGGTCTTCCCTTCACGGCGCGCACCTTTTTCCATTTTGTCCTCGCCGTTATCGTCATCGCTGGTCAAATGACCAACGTCAGTGATGTTTTGCGTTCGAATAACGGGAATATCTTGCCAGCGTAGTAGTCGCACCAACACGTCCCAGTAAATATAGCCGACCCAGTTGCCAATGTGCGGTTGCGAATAAACTGTTAGACCACAGGTGTAAAATTTGACCGTTTCTCCGTCAAGCGGTTTCGGTTCATCTTTTCGTCTAGTGAGCGTGTTATAGAGTTTTATCATTAGTTCTATTGTACGGCACTCTGGCTGGTTTTTCAAAATTGATATAAAAAACAGCCCCAGTTGGGACTTAATAATTTCCAATGAATAGCGACAAGCAGCCTTTATAAAAAAGAACAACTTGCCGCTATTGTGAGCCAGACTCTCTCAGTTGGCATCTGGTCTTAAGCCGTCTGCCATCACGAGGAGAGTATTTCTGAAGTCCTGCACCCTCAGTGCACAGCTAGTGCTATTCAGCGCATAGTGCCATACAGCGTTGGCGTAAGCAAAGAAGTAAAGCGGAACCATACTTATACAGTGTTCCTTTTTTACTCTTTCGGC
>UNSM01000008.1 GCA_900555425.1 Candidatus Saccharimonadota bacterium | reverse complement strand
TATTAGACAAGAAGGAAAATTAACGCCTGTTAAATTTGATAAAGAAAATGAACTTCACATAAATAAATTGATTAATAATGTTGTTAGTGACATAGAAAACATTTTAAAGTTTAAAATTAAGAATTATGTTTCTAATTACCAAGCTTTACTAAAATCTAAAAATAAAGTGGATTTAGGTAGTGCTGACTGGGAAAGTTATATTGAGTATGGAACAACTGACAATAAAACAATTGAAATACAAAATTTGGGATTTCCTAGAAATATTGCGATTTTTTTACGAAATAAATATTTGGAAGCATTTAAAGAAGATGAAACGGGTACTCTTTGTGATGTGAATGAATTATACTTGAAAAATAACATTAATAAAAGCAAATATAAATTTGAATATGATGAAATATCTGTATTAATGAATTGGGAAAAACAATAGGTGAATAGTATTGCTTTTCTATTTCTTTTTTGTATGTTTCTCGTAATTTTTCTGATTTAATAAAGTAGTTAATTTGTCTATGGAGTTATGTAATAAAGAGGATTTAGATGAGCAGTTTGTTGATTCACGTGCAGTTAATAATTTGACTAATAACGATTGGTGATAGTTTATTAAATCTAGAGAAATTGAAGAGTCAGACTGAACCATTGATGATAAATATAAGGGTACTATTCTATTAGGAGAAGTGTATGAATGATAAAGAAAATACTATTAATGTCGCGCGTGCCATTATTCGCATTGGTGATGCCGCTGAAAAAGCCAAAGATTATGGTTTGTTGAAGTCGCTAGAGGAAATGGTTGATCAGTTGACTCGACATAACGTTAAAGACGCTGAGGTTGATATGCAGTTGCTATTTGAATATGTCAAGTCGTTGAACGATTGTGAATATTGCCGAGCGTCTAACGGCGAGATGAGTACTGCTGATTTGGTGAATGAAATAAATCGACAATTAGCGCGTTCTGGTCAGGAGCAAGTGGATAATTCCAATAAATTAGCTTTAGAATTTGAGCCGACAGTTCATTTAGTGACTGCGAATTATGCCAAGGATGAGAGTGGGACGACTTCTGGCATATCGATAGCTTTGGTTTTTAATAAAGATGGCTCGGTAAGTGCGCCGCGTGATCATTTTTTGAATGCGGAATTGCTTAATTATTTTAACGATAACCATCAGGTCGATTACCAATTTATTGAAAATCATTTACCACCGAAACTTCAGGATTATCAATTAGTTGCGGGAACAGCGGAGGCGCGAGAAATTCTGCCACGGGAATTGGAAGTGACAGATTTTTAAGATTTTATGAAAATCTCCGTGTACATTAAACCAAACTCTCGTCATCGTGAGGAAGTTGTGAAAAATGACGACGACACATTGACGGTTTATATCAAAGCTCCAGCAATTGAAGGTCGAGCCAACGCGGCGGCTATTAAATTATTGGCAAAACATTTTAAGGTTGCGCCGTCCAAAGTTAAATTAGTGCGCGGTGCAACTTCAAAATATAAGATATTTGAGATTGATTAAGTTTACGGATAAACGGCGCCCGGTGTCATATCGCCGATTAAATTTTGTACCGTTACGAATGAATAGCCTTGTTGTTTGAGTGAGTCAAGAATACAAGGAACGGCATTTACGGATGTCGGATGAATATCGTGCATTAAAATCACAGCTCCGTTGCGAGCGCCAGCGACAGCCCTTGAACAGACAATTTCGCTATTACGATCAGCCCAGTCGCGCGTATCGACAGACCAAACAACTGCCGACATTCCGCGCTGACGGAATTGCTCCAAAACCGCCCGATTAAATGCTCCGTATGGTGGACGTATGATATTAGGCTTGGTGCCGACGGCTTGTTTTATGGCATTATTCGTCTGGTCAATTTCACTAGCGAGTTGCTCTGCTGAAACCTTATTTAACTCTGGATGTGACCAAGAGTGATTGCCTAATTGATGTCCGCGCGACTGCATACGACGTAACGTGTTGGCGCGTACTGAAACTTTGCTGCCGATTAGGAAAAATGTCGCCTTGGCGTCGTATTTATCCAATATGTCCAACAGTTTTTCGGTGTATGGTCCGGGTCCGTCGTCAAAAGTTAGAGCAATTGTTTTATTTGCGACGGTAGGCGTTGGAGCTGCGGGCGCTGGTTTTGGTTTTTCTGCAGGTTTGGGGATGTTGGCGAATTTTCTCGCCGTTGGGTTTTGCAGATATTTAGAGACGGAGGAAATTGGCACGGTAATTGTCAATTCGCCGTAAGATGATGGCAGTAGCGACGCCTGACCAAGCGGCCAAGCCAGTGCATTGCCGTTATTGGTGATGATGAAATTAGACAAAGCTTCTTTATTTATGATTTCGTTCAGGTCAATTTCTGGTTGCTGGCGCTGTTTGATGGTCTGAGAAATGCTATTTTTGGCAGCGGATATGATTGCTTCGGCGGCTTCATCGGACTGTTCTGTAAAATCAGCTAAGCCGACAACTTCGCCAGATTTTTTGTCGAAAGTCCAAAATTGCGTCATTGATGCTGGATGTGCGCCGTTCATATCCTGCTTAATATTGACGACAATTGACAACGCTTCTGAAGTATTGTGCGTGACTTGATAGCCAATTGTTTCGGTCATTGGCTTATCAAAAACTGTCGCCAGTAAAACCGTATTTTGAAAATCGCGATCAATTTTATCAATCGACTCGCTAATTAAGCGATTAATTTTTTCATTTTCTGTGATCGGATATTCAATTGAAACTTTTTCCCGTTTGTTATCTCTGGTGACAAATTTTGAGCGAATGCCAGAATATTTCGAGTCGGCAAAATAATACTTTTCGTCAGATGGTGCAGTCGTTTGTCGTGAGTGTGATTGATTGAGGAAATATATCCCAAATAGCCCTGCTGAAAATAGCAATATCAAAAACGGTATGATAATAAATAGTTTTTTCGATTTTGGTTTTGCTTTTTTTCTCTGAATGCGCATATTATAAGTATAGCACTAGTATTTTGGTTTTGTTATTATTGATAATAGGTAGAGACTAGCTTGATCAAAATTACAACAGAGAGGAATTTACGGAGTGGAACTCGAGCCAATTATAAAAGTCGATAAACTCGTTAAAACTTATGATGGAGATAACGTGGTCGACGGCGTGTCGTTTGAAGTTAAAAAGGGCGAGATATTTGGGATTCTTGGTCCTAACGGCGCAGGTAAAACAACAACGTTGGAAATACTGGAGGCGCTCAGACCAATTGACGGCGGCGTGGCTACAATTGACGGCATAGATGTCGCTAAGAAACCTAAGGACATTAAGAATATAATTGGCATTCAGCTTCAGTCGACGGCTTTTTATGACAAACTGACTTTACGTGAACAATTGAAAATGTTTGGTAGTTTATATGGTCGGACAGTTGATACTGAGGCGCTGCTTGCTAAGGTTCAATTGACGGAAAAGGCTAAGAATTACGTCGAGCAACTTTCTGGCGGTCAAAAACAGCGTTTTGCGATTGCCTCGACGTTGGCGAATAATCCAAAAGTGTTGTTTCTGGACGAGCCGACCACTGGACTTGATCCGCAGGCGCGTAGAAATTTGTGGGATTTGATTAAGGAAATTCGCGACGAGGGAATTACGATTCTTTTGACGACGCATTATATGGACGAGGCGGAATTATTGTGTGATCGTCTGGCAATTATGGACAGCGGTAAGATTATCACAATTGATACGCCACATAATCTTATCCAGCAATTATTGGCGCGCGGTTTTAAGAAGGAACAAGTTGTCGAGCAGGCCAACTTAGAGGACGTGTTTATTGATTTAACAGGAAAGGCAATTCGGGATTAACATGAAAAAATATTGGATTGGAATATTCGGGCAAGTTCGTGCTCAACAAAAGCGTTTCGTCCGAGATAAAATGGCACTATTTTTCACCTTCCTTTTTCCGCTGATTTTTCTATTAGTGTTCGGGTCGGTTTTTAGTAATGATTCGACTAGTTTTAATATTGCAATCGTTAACAATTCGCAGACGGAATTTGCCAAAAGTTTCGTTAAAAATGCCAAAGAAAATTCGAAGGATTCGATTCTCAAAATTAAAGACGTTAAAGATATGAATGACGCACGTGAAAAGATGAAGCGGTCGGAGCTTAACGGTATTATTGAACTTCCGAGTGATTTTGGTGCGATAAAAAATAATGGCAATCATCCTATTCCAACAGGCACTATGAATGTTATTTACGCCAAAGGTTCTGAGCAGGCTGGTAATACTCTGGTGGCGGTGATGAACCAGATTACCAATAGTATCAATAGTCAGATGGGTCAACCTGAAGCTCCGCTTAAAGCTGTTGGTAAAGCGGTTGGTGATGAGCAATTAAAATCGTTTGATTATATATTTACAGGGCTATTAACTTTCAGCTTGATAAGTATGGGTATTTTTGGCCTAGCTAATCAAATGCCGGCTGAAAAGAAGCGTGGCTCGTACCGACGTTTACGCGCGGCGCCGTTTACTTCTGGTCAGTTGATTATTTCTACAGCAATTCACTATACGATTATTTCCTTGCTTAGCTTGATCATGATGGTTGTCGCTGGCGCTTTGATATTTCACTTTAGTATGCGAGGCGATTGGGCACTGTTTGTGGCTATATCTGTATTATCGGCATTCATGATGGTGGGAATAGGGCTATTGATTGCTGGCTGGTCGAAAAACGAAGATCAGTCTTCCGCATTAAGCAATTTGATTTCTTTTCCAATGATGTTTCTGTCTGGCACATTTATCCCGCTTTATCTATTTCCAGAATGGTTGCGAAGCGTTGCTCAATTTGTTCCCATAACTCCAATCACGGATGGATTCCGGTTAATTATGACTGAACATGCAAGTTTTATGGAAGTCTTGCCACAATTCGGTATTATCGCGGCTTGGACTTTCGCTGTCTATTTCTTAGCCATTAAGTTATTTAGGTGGGAATAGCTATTCAAGGATAGCAAAACAAATAGAAAAACGCTACGCTCACTATAAGCGGGTGCTTGATATTTTTGACAATGGAAACGGCGTAATTCTGCGTAACAAATCAAATAATTATTCGACGCCGCCAGCCTTAAGAATGCTTCTTAATCCGTTTTCTCCACCGACGAATCCGCTGGTTTGATAGTCGTTAATAACCATATATGGCAAGCCATTCACGCCAAGCGACAAAGCTTTTTGGGTGTTGCTATCAATCTCTTTTTGGTGTGGTTTTTTAGCCATACAATCGGAAAATTGCGATTCATTCATGCCGACATTTTTAGCGGAAGTCAGGAAATATTCCAGTGGAAGAGCAGGGATTTTTTTCGGCACAGCAACGTTTTTTACGCCGATTCCTTTATCAAAGTAATCACTTTTAATGCGCGGGACGATATCGTGGGTGTACTGCCAATATTTATCTTGATCAGCAGCACAAAACGCAGCGTGAGCACCAGTTTCGGTATTGTTGGTCATCTCTTTTAATAGTGTTACTACGCGATGCTCATAACGAACTTTTCCGGATTTAATATAGTCATTTTTGAAGAATTCTGTGCTGGTTGCGGCTTCGACCTCGGCACAAAATGAACAAAAATAGTCAGTATAATCAATGAACACGTTTTTCGCGTCGGCGGATCCTTGTGACATTTTTTCATTCCACGGTTTATTATCACCAATGTGACGATTCGGCGGGCGATTGACAATTCCATAAATAAACAAAGCTACAATTCCCACGATTACAATTCCCGAAAGAACCCAAATAAGCGCTATGCCTGATGATTTTTGTCGATTCATATTTTCTCCTGTTTAGATAATTCTGTGTACATAAAAATAATTTGACCTGATTTATATAGCGAGAATAAACTGAGCAGTAAAGCCAATAAAAGAACTATTATGCTGGCGATATTTGCGGCGGTGGCGGCGGCAGCTCCCGAGAAAAATAGGGTTACAATTGGCAAGATTAGTGATGTTCCGCAGGGAACGCAGCCGAGTCCAATTGTTGCGGCAATTGATGCAATTCCGCTTAATCCGACTTGTCGAGATACAGTTTTTTCATTGTCGCGATTATTCTTTGCTGTAAAAATTACAGCGGCGATCGATACGCCTTGAAGAATTGACACTACCATAAGCAGCGCGCCATTTAGTGAAGTGAAACTTTGTTTGAAAATGTCTATAATCATCGAGCCGAGCAGTGCGATTTTATCGAGGATTGGTAAACGCGACATCATTAGTGGTCCGTAAAAATTGGCGTTGATTGCGAAATAAATTACCACGGCGAAGGCGACGGTCGCGACAATTGTTATTAGGAAATATTTCGGCAAACCAAGCATTCTGCCGACTCCTAAAAGCGCTGATTTGATGGATTCCTGCTTGCTGCGAATTCGACCCATACGCCCATTATACGATATTCGTAAAGGCAATTCGATCATCCACGGCAGCAACTTTTACTGTATCTCCGTCGTGAATTCGCCCGTCGATCAGTTCGAGCGCCAAAGGATCAAGCACGCGTTTTTGAATCAAACGCTTAAGTGGTCGCGCGCCGAAACTTGGGTCGTAGCCGTCTCGCGCCAACATGTCACGAACGCTATTGTCAAAATCCAGCGTTATGTCGCGACTATCTTTAACTTGGCGAACAACTTTTTCTAATTGCACGTCAACAATTGCACGCATTGATTCAGGATGGATTCGGTCAAAAATCACAATGTCGTCAATTCGGTTTAAGAATTCTGGGCGGAAATGACCACGAAGTGTCTCTAAAATTTGATTGTCGAGCGAACTAATGTCGTCGCCCGTGTAGTCCATAATCATTTGCGATCCGACGTTGCTGGTCATGATGATAATGGTGTTGCTAAAGTCAATCGTTCGTCCTTGTCCGTCCGTCAATCGACCGTCGTCCAAAACTTGTAGTAGTACGTTAAACACGTCGGGGTGTGCTTTTTCGATTTCGTCAAACAAAACCACGCTATACGGACGTCGTCTAACGGCTTCCGTCAATTGACCGCCCTGATCGTAGCCGACATATCCTGGAGGCGAACCGATCAATCTGGCTACGGCATGGCGTTCCATATATTCACTCATGTCAATTCGAATCATGGCATGCTCGTCGTCGAATAATTCACGACATAAACTGCGCGCGACCTCTGTTTTTCCCACGCCAGTAGGGCCGAGGAATAGGAATGAGCCAATCGGTCGATTGACGTCGCCGAGTCCAGCGCGTGACCTACGAATGGCGCTCGCCACGGCCGCCACGGCGCGATCTTGTCCGATGACTTGGCGGCTGATTGATTCTTCCAATTTGGTCAATTTGCTGGATTCGCTTTCCATCAATCGCTCCACTGGAATTCCGGTCCAGCGCGCCACCACGCCAGCGATGTCATCAGGCGTAACTTCTTCGCGGAGCAATCGGTCGTGAGTTGGAATTGCCGCTAGCTCCTCGCGGGCGCTTGCTAATTTTTTCTCCAGCTCCGGCAAATCGCCATACTTAATGCGGCTGGCGGTGGCTAGGTCTGCGTCGCGTTCAGCAATTTCTAATTGTGAGCGCAGATTGTCCATTTTTTCGGTAGTCGTGTTGACGGTTTGCAAAATGTCTTTTTCGTGTTGCCATTTTTTATCAATCACTTCGGCTTTTGCACGAATTTTGGCAATTTGCTCCTTGATTTCATCTTTGCGAATATTGGCGTGGTCGGATTTGTCTTTTTTCAGCGCTGCTTCTTCGATTTCCAATTGCAGGCGTCTATTGTTCAATCGATCCAGCGCAATTGGCACACTTTCTAACTGCATTTTGAGCGAGCTGGTTGCCTCATCAAGCAGGTCGACTGCTTTGTCTGGCAAGAATCGGTCGGGTAAATATCTGGTGGACAATCTGGCGGCTGCCACGATTGCGTCATCAGCGATTTTTACTCCGTGATGAATTTCGTATTTTTCCTTCAATCCGCGCAAAATGGCGACGGTGTCGTCAAAGCTTGGTTCGCCAACGTAAACTGGCTGGAATCGTCGTTCTAAGGCGGCATCTTTTTCGACATATTGACGATATTCAGCAAGCGTCGTCGCACCAATCATGTGTAATTTTCCGCGAGCCAGCGCCGGCTTTAACATATTGCCCGCGTCCATGCTACCTTCGCTTTTTCCAGCGCCAACCATGGTGTGAATTTCATCGACAAAAAGAATAATCTCACCAGCCGCGTCTTCTACTTCTTTCAGAACGGCTTTCAATCGATCCTCAAATTGCCCACGAAAACTAGCGCCCGCCAAAAGACTGGAAATTTCTAGGGAAATTAGTCGCTTATCCTTCAGTGAAGCAGGAACGTTGCCTTTGACAATTCGTTGCGCCAATGCTTCAACAATTGCGGTTTTACCAACTCCCGGCTCACCGATGAGAACGGGATTATTTTTAGTGCGGCGACTTAAAATCTGCATAGTGCGTCGAATTTCTTCATCTCGACCGATTACTGGATCGAGTTTGCCTTCGCGTGCTAGCGCTGTTATATCTGTACCAAATTTTTCGAGTGGTTTAGTTGTTTCTTCTTGATTCATGTTTGGTGGCATAAAATCCTCCTTTTGGTTTTTAGTCCTAATTTGTTGCGCCCCAGTAAAAGACAGAATGGTGAAATTTGATGTAGCTATCATAACAAATTAGCACTCTCAGTGCAAGAGTGCTAATAAAATAAATAGGCTTTTTGTAGTATAATAAGTGTATGAATATTCTTGTCACTGGTGGCGCTGGATATATCGGCAGTCACACTATCATCGAACTATTATCATCAAATCATAACGTAGTGGTGGTCGATAACTTATCAAATTCATCCGTCGAGAGCCTGAGGCGAGTTGAAGAAATCACCGGTCAATCAATACCGTTTCACGAATTCGATTTATGTGATCATCAGCGACTATCAGAATTGTTTAAGACTGAGAAGATTGACGCTGTAATTCATTTTGCTGGGTTGAAGGCGGTTGGTGAATCGGTTGAAAAGGCGCTTCTTTACTATAAAAATAACCTTGAAAGCACGTTGGTTTTGCTTGATGTGATGCAAGAATTTGGCGTGAAGAAATTGGTGTTTTCTAGCTCGGCAACAGTTTATGGCGACCCAGCTCGATTACCAATTACCGAAGATATGCCGTTGTCTGCCACGAATCCATATGGTCAAACGAAGTTGATGATTGAGCAAATGCTCCGCGACATTTCTGCAACGAATCAAGACTGGCAATTTACATCTCTCCGCTATTTTAATCCAGTTGGCGCACATCCGAGTGGTCGCATCGGGGAAGATCCTTCAGGAATCCCGAACAATCTTCTGCCGTTTGTGTCGCAAGTTGCTGTCGGCAAGCGAGACCATTTGAGCGTTTTTGGCGACGATTATGACACTCCAGATGGAACTGGCGTGCGCGATTACATTCACGTGGTTGATTTGGCGAAGGCGCACGTGGCAGCTTTGGAGAATTTGGGTCGACCGAACGAATATAAAGTCTATAATATCGGCACTGGTCGTGGCACTTCGGTTTTGGAATTAGTGAAGGCGTTTGAGAAAGCGTCTGGTCGCGATGTTCCATATCAAGTTACGCCACGTCGAGCGGGTGACATCGCAGCGTGCTATGCTGACCCAGGATTGGCAGAAAAAGAATTAGGTTGGCGAGCAGAATTGACAATTGAAGATGCTTGCCGCGACGCTTGGAATTGGCAGAGCAATAATCCAAACGGATACAATGGCTAATTGCCAGATTTAGTGAAAATCTTATTTTCGTAATAAGCGGAGCGTTTGGAAAGTTCTGAATTTAAGTTTTCAATTCCGCCGTATTGTTCGACTAAGGTTTTCTTTCCAGAAAATAAATTTGTACCCAGACCTAATCGGTCGCCGTCAATTTTAACGCCTAGCGCCGCCAAAGTTGACGGATACATATCAAATGTTGTGAATTGACGATTCTTTGAGTGACTAGTTGAAATGGCTGGATTTATAAACGTGTTGTAAATGGTTCGCTGATAATTAGTTCCGCCAATTTTTTCGTCGTAGTATGAAGTTTGCATTCCTAAATGGTCGCCAGAAATGACAATCGTGGTGTTTTCATAAAACGGCTGAGACTTAACCCAATTGACGAATGCGGCGACTTGTTTTGAGGAGCAAGCGTGGACATTGTCGTATTGATTACTAAAGGTTTTGGCGCAGGTTTCGTCCAAATAGCCATCGGTAAAATGCGTGTCGGCGGTCAATAATTGCAAGTTAAATGGCTTGTCTGACGCCGCCAAGCGCGAGGCTTCTTCGCGGGCAAATTGGAATAATTTTTTATCTTCATAACCCCACCAAACTTTGTAATCTTCGGAGATTTTTCCGTGTTTTTTGGCGTAATTGTAATCTTCGATATTGAAATTGCCGTGCTGAGTTAATAATTTATCGCGTCCGCCAAAACTTGCTTCAGAGCCCATAATAAATGTTTGATTATAGTCTTGTTTTTCTAAAATCTCACCAATACTATAAGCGCCTGGCAAGAACTTTTTAAACTCGCCCAGGGCGTTATGGTCGCGTCCGCCAACCAAGTTTTCTTTCAGTGGGACGCCAGCAGATTGCGCAGCCATTCCTGCCACGGTCCAGCCGGTGTTTGTTGCAGGCAAAGCGCCGCCAACACCGGACGCTTTGTTTGAGAATGAGGTATTTTTTAACGCCAATTCTTCCAGCTCTGGAATGATGGAAGTTTCGGAACTGCCGCCATTAGTCTTTGACGCCAAAGTGTTTTCCATTGACTCTAAATAGATGTATATTAAGTTGCGTTTTTTCTCTGGGAAAGTCAATTTGGCGGTTTTTGGATTAACATAATTTTCTTCGTATAATTTGGTCGATTGGGTCAGGGCGTAAATATAGTTAGGGATGCCAAAACTTTGAATCAGAAGGACAATTGCAATTAAAAACATACTTAGCGAGTAAATTACTTGATTTCGTAATCTCAAAAACGGCAAGGTGAATTTTCGTGATGATTTGATTTTTTTCAAGCAGAAGGCGATTATGCGATTGATAAAAGAGATCGATTTGTCGAACATTGGGATTAATAAGGCGCCGAATAATAGGAAAACCAGCGGAAGATTTTGCAGGACGGCCGACCATAAATTGTCAGATTTGCCACCAGCTAATCCGTTGACGAAATAAAAAATTATCTCGTCGATTTGCGAATTTTTAAAGACGATATATTTATAGCGCGCCGCAATTAAGCAAAATGCCGCCAAAAAAAGCAAAATGATTGATATTGATTTAATCCAGAAACGTTTGGTAAATTTAATTTTTCTCACCATTCTATTATATCACTTACGTTTTTTGCGGATGAAGGGGTATAATAAAAGCATGCGCAAGAATAAGACGCGCACATTCGGAATTAGTTGGTGGATTGGTTTGGTTTTATTTGCGGGGATGATTTGTTTGATGTTGGGCGATATTTTACATCGAGATGGCGTAATTGGCTCAAAAACTGATGTTTTGGTGATGGGTACGAATGCTGGATTTAAGCCGTTTGAATATATTGATAATAATCAAGTGGTTGGCTTTGATGTTGATCTGGCGAGGGAAGTTGCTAAGAGCTTGGGTAAAGATTTGAAGGTCGAAGATATGTCGTTTGATGGGCTACTTCCGGCGCTGGATAGTGGGCAAATTGATATGGTGGCGGCTGGAATGACAGTGACGCCTGAGCGAGAAAAAAATGCGTTGTTTTCAGATCCGTATTATTCGGCGTCGCAGAGAATAATTGTTAAAAAGGGCAGTCCGATTCGCAATAAATATCAATTGCCAGGGCGAAAAATTGGCGTACAGCTGGGTACGACTGGCGATACTTTGGCGTCTAAAATTGCTGGCGCATCAGTCACACAATTCCAAACCGCGCCGAGTGTTTTGCAGGAATTAAGTTCGGGAAAAATTGAAGCGGTCATTCTGGACGACGCTCCCGCAAAGCAATATTCGGCTGGATTTTCTGACTTAGAAATCTTACCGGGCGCGCTCAGCGATGAAAGTTATGCGATTGCTATTAAAAAGGATAATAAAGACCTCTTAGAAAAGGTTAATAAAGAAATTGCCAAGATGAAAAAAGATGGCCGCTATGAAAAGCTGATCCGCAAATATTTTGGCGAGGAGGCTAAATCGTGAATTTTTGGGAAGTGATTTTTGGCGGCGGTCGATGGCTATTTTTATGGCATGGATTAGAGGTGACACTGGTTTTGACTGTGTTGTCGCTTATTTTAGGGTCGGCAATTGGTGTACTTGTTGCCCTGATGCGCGCGTCGAATTTACGACCATTTGGCAGGATGAAAACGAGTAGACTCGCGAACTTTAATCCGCTGGCTAGTCTGGGAAAAATTTATGTCGATATTATTCGCGGCACGCCACTTTTGGTCCAGTTATTGATTATGTATTACGTCGTTTTTGGGTCGTATCAATTTATGCCGAAGATTTTTGTGGCGGCGGTAGCGTTTGGGATAAATAGCGGCGCGTACATCGCCGAGATTATTCGTGGCGGAATTCAGAGTATTGACAAGGGTCAAATGGAAGCGGCTAGGTCTTTGGGTCTGAGCAATTGGCAGGCAATGCGTCTAGTTATTTTACCGCAAGCAATGAGAAATTCGTTGCCGGCGTTGATTAGTGAATTTATCGCGCTATTAAAGGAAACCTCGGTTGTTGGTTGGATCGGCTTGAATGATATTATGCGAGGCGCGGACAATATTCGTTTCCAAACGGCGACAGCTTTTCAATCGCTATTTGCCGCTGCGGCGATGTACTTAATTTTGACGGCGATTTTTACGCGAGTAATGGCGCGAGTAGAAAGGAAATTGAAACATGACGATGATCAGCGTTAAAAACTTGAAAAAAACGTTCGGCACGAATCGAGTTCTTCGCGATATTGACGTGGAAATTGAAGAGGGTGAGATTGTCGTGGTGGTTGGCTCGTCTGGTTCTGGCAAGTCGACATTCTTGCGTTGTCTGAACTTGCTGGAGGAGCCGACTTCGGGTGAGATTATTGTTGATGGAGTGAAAATTACTGATCCTCACGTAAACCTAAACGCCTTGCGTCAGAATATTGGCATGGTCTTTCAGCAATTTAATCTGTTTCCAAATTTGAGTGTGATTGAAAATATTAAATTAGCTCCGAAAAAGCTACGTAAATTTTCAGATCAAAAAGCGACAAAATTGGCGCGAAGTTTATTGGACGATGTTGGATTATTAGACAAAGCGGACGCTTCGCCGAATAGTTTGTCTGGCGGTCAAAAACAGCGAGTAGCAATTGCGCGGGCGTTAGCGATGGAGCCGAAAATCATGCTTTTTGACGAGCCGACTTCAGCGCTAGACCCAGAGATGATTGGCGAAGTGCTGGATGTGATCAGGAAAGTTGCCAAAAAGGGAATGACAATGGTAATCGTTACGCACGAAATGAAATTTGCCCGTGAAGTCGGCACGCGGATGATTTTTCTAGATAAGGGAGAAATAATCGAAAATGGCACGCCAGCCCAGGTAATGGATCACCCGAAAACTGAACGTGCCAAAAAATTCTTCGCCAAATAATCTAAGCGGCACAGCTATAATTCGCTTAGAACTGGAACTTCTGTCAATTTATTAACTAGCTGGTCCAGGTCAACCTCTGTCAGATAACTCGGTAAAATTCGCGTCGTTTTCGGATCGACAAAGCCGCACTTGGCCACTTCCTCGACGCCGTGCGATGTTTGTTCCAGGTCAATCTGCTGGTAATCTTGCCAGTTGGTGATGAGGAAGAAAAATTCCAATTGCTCGTTCGGACCATGTGCGGATTGCTCGCCCGATTCGGCGAATTGTTGTATAAATAATAACTTACCGATTTCTGGCTCAATACCTGTTTCTTCAATCATCTCTCGGCGTAGACCGTCGAGTAAGCTTTCGCCCATTTCCAAGCCGCCGCCCGGCGTACACCAAAAATTACGCCCTTTGCCGTTATTGGCGGTCAATTGTTGGCAGAAAATTTCGCCGTTTTCATTGATAATAATTCCGCGTACGTTTACTCTTCGTCGCATAAAACCTCCTTTGATTGCTAATAGCCAGAGGTTCAATTAAGCTGAACGTACGCCCGATAATTTCATGGTCGGGGTGACTGGATTTGAACCAGCGACCTCACCGTCCCGAACGGTGCGCGCTACCGAGCTGCGCCACACCCCGACGCTAAAAACAGTATAAAACTAACAGATATTTTTGTCCAATTGTAATTATTAAAATGAAATCGACTAGCCCTAAAATGATATAATATAAGATGGACTTAGAACGTAAAGGGCTATAAATGAAACATATTTTGCGAATTTTTAGAGGCTATTGGTTGCTGTTTATTATCTTGATTGGATTTACGTATGGCGTTGTGATGGCGAATTTGTGGCTGCCGGATAAAATGTCGGAAATTGTCAATAACGGCATTATTAAACAAGATATGTCGGCGATTTGGAATAATGGCTTGATGATGATTTTGGTGACGGCGGCTGGTGGTTTTTGTTCAATTGTCGTGGGTTTTTTGGCGGCGCGAATTGCTACGGGAATGGCGCAAAAATTGCGATTGAAATTGTTTGAACGAATAGAAAGTTTTTCTTTGGCGGATTTTAACAAGTTTTCTACGGCGTCGCTGATCACGCGCTCAACGAATGATATTCAGCAGATTCAAACAACGTCAATAATGCTGCTGAGGCTGGCGTTAATGGCGCCGATTATGGCAATTGGTGGTCTGCAAAAAGCCATGAATAATGCGCCCGATTTAAGCTGGATTATCGCTTTGGCGGTGTTTATTTTGCTCGTAGTTATCGCTACATTATTTACGATTGCCGTACCTAGGTTTAAGAAATTGCAGGCGCTGGTAGATAAACTTAATTTGGTGGCGCGGGAAAATTTGGTTGGACTGAAAGTTATTCGTGCGTTCCATAACGAGAAGATTGAGAAGAAAAAATTCCAAGAAGCTAACACAGAATTAAATAAGATGAATTTATTTGTGAACCGTTTGATGATGTTGCTTGATCCGATTATGACTTTAGTGATGAACTTTTCGAGTGTGGCAATTGTGTGGTTTGGCGCGCATTTGATAAGTAGCGGCAATTTGCAAATTGGTAATATGATGGCGTTTTTGGAATACGCGATGCAGGTGATAATCTCGTTCTTGTTGCTGTCAATGGTGTTTATTATGGTGCCGCGAGCCGCCGTATCGGTGCGTCGAGTCGGAGAAGTTTTGGATACAATGCCGTCAATTACTGACCCGAAGTCGCCGAAAAAATTGCCAAAAGATGCCAAGGGAAAAATTGAGTTTAAGGACGTTACGTTTACTTATCCTGACGCGGATTTGCCAGTGCTTTCGGATATTAATTTTATAGCCGAACCCGGTCAGACAACGGCGTTTATTGGCAGTACTGGCTCGGGAAAATCGACGCTGATAAATTTGATTCCTCGTTTTTATGATATTTCGGCGGGACAGATTTTGCTTGATGGTGTGGATATTAGAAATCTGAAATTGGAAGATTTGTCTGGTCAAATTGGTTACGTGCCACAAAAAGGCGTGCTGTTTAGTGGTACGGTTGCTAGTAATATCAAATACGGCAATACTGAGGCTAGTGATAAGTTGGTTGAAAAAGCGGCCAAAATTGCCCAAGCGGAAGAATTTATTAGCGAATTAAAAAATGGCTATAAAAGTGAAATCGCTCAGGGCGGTAGCAATGTTTCTGGCGGTCAGCGCCAGCGTTTGTCGATCGCGAGGGCTATTGCGGTTGAGCCGAATGTTTACATTTTTGACGATTCGTTTTCGGCGCTTGATTTTAAGACCGACGCGAAGTTACGGGCTGCGCTTGCAAAGGAAACTAAGAATAAAACTGTGTTAATTGTCGGTCAGCGAATTAATACGATTATGAATGCCGATAAAATTATTGTGCTTAATGAGGGAAAAATTGTTGGTCAGGGAACGCATCAGGAATTGATGAAAGATTGTGAAGTTTATCAAGAAATTGCCGCTTCGCAACTCTCGGAAGATGATTTACAGAAAATGTCTATTGCTGCGAAAGGAGTGTTGTAATGTCCAAACAAACCACGAAAAAACGTCAGCAAGTACGAATGGGCGGCCCGATGGGTGGAATGGGCACTGGCGAAAAGGCTAAAGATTTCAAGGGAACGGTCAAGAAGCTGATTAAATATTTGTCGGATTTTCGATGGCAAATGTTGATGGTGTTGGTTTTTGCAATTGGGAGCACGATTTTTGCGATTGCCAGCCCGAAGATTTTAGGCGGCGCGACGAATCAAATTGTTGATGATTATGCCAATATGAAAGCTTACGAGGCGATCACTAGCAAATTGCCAAAAGGTGTTTCTTTGCCAGCGGGAACTACTGGCGCGGACGTTTTGAACCGATTGCCGAATAAGTCGGAGATTGAAAAACAGGTTCCGTCTAGTCAGCTCGAATCGATCAAAAAGCTAGATCTTAGCCGACGTCCAGAATTTCATTTTGACGTTATTTGGCGAATAATTATTTTGTTAGTCGGAATGTATGTGTTGAGTGCAATTTTTCGCTATATTCAAACGTGGATAATGACTCAGGTGACACAAACCGTAACTTTCAGAATGCGACAACAATTGTCCGAAAAAATAAATCGCTTGCCGCTGAGTTATTTCGATAAGCAAACTTACGGCGAAGTTCTTAGTCGCATAACTAATGACGTCGATACGATTAGCCAAACACTAAATCAGAGTTTGTCGCAAATTATAACTTCAACGGTTACGGTACTGGGGATTTTGGTGATGATGTTTTCGATTAGCTGGCAAATGTCGCTGGTTGCGCTATTGGTGCTTCCGTTGGCGGGTGGCGTTATTACGCTGATCGCAAAGAGCTCGCAAAAACAATTCTTGCGCCAGCAAACGCAGCTTGGCGAACTTAATGGACATATTGAAGAAATGTATGGCGGACATCAAGTGATGCGCGTCTTTAATGGTCAGAAAAAATCGATTGCTAAGTTTTCTAAGATCAATAATCGGCTTCAGGAGAGCGCTTGGAAGGCTCAGTTCTTTTCTGGCTTGATTCACCCGATTATAAATTTTATCAGCAATATTGGCTACGTTGCTATGACAATTTTGGGCGGTTGGCTGGCGATTAATGGTCGGCTAAAAATCGGCGATATTCAGGCGTTTATTCAATACGTCGATCAGTTCAATCAGCCGCTGGTTCAGGTTGCTAATATCGCTAATATTTTGCAATCGACAGCTGCTGCCGCCGAGAGAGTGTTTGAGTTTTTGGACGAGCCAGAAGAAGCGGTTGAATCGAATAACTTGGTAAAATTGTCCAACGTAAAAGGCGAAGTTGAATTCGACAACGTCGTCTTTGGTTATAAGCCAGGCCAAACTATCATCAAAAATTTGTCGGCGCACATTAAGCCAGGTCAGCGCGTAGCGATTGTTGGTCCGACTGGTGCTGGCAAAACGACGCTGGTTAACTTGCTGATGCGATTTTATGAGATTAATAGCGGTTCGATTAAGATTGATGGCGTGGATATTCGTAAGATGAAGCGTAGCGATGTGCGTCAAATGTTTGGCATGGTGCTGCAAGATACGTGGCTGTTTAATGGCACGATTCGTCAGAATTTGATGTATGGCAATCCAAAAGCTACCGAGGAAGAGATGATAAAAACCGCCAAGGAGGCGCATGTTGATCATTTTGTGCGGTCGTTGCCGGGTGGCTATGATATGGTCTTGGGTGAGGAGGCTGCCAATATTTCCCAGGGAGAAAAGCAGTTGCTGACAATTGCCAGGGCGATGCTAGAAAAAGCGCCAATGCTGATTCTGGACGAGGCGACAAGCTCGGTCGATACGCGCACCGAAGTCCTTATTCAAAAAGCCATGGAGAAGTTGATGCAGGGAAAAACTAGTTTTGTTATCGCGCATCGCTTGAGTACCATTCGCGATGCCGATTTGATTTTGGTGGTTAAGGACGGGAATATTATCGAGCAGGGTAATCACGAAACTCTGCTGAAGCAAAACGGATTTTACGCTGAGCTTTATAATAGTCAGTTTGCTGAGTGATTGGTGTTGATTGTGGCTGATGGATAGGTTCGCTTTTGTCCGGCGAGCTCTTAATAACGTAACTGGGGTTGAATATAAGGAATAACCGATAATATATGGTGATATAATTCTATTAGTAGCTATAGGATAATTTGGGCGATTTATTATAAGAACAAGACTAGGGTACTATAGGAAAAATCATGAAAAAAAGACCAAAACAACATGAAATAGGAGACGATGGTGTAACTCTATTTCAGGAGGCTCTTCGCAAGGCTAACAAGAACTCTAAATTAACCGCAACGTTTAATGAGCAAATCAAGAATGATTATGGGGTCGACGGTGAGTTGCAGTTTTTTGAAGACGGAAGACATACCTGTAATGTATTTAAGGTACAAATAAAGTCCACGAAGTCGTTAAAGATTATCCACAATAACACGCAGATTAGTTTCAAATTAGACAATGATGAAATTAAGTTTTTATACGAATTAAACGTCCCCTCAGCTCTAATTGTTTGTAATACTACTGACGAGAAAGTGTTTTGGCATCCTATTTTACGTGACAAAACGTTTATAAAAGCAGCGGAGACCACTGGCGAGCAAAAAAAGACTACAACGCTTCATCTTTCTCTTGAAAATAAAATTATGGATGGAAGCCTGCAGAGTTTTTATAAATATTTTACAGACATGCAAAATGAAGGTCTTTTGCGTAAAAGTAGTCTCAATACTATGAGTCGCTCTATGGAGTTGATGAAGGCGCCTGGTCTTGATTTAACTACACGAGACAAAGAAAGTCCCCTCAGTCCTAACGCTATAATGTCTATAGAGACAGAGCGATATGCTTACGACTATTGTCCAAATAAAAAATATGGAGAAGATGGGTTACTCTCAGCAAAAACAAAACTTAAATTTGATACAAAATCAAAATCTCAGGTAAAGACGTATCAAAAATTGCAGAATATATTAGAAGGCAATATTGGCGAAGTATACATACCTGCTAAGAATATAGTATCTACCCACGCATACACAGGAATACCGATATGGGATAAAAGTTTTTCCGAGCTTAAACTTGTTGGTCTATCGATCTCAAATAAACCGCTAAAGAGATCGGTTAATATTTTTCTTAGTAATAAGAGATCCAAATTCATCATAAAGGCTGAAGAATATTTTAGTAATGGGATTGTTTATATAAATTCTATTGATGCCAAAAAGCAGCCGTTTCGCTTTACGGCTGAGCTAAATATAGAAAGTGCCAATGCTCAATCTAAAATGCACATTGGCTTAAACTATAACTTTTTCAAAAACTATGAAAGCATAATCCGCTATCTTGATTTTTTGTTAATGAACGATAGTATTACATTCGG
>UNSM01000007.1 GCA_900555425.1 Candidatus Saccharimonadota bacterium | reverse complement strand
TATGATGTGCGATTTTGAAGATCCAGACATATAATCTTTCAGTAGTCTTTCTGCTTTTCGTTGAGCGTTATATGTAAAGTCAATTTTTACTGTATTAAACGCATTGTCGATCTCTTCTTTTGTGAATCCTTTAGCTGCGAGGTGTTTTTCGTAGTTGATTTTTGATGAGATGGTATACGTGTGTTCTATATTCTGTAGGTTCTTTATAGCTTGATCTTTAAAGAATTTAGAAAAGTTGATTTCGCTTCTCAGTGCCGCAAAAGCCTTATTAACCTCTTCTTCTGAGAACATGTAAGTACTGTGGCTGTTTTCACTGACTTTACGGTCAGTAAGGCTTTGTATTATTAAATATTTTGAGTATCGAAACTCTCCAGGATTGTTAGAGCTGTTTTGGTTGTCTACGATTTTTTTAATTGCTCTTTTCGCGTTATCTACAGCGTTGTATTCTGGGTAAATTATCTCGATTAATTGGAGTGCGTTATTGTATTCTCCTCTATTTCCGAAGGTAATATTGTAAGCTTCTGCATATTTGGAAATATCGGACCTATATAGGTTTCGGTTTTTAGCTTTCTCTGCTAATTCTCTTGAAAACCTCTTGTCCCATTTTCCGTCGCTTCCAACTACATAATTGTCTGGTGTAATAGTGTTCTTTAACATGTAACCATCTCTGCCGACGTAGTAGTCGCCGACCCATTGATTGGATAGCATGTGACCCTTAGTGTCAAAGTAGTACCATTTGTCGCCAATCATTTCCCAGGCGTTTTCTGTCATGTGTCCGCTGGTATTAAAGTAGTACCAATAATCCTTTATACGTTCCCATTTGCTATGCGTGATGTATCCGCGTCCATCAAAGTAATACCATTTGCCATCTATTCGTTGCCAATCATTCTTTGGGTAACTTCCATTGGAATTTTTATACCACCATCCAACTGAATCCCTCTGCCAGCTTCCTCCGTTGGCACTTGCTGTTGCTGGTGCGTAGACGCCGATTATAGTAATGCTAACAGCTGCGGCTACGGTTAAGTTTTTTATGAGTTTGTTCATAACTCTCCTCCTAATAAATTGTGATTATAATTATATCACATCAATTAGCGCCCTTTATCATTGGTCATGATCTGTTGAATTTGCTATAATTTACCTATGACTAAGAAACACGCTTACATTACTACCGCTATTCCTTACGTAAACGGCTTGCCGCACATTGGGCACGCTATGGATTATATGTTGGCAGACGTGTGGGCGCGTTATTCCAGACAGAACGGGCGTGAAGTTCGTTTTCAAGCCGGCGTAGATGAGCATGGCAATAAAATTGCCGCCAAAGCTGCTAGCCAAAATCAAACCCCTCAAGAATATGTTGATCAAACGCACGTCAATTTTAAGAAGATGATTGCTGAGCTGAATATTTCAGTGACGGATTTTATTCGAACAACTGACGCGCATCACGTTGCTGCGGTGCAATATATTTGGCAAAAGCTCGTTGAGGCTGGCTATATTTACAAAGGTTCATATGAAGGATGGTATTGTCAGGGGTGCGAAGCTTTCGTTACGGATAAAGAAGCTGCCGATAATAATGGGGTTTGTCCAGATCATCAGACTCCGTATCAGCGTTTGAGTGAGGAAAATTACTATTTTAAAACCAGTGCTTTTTCGGACAATATTCGTCAGGCAATTGAGTCAAATAAAATGAGAATCGTGCCTGAATTCCGTAAAAAAGAGTTTTTGGAATTGATGAAAGACGGTCTGAAAGACGTATCGGTTTCTCGTCCGCGTAAAAATCTTAGCTGGGGCGTGCCGGTTCCCGGTGATGATAGTCAAGTCATGTATGTCTGGCTGGACGCTCTCAGTAATTACATTACGGTTATCGGTTATCCTGATCGTCCAGAAGAGTGGCAATCTTTTTGGCCGGCTGATGTGCAAGTCATTGGCAAGGACATTCTCCGTTTCCACGCTGGTATTTGGCCAGCAATGCTCATGGCGCTAGATTTACCGCTTCCGAAGGTTTTACTTGTTCATGGATTTATTAATTCTGGCGGAATGAAAATGGCAAAGAGTCTCGGAAATGGTGTTGGTCCAGCTGACATTATTCCAGATTACGGCGCTGAGGCGTTTCGATATTACTTCTTGCGCCACGTACCAACGCAAGATGACGGCGACTTTACTTGGGAAAAGTTTGAAGCTGCGTATAATGGTGAGCTTGGCAATGATTTGGGCAATTTGGTTCAGCGAGTCGCTAAAATGGTGCAGAGTTATCAAGCGGGCGTTATTGGTGATGCTCCACAATCAGAGCACGATATGGGACCGTATCGTCAGGCGATGGAAAGTTATATGTTCGATCAAGCAATGGACGAAATTTGGCTAATTGTTCGCTCTTTGAATCAATATATCGAGCGAGTCCAGCCTTGGCAAGTTGCTAAAAATCGCGATAAAGATCCAGAAGCAGAGTCACATTTGGGCGAGATCTTGGCGCACGCTTGCGGCACATTATTGCAAGTGTCTGACATGCTTCGTCCATTTATGCCGCAAACTGCCGAGAAAATTCACGATATGTTTGCTAGTGGTGTTGTATCGTCAGAATTGACGCCTTTGTTTCCGCGCAAGTATATTCATACGCCAGATCCACGCGCTCCGAAAACAGAATCTCAGGTTAAATAGTTTATGATTGAGGCTGATAAGAAAAGTGCGACTGAGGGTTTACGTCTGATAGATTCGCATTGTCATTTGCATGATACGGAATTTTTTACGGACAATCGCGAGCAATTTTACAAAGAAACGGTCGAGGCGAATATTGGCATGATTTGTGTCGGTACTGACCAGCGAAGTAGCCGTCAAGCTGTGGAATTCGCCGCGAATCATGAGTTTACTTGGGCGGCAATTGGCGTTCATCCGCACGATACGAAGGATGGCTGGGGAGATGTCAAAACTTTGCTGGAGAATAAGACGGAAAATTCTCCGATTGTGGCAATTGGTGAGATTGGGCTTGATTATTATTACAATAACAGTCCGCGGGAAACACAAATTGAGGGCTTGGAAGCGCAACTTCAAATGGCGATTGATTACAATTTGCCGGTAAGTTTTCATGTTCGCGATGGTGCCGCAGGTCAGCCGTCGGTTTGGGATGATTTTTGGCCAATCTTCGATAATTTTCCCGGGCTTCGCGGCGTATTGCATAGTTTTACCGATACGCATGAAAATTTGGAAAAAGGTTTTTCGCGAAATTTGTACGTTGGACTTAATGGAATTAGTACATTCACAAAGGATCAATTGCAGAAAGAATTGTTCGCTTCAATCCCGCTGGAGCGATTATTGCTAGAAACTGACGCGCCGTTCTTGACACCAGCGCCGTTTCGTGGTAATATAAACAAGCCAGAATATGTGAGATTGGTGGCTGAATATTGGGCAAAGCAGCGAAATATTGATTTTGATGTTTTAAGCCAAGCTACTCTTCACAACACAAAAGAACTTTTTGGCATTTGAAAGTGGAGAAAATGAATAGTACGCCGGAATGTGTTACAAAAACACCTGAAATTGAAGCTCGCGAAAAACTTGCCGCTATTTTTTCTGACGCCGAGCAACGCAATAACTCTAAGGTGAACCCTGAATTGGGGAAGACTGCGATTGATATTGAAAATACTTCGAGAATAAACTCTACTGATGATGGGGCGGTTGATTTATGCAATCAAGCACTTGGTAGTTATGGAAAAAGTCTTGACTACATTAACAAAAGTCCGCTTGAAACTGTGCAGGCAATCGGTAATTCACTCCAACGCTTACGTGAATATAAAACCAAGGAGATCTGCGAGTGACTAAGTTTTTGAAAAAAGTACGAAGTTTGGTTTTTGCTGACGATAGTGATGCGGTGTCTTTGTTAAAATTCCGTAAAAAAGATCGTCCATTAAAGAAATTTACTGAGCGCGAGCTAATCCAATTGGAAAGTGAAATTGGCGCAACAATTTTTGGCGAGAAGCCGGCGTATGTTGCGCGACGAGAATTTTTTAATTTAGATAAAGATACCTGGATTTGGTATGAAGAAGTTGCTGATGGTAAGGGCGGCCGGCAAGAATTGACGACACGTTATGAAGTGCAGCCAAAGGGAATTTTGAAGATTCAGCCGAATTATCGCTATAGTTACTTGGAGGGCGACGAGCTTCAGAATTTTGTCTTGGCAACTAAGGAATATTACGAGCGAGTTTCTCGGCAATTATATAAGAAAGATCCGCAAACCGGTCGGCCGCTTTGATATAATAAAAAAGTGAATAAAGACTATATCTATCTTGATCATGCTGCTGCTACGCCAATGGATCCGTTGGTGATTGATGTGATGTTGCCATATTTTTCTGAAAAGTTTTTCAATCCGTCTAGTCCGTACGCTCCGGCAATATTCACAAGGCGTGAATATCAAGACGCGAAGGCTCGGCTGGCGCGCTGCTTGGGTGTGATGGCTGATGAATTGATAATGACAGCTGGAGCAACTGAGTCTGTTAATTTGGCGTTCAATGCGGCAAATGGCGTAAGTTTAATTTCGGCGATTGAGCATGACTCGGTGATTAATTCCGCAAAAGCGCGTTCGGAGGTGAAGCTAATTCCGCCGCTGAAAAATGGACGAATAGACCCGAATGCGGTTAGAAAAATGTTAACGCCAGACGTTGGATTTGTTAGTATTGCGCTGGTGAATCATGAGCTGGGCTACATTCAGCCAATTGAAGAAATTGCGGAAATTGTAAAAGCCGAGCGACTTAGGCGCCAAGAAAATGGCGAATCTTTACCGTTGATTTTTCATACAGATGCTTCGCAGGCGGCGGCTTTAATTGATGTGAAAATTAAAAGGCTGGGCGTTGATCTATTGACATTATCTGCGGCGAAAGTTTACGGTCCAAAGCAGGTTGGTTTACTGTGGGTTCGACCTGGCGTTACGCTGAAAGCCAATATTTTTGGTGGCGGTCAAGAATTGGGGCTGCGTAGCGGAACTGAAAACGTTGCTGGCGTGGTTGGTTTTGCGATGGCTTTGGAATTGGCACAAAAACGACGTTCCGCTGAAGTGAAGCGACTGCGAAAGTTGCGAGAAAATTTGGTAAAAGATTTGAGGCAGGCTTTTCCCGAGATGTTGATATCGTCAGATATGAAAAAAAGTTTGGTGAGTTTTTTGAATATATCATTTCCTGGAGTCGACGCTGAAAGATTGGTATTTTTATTAGAATCTCGCGGGTTTTTAGTGGCTACGGGGAGTGCTTGCGCGGCTAATTCCGGGACGCGTTCTCATGTACTGGCAAGTATTGGTCTGAGCGAATCAGAGATTGACGGAAGTCTAAGGCTTACCTTAGGCAAGTTGAATAATGATGAGAATATAAAGCGAGCTGGCGAATTTATCATTGAGGCTGTGCAAGCGGAAATGAAGAGGGCTCGTCGATGATTCATAAACTAGTTGGCTTGATTATTTTTGCTGCTTTGGTGATTTTTGGGCTTAGCGCATATTTGTCGCCGAATGATTTGGGTAAATGTCAAAGCGTGGGCGAGGGTGATTGTCGTAAGGCTGATGCGATAGTTGTTGTCAGTGGTGGCGATACGAATGCGCGAACCGACGAGGCTATTAAACTGTATAAAGAAGGTTGGGCGCCGCTGATTGTTGTGTCGGGCGCGGCGGCCGATAAGACTGGCCCATCTAATGCTAAGGCTATGTATCAGCGAGCGATTAATAGCGGTGTTCCTGAGAAGGCTATTGTTATGGACGAGTCTTCCGAAACGACCAGACAGAACGCCACTGAAGTGAAGAAAATTGTCGATTCGCGAAAAATTGAAGATGTGATTCTGGTGACGAGTGGTTATCATATGCGTCGGGCGCAACTCGAATTTTCAGCACAATTTAACGACGTGAAGATTCGAAGTCATCCTGTCGCTTCTGATAAAAACTGGAGCTCGTGGTGGTGGTTGACGCCGTGGGGCTGGTGGTTGGCAATGGGTGAATTAATGAGAATTGGGCTATTCGCCCTGGGATTGTCCAGATGAGTAAGAAAGTTTTTGTTGGAATGTCTGGCGGTGTGGATTCCTCCGTGGCTGCGGCACTTTTGGCTGAGCAGGGTTACGATGTAACGGGTGTTTATATGAAAAACTGGTCGGAAGATCTTCCTGGAATGCATTGCCCGTGGGCGGAAGATGTTGCTGACGCCAAGCGTGTGGCGGTTGGCTTGGGCATTGATTTTCGAGTTTTTGATTTCCAGAAAGAATATAAGCAAAACGTTGTCGATTACATGATTCGCGAATATCAAGCGGGTCGCACGCCAAACCCAGATATTATGTGTAATCAAGAAGTGAAGTTTAAGATATTTTTGGAGGCTTCGTTGGCGGCTGGAGCGGATTGTATTGCGACAGGGCATTATGCGCGTGTTGCTCACGAATCGTCTTCGTCAGCCAAATTATTACGCGCTCGTGATGATAATAAAGACCAAACGTATTTCTTATATCGAGTGACTTCGGAAGCTTTGTCAAAAACCATATTTCCGCTGGGCGATTTTACTAAGGCGGAAGTTCGCGAAATGGCGAAAGAGCGTGGTTTGTGGACGGCTAGCAAAAAGGAATCAATGGGAATTTGTTTTGTTGGGCAAGTTGGAATTCGCGAGTTTTTGTCGGAATATGTTAAAACTGCGCCAGGAAATATTATTGATCAACAGACGGGATCTGTCGTCGGTAAACATGACGGCGCAATTTTCTATACACTCGGTCAGCGTCATGGGCTGAACGTCGGCGGTGGATTGCCTTATTATGTTGTGGGTAAGGATATGGAGAAAAATGAGGTTTACGTGTCGCGCTCAATTGATAATGAAAGTTTGTGGCGAAAAGAACTTAGACTGGCGGATATCCATTGGATTAACCAAGCGCCGCATAAAGATAGGAATGTGCAAGTTCGGCTGCGTCATCGAGGTGCCTTATTTGATGCGAAAATTGACGGAGATATTGTGCAACTTTCTGCTTCGGAGCGTGCCGTAGCCGCGGGTCAATCTGCGGTAATATATGACGGCGACGAATGTTTGGGTGGCGGAATCGTGAAAACAGATTGACGTTATGGGAAAAATAGTGTAAACTGTTCTAAAGTAAGGAATAATAAAACGTAGAGTTAAAGGAAGAATTAATTTTATGCTAGCAATTCGTTTGCAACGTTTGGGTCGCAAAGGTTATCCAGTATATCGCTTGGCGGTACAAGAAGCACATCGTCATCCATCAAGCGGTCGTGTAGTCGCTTATGTAGGTAGCTACAATCCACACACTAAAGAATCAAATATCCAAGTTGAATTGGCTCAGAAATATTTAGACAATGGCGCACAGCCAACACCGCGCGTAGTTAAGCTATTGAAAGAAGCTGGCGTTAAGTTGCCAAAGTGGGTTAAGGAAGTTTCAACTGACAAGCACAAAGCCATCCGTAATCCAGAAAAACTTCGCAAGAATCAACCAAAAGAAGAACCAGCTGAAGAAGTAGCTGAATAATTTGTTAAGATTGGCGATTTGATCTATAAACCCCATCTGTAAGGTGGGGTTATTTTATGGTATAATTACACTCATGAATGCCCAAAAAATACGTAGTAAATATCTTGAATTTTATAAAAAACAGGGTCACGCCGTTGTTGAGCGTGCGCCGTTGATTTTAACTAATGACCCGACGACTTTATTTACGGGTGCCGGAATGCAGCCGATGATTCCGTACTTGCTTGGTGAGGCGCACCCCGAAGGTAAGAGAATTGCCGATTCTCAAACGTGTTTGCGAGCGCAGGACATCGACGACATTGGCGATAATCGCCATACGACGTTTTTTGAGATGCTTGGAAACTGGAGTTTGGGCGACTATTTTAAGGAAGAACAAATTGGCTGGATGTGGACGTTTTTGACTGAGGAAATTGGTCTTGATCCGCAGAGATTGTACGTAACGTGTTTTATTGGTGCGCCGGAATATAATATCGATAAAGATGTTGAAGCGGCTAAATTGTGGCAGAAAAAGTTTGCAGAAAAGGGCATTGATGCAAAAATGGCGGATATCGGCAGCGAAGAGCAGGGAGCGGCGCGTGGCGTAAATCCAGGTGAAAGAATTTTCTTTTATGACGGCAGCAAAAACTGGTGGAGTCGTAATGGCGGTCCAGAAACTACTCCGGTTGGTGATCCGTGTGGTCCGGATAGTGAGATGTTTTATGAGTTTGATTTCATTGAGCATGATCCAGAATTTGGTGAAAATTGTCATCCGAACTGTGATTGTGGTCGATTTATGGAGATTGGCAATAACGTATTTATGGCATATAAAAAAGTTGCTGAGGGGCAATTTGAGCCACTCGATAAGCCGAATATTGATCATGGATCTGGACTTGAGCGAATCGCAGCTGCAGCAAATAATGATCCTGACGTCTTTAAGATTAGTTTGCTTTGGCCGATTATTGAAAAGCTACAAGATCTGAGCGGCAAGGATTACGCTTCGCATACCGAAAGTATGCGAGTGATTGCTGACCATTTGAGGGCTGCGACGTTTATGGCGGTTGATGGGTGCGTGCCAAGTAATAAAGAGCAGGGCTATGTAATGCGTCGTCTGCTCCGTCGGGCAATTCGCTATAGTTTTGACTTGGGGATCGAGCAGAATTTCCTGCAAGAAGTTGTGCCGACGATTGCTGATTTGTACGAAGCCGATTTTCCAGAGGTGAAGAATAATCGCGACAATATAATTGCTGTCCTTGTTAAGGAGGAGAAAGCTTTTCGCCAGACTCTGAGAAAAGGTTTGCGACAAATGCAACGCTACATTGACGATGGCTTGACTGGTGAAGAATTGTTCACTCTGTACGACACTTTCGGTTTTCCAGTGGAACTCAGTACGGAAGAGGCGTATAAACAAGGAATTAAACTTTCGGACAATTGGCGCGAGGAATTTGCTAAGAAAATGGATGAGCAACGGCAGCGCTCTAAGACGGCTCGTAAGGGGCAATTTAGTGGCGGTTTGGAAGGTCACGACTCTATTCATCTGAAATATCACACGGCGACGCATTTGTTGGGTGCGGCGTTACGCAAGGTTTTGAATGCGCCAGATTTACAGCAACACGGAAGCAATATTACCGCCGATCGATTGCGTTTTGATTTTAATCACGATAAATTGACGCCAGAAGAAAAACAGGCGGTTGAAGATCAAGTTAATGCTTGGATTGATGAAGATTTGCCAGTTGGCTTTGCTGTATATCCGACCGATGAGGCATTGAGCATGGGCGCAATTGGTGCATTCGGTGAGCGTTACGGCGACGAAGTTAAGGTGTATTCTATTGGTAAGGATGATAATATTGTCAGCTTTGAAGTTTGCGGCGGCCCACACGTCGAACACACTGGAATTTTGGCTGAAGATGGCAAGCGATTCAAAATCACCAAAGAAGAATCTAGTTCGGCTGGAATTCGTCGAATCAAGGCTGTTTTAAGATAGATAATTAACTGTTGCTCTAAAATCACAAGCGTTATATAATATTTCTTATATGGCATTGAAAGACATGTTGAAGAAGTCTGATAAAGATAGTCGCGAACTATTGGTTAGCTTAGATATTGGTACGGAAGTGGTTAAGGCATTGATCGCCGAAGTTAAAGACGACGAGCTGAAGATTATCGGCGTTGGTCGAAAACAGCAGGAAATGGGTGATATGCACAGTGGTGCAATTGCTGATATTGCTGGTGTTGTAGCAAACTGCGAAGAGGCTCTGTCTGAAGCTGAAGATCAAGCCGGTGTTCAGGGTAAGCGAGTAGTTATTGGTATTGCGGGCGAACTAGTTAAGGGTGTTACGAATACTATTCGCTATCGCAGGCCGCAGCCAAACAAGCCACTAGACATTGCCGAGATGGAGTTTATCATTGAGAAAGTTCAGGAGCGCGCCCAGGGAAAAGCTCAGGCTCAAATTGCGCTGGAAACTGGCAATGAAGATGTTGAGGTGAAATTGGTCAACTCGGCGCTGGTGAGTATTCATATTGATGGCTATAAAGTTTCGAATCCGATTAGTTTTCAGGGGCGAGACGTGGCGGTGCAGATTTACACGGCGTTTGCTCCGATGGTTCATATCGGCGCGCTGGAGAAGGTTGCGGACGAGCTTGCGCTGGATTTGGTGGCTGTGGCCGCCGAGCCATTTGCGGTGAGTAGGAGCGTTTTGGGATCGGATACGGATAGCAATTTCACGGCGATTCTAGCAGATATTGGTGGCGGCACGACGGATATTGCAGTTGTTAATGACGGCGGAGTCGAAGGCACGAAGATGTTTGGTATTGGCGGACGAAGTTTCACTAGAACTATTGCGGCTGACCTGGATTTAAGCTTCAAAGATGCAGAAAAGTTGAAGCTGAATATTGATAATGAGAATTTGAAGCCTAGTGTAAAGAAAAAAGTTGATGCGGCGATCGACAAGACTTTGGAAGTTTGGCTATCGGGTGTTGAATTGGCGCTGAGCGATTTTGATAATGTCGATTATTTGCCGAATAGGATTTTACTGTGTGGTGGTGGATCGAGCCTAAAGAAAATTACTGAAGCTCTGAAAACTCGACGCTGGCCAGAGGATTTGCCTTTTACTAAGAAGCCTGTGGTTCAATATATCAATCCAAGTGATATTACAGGAATAGTTGACGAAACCGGAGATATTAGCGATCACACATTTGTAACCGCAATGGGCTTGTTGCGAGTTGGATATGATACAATTATCGGTAGTCAAGACGGTAATAGTTTAGTTGAAAAAGTAAATAGGTTGTTAAAGATTTAAAATGAATAAAGACGTTATTTATATCGATGTAGAAGACGACATTACGACGATAATTAGTAAGATTAAGGCGTCGAAAGAGAGGATTATTGCGCTGGTGCCGCCTCGAAGAATTGGCGTTTTACAGAGTGCCGTCAATATTCGATTACTGGCTCGGGCGGCAACTTCGGCGGATAAGAGAATTGTATTAATCACGAATGATTCGGTTTTGGCTGGATTGGCGGCAACGGCGAAAATTCCGATTGCAAAAACGCTTCAGAGCAAGCCAGAAATTGCGGAGATTCCGGTTCTGAAAGTTGATGACGACAATGATGTGATTGATGGCGGCAAGCTGGCGGTTGGAGATATGGCGGATTCCGCGAAAAGATCAAAGAAATCTGATGAAGATTCTGCTGTAGATAATGCTATAGCTGACGCAAACAAGAAGGAGTCTAAGGGGCTGGATTCTCTGAAAAAGATGGTTAAAAAACCAAAAGTCCCTGATTTTAATACATTCCGTAAGAAGTTCTTATTGGTAGGTGGCGGAGCCTTACTTTTGATCGTATTTTTGGTTTGGGCAATTTGGTTCGCGCCACACGCTACGGTCGTTATTTCAGCAAAGACTACTAGTATGACAGTCAGTGATACCGTTAGCTTGAATGAAACGGCTTCTACAAATGCGAAATCTAATGTCATTAAGTCTGTAAAGAAAGAACTAGCAAAGGAAGTTAGTGTTGAATTTTCTGCTACGGGTAAGAAGAATGTCGGAGAAAAAGCTACTGGAGTAGTTGTCTTCAGTAACTCGTCGTCAAGTAGTGTGACTATTTCAGCTGGCACAATCTTGAAAAATAGTGGACTATCTTATACTTTGAATTCTTCTGTGACTGTTCCAGGGGCTACGTTGGGTTGGAGTTGTCCAGGATATAAATGTCCGGGGTCTGCTTCTGGGTCTATTACCGCCAGTGAGGGCGGGGCTCAGTATAATGCAGCCACTGGCAGTATGAGTATTTCAGTTGATGACATTTCTGCGTCGCTACGGTCCGCTACTAGTGGCGGCACTGATAAAACTGCGACGGTTGTGACGGCTAGTGATATAGAATCGGCAAAAAGCAAGCTGAGCGAAAAGAAGATTGATGGATTAAAAGAGCAGTTGTTGTCGTCATTCGGCGATTCGGCAACGGTTATAACGGAAAGCTACGTTGAAAATCGATCAGATCCTAGCTCAAGCGTAGCGGTAGACGGCGAAGCGACTGGAGCTGTAACTCTGAAATCGACAATTACCGCCAGTGCGTTGGCTATTGATAAGAATGAGCTAAAAAACTTTGTGGAAGCAAAACTTAAAGAGGAGATTTCTGGTAAGAAGTCGCAGAGAATTTATGACAATGGAGTAAACAAGGTTGCGTTCTCACAATTTTCTAGGGCACATAATACGCAGACTGTGCGCTTAACTACGAATGGCAAGGTTGGTCCAGATATTAAAGAAGCGAACGTAAAAGATCAGGCTAAAGGTAAGAGCTATGGAGAGGTTCAGTCTGCTATTGAATCTATCGAAGGTGTTGAAGATGTCGATGTTAAATTCTCGCCATTCTGGGTTAAATCTGTTCCAAAAGATATCAATAAGATTAATGTCGAATTTAAGATAAAAGATGTCAAGTAAAAACTTTTTAGCGCTGGATGTTGGATCGCGGCGAATTGGCTTGGCTATGGCGGATTCGCAAGTGAAGATCGCTGTGCCGTTTGGCTGGTTGGAGAATAATGAAAATATTGTCCAGGAAATAACAGAGCTAGTATTGAGGCATGACATCGATACGATCGTAGTGGGCTATCCACGAAATCAATCTGGTGAACCAACGAAGCAAACGGAATTTGTGGAAGAATTTGTTAAGCAATTTGAAGACATTGAGCTTGATACAGAGATTGTTTTTCAGGACGAATCTTTAACAAGTGTGCAGGCCGAGCAGAGATTAGGGAATAAAATTAAAGATAAGGGCGAGATTGATGCGGAGGCTGCTAGCATAATTTTGCAAGATTTTTTGGAGGAGAATTATGAAAATTCGTAAACGACGTATTTGGTTGTTGGTGTTGTCAATAGTTGTGGCTATCGCTGGAGTCAGCGCCCTTGGGGCAACAGTGTGGTACAAGCAGATGCTTTCTCCTGTCGACATAAATAGTCAGCAGACCTTCAGAATCAATATTAAAGAAGGTATGGGGTCTAGTGATATCGCCAAAACTTTAGAGGATAATAAAATTATCAAAAACTCTTTAGCATTTTCTATTTACACAAGGCTTCATAATTCGGCAAGTAAATTCAAGGCTGGCGTTTATTCTGTAAAAGCTTCGCAATCTGTCGATGAGATAATTAATCATTTGACCAGCGGTAAAACTGATGAGATTGCTATAACATTTTATCCTGGATCGACTTTGAATAAAAAAATGAAGAATTCTGACGGTAGAGAGGTTGAATCTGTACTACTTAAGGCGGGATTTTCAGATGATCAGATAAAAAAGGCATTTGCCGCTAAGTATGACAGTCCAGTTTTTGCGGGTAGACCGGAAAATGCTGGGCTTGAAGGGTATATTTACGGTGAAACATTCTATATTTCCCCAGACGAAACTGCAGAACAGGTTTTGCAGCGCTCAATTGATCATCTGGAGAAAATTGTTAAGAAATATAATCTGGAGGAGAAATTTAAAGCTCATGGACTGACTTTGTATCAGGGGATAACACTAGCGTCGATTATTCAGCGCGAATCGATTGGCTGCGGGTCTGGCGTGGAAACTTGCGAGGATCAGCGTAAGATTGCTAGTGTGTTTTACAATCGCCTGAAAGCTAATATGCCGTTGGGTTCTGATGTAACATATCAATATATCGCTGACAAAACAGGGGTAGAGCGCTCGCCGAACCTTAAATCGCCATATAATACACGCATTCAAAAAGGCTTAACTCCTGGACCAATTGCTTCGCCTGGTTTGAGCTCGTTGAATGCCGCTGCTGACCCGATAAACTCTGATTATCTATATTTTCTGAGTGGTGACGATGATATTACGTATTTTGCAAAAACCAACGAAGAGCACGAGGCTAATGTCAAGGCTCACTGTCAAAAGAAGTGCCAGATTTCTTGACAAAAACGCATTTTATAAAATTTATTGACTTTATTGTCAATGTTGTGTAAAATAGATGTTAGATCATTTGTCTAATTTATCAACAGAGGTGAATTACGATAAATGACCTGCCAAAATTGTCGCTACGGATATAGCAAAACTAATGTAGAATAATAATAATCAATTAGGTCGACAACATATCCTGTTCTATTGCGAGAAGAAAGACAATTTGGTAGAGGTGCTAGTGGTAACATTGGCGCAAGGAGAACGATTATTCGTAACCATTTTACATCTCTTCGGAGTAAAAAACGTAAACTGCAATCATTTGCAATCTACGGTGGAATATTTTTATTGACTATATCATTTTTGGTCTACGGTAATAGTGGTAGTAATGTATCTGCTGAAAGATCAAAAACTTTGGCATCATCTGAAACTACTGGTGTTTCATCGGTATCTAAGTCTGCTAAGTCTAAAACAGCTTCAGTAGATGAATTAACGGCAGCTAATGCTGTAACTAACTTGGCGGAAACGGCGGAATTGCCTTCGGCTGGTGACTTGCGCGAGTCTGAAACTTCACTAACAATTAAGAAGAATCTTTCTCAGAATGATGCAGAAGTTATAACAAAACCTGACATTGTTAAGCCAGATACTTCGGCTGCGCGTGGCATTTCGTCTTATGTAACCAAAGAAGGTGACACTATGGAATCTATTGCTAAGAAATTTAAGATTTCATCTCAGACGCTTCGTTGGGCTAATAATACAACTTCGGACGCTGTAGAGCCGAATAAGACTATAGTTGTGCCTCTTGTTGACGGTGTTGTTTATACTGTTAAAGACGGCGATACTGCTCAATCTCTAGCAGAAAAGTATAAGACAAGTGCTGAACGCGTCGTTCTGTATAATGACATTGATGATGGTGCGAAGTTATCTACTGGCTCTAGGATTGTGTTGCCTGGAGGTGAGCTTCCAGAAAATGAGCGACCTGGTTATGTCGCTCCGCGAAGTAGATCATACGGCAATCGATATTCATCAACATCATCTACTACCACGAGTGCAAGTCGAAGCTGGTTGACCGCTTCTGTTGGCAACCGTTATGCGGCTGGTAACTGTACTTGGTATGCATACGAGCGTCGTTTGCAGCTTGGCCGTCCAATTGGTAGCTTCTGGGGCAATGCTAATACTTGGGCTACAAGTGCTCGTGCCGCTGGATTTGTAGTTAATAATACGCCAGCGCCCGGTGCAATATTCCAGACGACTGCCGGATATTATGGTCACGTTGGTATTGTTGAGCGAGTTGAAAACGGTGTGGTTTACGTTAGTGACATGAACTACGCAGGTTATGGAATCATTACTCACCGCACACTCAACGGTGCAGGCGGTTATCTATATATCCATTAGAGTCAATTAATATTAGCACCTCCGCTATTTCTCGGGGGTGCTTTTTGGTATACTAAAGATATGTTTGTAGATATTGCAAAAGTTTTAGTGCGTGCTGGTAGGGGCGGTAATGGAGTAGTTAGTTTTCGCCATGAGAAATACGTCGATAAGGGTGGTCCTGACGGTGGTGATGGCGGTCGTGGTGGTGATATTGTTTTTTTGGCGACGAAAGATCTTAACACGCTTTTGAATTTTAGATATAAGCCAGAGCTTAAGGCTGAAAAGGGTGGTGATGGCGGAAAACGTAATAAACGAGGAAAAAGTGGTGCGCCGCTAATCGTTAAGGTGCCAATGGGCACTCTGGTAAAGCGCGACGGTATGGTAATTGCGGATTTGACCGAAGATCAGCAGCAGGCGGTGGTGGCTCGTGGTGGAGATGGTGGATTTGGAAATGCACACTTTACGTCTAGTACGCGCCAAACGCCTAAAATTGCTGAACTTGGTGAGGCTGGCGAGGAATTCGAGGCAGAGTTGGAATTGAAATTATTGGCTGATGTTGGTTTGGTTGGCTTTCCGAACGCTGGTAAGTCGACGTTTCTAAGTGTGGTTTCTAATGCGCGTCCAGAGATTGCTAATTACGAATTTACAACTTTGACGCCGAATTTGGGGGTTGCCGATGTTGACGATGGGTCGATTTTGATCGCTGATATTCCGGGGCTGATTGAGGGTGCATCAGAGGGTAAAGGTCTGGGTGATCAATTTTTGCGCCATGTCGAGCGAACGGCCGTGCTGCTTCATATGATTGATGTGTATAGCGATGATCCGGCGGAGAAATACCAAACAATCCGTCGCGAGCTGGAAAAATATTCTGAATCATTGGCGGAGCGTCCAGAGATAATAGCGCTGACCAAATGTGAAGGCTTGGATGATGAGATTATTGCTATGCAGTCGACTGCCCTTCAAAAAGTAGCTAATGGCGCGCCGGTCGTGGCGATTTCTTCTCAGACGCACGACGGAGTGACTGAGCTTTTACGAATGTTGCGCGATGAAGTTGCTAAATATCGAGAGCGTGAAGCTGAGATTGTTGATGAAAAAGAGGAAGATTTGCCGACAATTTCGTTGGACGATCAGGTTGTTTCTGATGCTTGGTCTGTAAGGCGTGTTTCTGATGCTGAATCTAATGAGGCTGACGATGAAGATGAGAAGATTGAGTTTATTGTTACGGGCGCTAAGATTGAAAAATTTGCTCGTCGGACTAACTTTGATCAGTTTGAATCTGTTAATCGCTTGCGAGATATTATGCGAAAAATGGGAATTACTCACGAATTGTTGCGTCAAGGAGCGATTGGTGAAAGCTTGATTCAGATTGGCGAATCTATGCCATTTACACTGGTCGAGCAATAGACCCGTACTGGTGCAAATTAGCGTGAGCTTGATGGTATAATATAAATATGGCGCAAACATTTTTCTTCTACGACCTTGAAACTAGCGGTCTTAATCCCAGGCAAGATCGGATTATGCAATTTGCCGGTCAGCGAACCGATATGGATTTGCAGCCGATTGGTGAACCGTATAATATTCTCGTGACACTAAATGACGATACGCTGCCGAGTCCTGATGCGTTGATGGTGACGGGCATAACGCCGCAAAAAACTGTCGAAGAAGGCTATACTGAGGCTCAATTTGCGCGTATGTTAAGCGAGGAAATATTTACGCCTGATACGATTGCTGTTGGATTTAATAATATCCGTTTTGACGACGAGTTTATTCGTCATTTGTTTTGGCGGAATTTTTACGATCCATATGAGTGGACTTGGAAAGACGGTCGATCCAGATGGGATTTATTGGATGTGGTGCGTTTAACCAGGGCGCTTCGACCCGAAGGAATTGAGTGGCCAATTGACGATAAAGGTGAGCCGAGCAACCGCTTGGAGCTCATCACGAAAGCTAATGGTATAGAACATGAAAACGCGCATGATGCGCTAGCTGACGTGACCGCGTTGATTGCTGTGACTAAATTGATTAAGCAGAATCAGCCGCAAATGTACAACTATTTGCTGAAAATGCGCGATAAGAAATTGGTTCAGAAACTGGTGAATGTCGATGATAAAAAACCTTTTGTTTATGCGAGTGGTCGTTATGACAAGGAATTCGCCAAAACGACCGTGGCTTTTCCGCTAACCACGAGTCGAAACGGTGGAGTTGTTGTTTATGATTTGCGCTATGATCCGACGCCGTTTATTGATCTGAGCGTTGAGGAACTGTCGGCGAAGATATTTGCAACGTGGGAAGAAAGGCAAGCTGAAGATTTTGTTAAATTGCCAGTTAAGGAATTGCAATATAATCGTTGTCCGGCAGTTTCGCCGCTTGGCGTGTTGACTCAGGGTGATGGCTGGCAGAAGATTTCTCTGGATGCGGAAACTGTACAAAAGCACCAAGATATTTTACTTTCTCATCCAGATTTTGCCGAAAGGCTGCATAGTGTATTCGAGAATAAGCCAGAGTTTAAGAAAATGACCGACCCGGAAGCGCAATTATACGATGGATTTTTGGACAATAGCGATCGAGTTCGCGTTGAAGCCGTACGTAATACTGGCGAGCGCGAGCTGGTTGACTTTCATCCGGAATTTCAGGATGAGCGATTGTCGCCATTATTGTTGCATTATAAAGCGCGAAGTTTTCCTAATTTGCTTAGTGAAGATGAATTGCGACAATGGGAAGAATGGCGAACTGGGCGTTTACAGGCGCAAATGCCGCAATTTATGAAATCTCTGCAGCGATTGGCGCCTAGTGCGACTGACGAACAGCAGTTTATTTTGCAAGAATTGCAGTTATGGCTGGAATCGGTCTTGCCTTCTGTTGACGCCTGAAATGCGGTTATGCTAAAATTGAAACAATTAGATAAAAAGTGGAATATTAATTAGGTAATTTAATTTAAGGAGGGTGGCTCTGATGTCATTTAAGAGTAGGGGTCATAAACTATATGTGGGTGTAATGGTATTTGTTTCCATGTTTGCACTTTCTTTATCCGCAATATTAGCACCGTTAGCCAAGGCGGAAAGTACGCCGTTGTATACTTGGAGGAATATAACTATACCTGGGCGGGGGGATATTTCGGAGTCGCGCGTTAGTCCTGACGGATCAAAACTTTTTGTCTTGCGTAGAGATTTGGCTAGCGGCAGTGTTAACCTTCTGGTCTCTGCGAATGATGGTGTAAGCTGGAGCACTTTCGCTGCACCAGAGGGTGCAAATGGACTACTAGTTAGCTCCGATGGCTCTAAGTTGGTCGTAAAGGGGAAGTATGGTGAAAATGCTATCTATGTTTCTACCGATGGTGGTCGAACTTGGGCTAAGCGTAATTCGTCTGTTCCTCATACCGCGCATGTATTGATGAGCCCAGACGGCTCCACGCTGGTCATGTACTTTGAACATAGTCTCTATAATGATCCTATGGCAGTATCTACTGATGACGGCAATACTTGGGTTCCAAAGGGAGATGAATATCCCGACTATGTCTTTAATGGCGGAAAGATGGCTCGCCGGAGTAATGACGGTACATTACGACAATCTACCGACTATGGCATGACTTGGTCTACGATTGGACACTCTCTTGATCGTACTAGCTTCAGTTCTGACGGCAAAAGTGTGTTCGACGGCTTTCATACGTCTATAGATAGTGGCGCCAACTGGAATCAGCTTCCTGAATATCCCATAGATAGTATACGCACCGCCGAACTGTTTGGTATTAGTAATGACGGCAAAAAACTGTTTATTACGTTTAAAAATGACTCTATAGACGATCCATCCTTGCCGGTTTTTGTATCTTCAGATGGAGGTAAAACTTGGCAGAAATGGGGTGACGAGGGAGTTTCTTTCTCATCCGTTTCTATGTCTGCTGATGGTTCTAGAGTATTCGCAACAGCACAATTTACAGATCCAGATTATAAGTCCGTCTATCGCCTAGCAATTCTACCAAGGCCTCAGCCCGTAACTCCCGGTGGTACCGGTACAGGTACAGGCGGAACTACCACTCCAGCAACTCCTACCACTCCATCCACAGGCTCTGCGTCTTCGGGCGTTTCAGCTACCTCAACGCCACCATCCACTTCCAGTAAAAAACCAGAAAAACCAGACAGGAAGTAATGGTAGCCACCAGGGCATATACCGGATTTATAAACACATTAGGCGGAATAATCCCCAACACAATATCCCGGATCATCCCTCCGCCTACAGCTGTCACTACCCCCAGTACACTCACACCGAAAATATCCATATTCCGTTCTACTCCTACCATTGCCCCGGAAGCAGCAAAAGCAACCGTACCTGCCATTTCCATAAAAAAAGTTATAATACTCTGATAATCCATATTAACCTCTGACTTTTACATTTTAGTTCATAAATTATATCATTTTTTATAACTTATGTGAAGCAGGATCCTGCTTTTTCAGACCTCTTATTTTCTTCACAG
>UNSM01000006.1 GCA_900555425.1 Candidatus Saccharimonadota bacterium | reverse complement strand
CTTAAGCACTATTACGTGATATAAATAACATTAGCTTTTGTTGACAAGTTGAGATTTATACCTTGTCCGAAAGCGCACTTTGACAAGCCGACCAACCTTTGAAAGAGGTGTATAGCATACACACAGACATTACGGTAGTGCATCGCCCCAAAAAAGGGGTTATGGCTTGGCTCTTCAGGAGAGCCATGCCTCAGGACGCTAGGCCAACCTTTGTCTGGTCTAGACTCGTCACTGAGATTGAGAATGCCGGATACTTCAGCAGACGAAAGTTCTGTGTGGTTGCGGTAGGGCTAATTATCATGACAATCGCCACGATAAAGATGCTCCTATTCGTCCCTGGACTGAATCAGTCCGTAGTTAGTCTTCTAACTCGCGGGCTTGAGACCTTCCTTCCCACAGGATGGGCAACGGTAACTGCCTGGACTGTTGGTATGGCAGGAGGAGTTTTCCTCATGGGAGACTTCACGAACTACACACCATCACAGAAGATCCTTCACAAAATCAAAGCTACCAGATACGAAGTGTACAATGCCCTATTGCTCTTAGCACTACTGGAAGAGCAAGCTTTTCGCTCCGGGAGCGAGAGGTGGAACTGGCGCGAACGAGTGCGCGCTAGCGTATGCTTTGGACTCCTGCACATCATGAACATCTGGTATAGCTTCGCAGCAGGGCTCGCCCTGTCTGTGACTGGCTTCGGTTTTTTGTTAGTATACTTATGGTACTACCGTAAATACTGTAGCCAGATTATAGCTACGGCGGCAGCTGCGACTGTGCATGCATTGTATAATGCCATAGCCCTCAGTCTCATTGCTGTTGTATTGGCGATCGATATTGCCAAGCTGCTGTAGTCTCCTGCGAACCTCTGTCAAAGTCTCTGCTTGTCATGTTCGCTCCATAGATGTGTGTCTATGCTGATGAGTCGGAAACGACGAAAGCGAACTTTTTATTCAAACATCATCAATTGCGCCGACAAAACTTCACGCGTAATTTCGTCCGCACGTTCACCAATTAGCACAATTTTTGCTGGCTCTTCCGCCGCAGAATTAGCTATTTGAATCTGATTTTCCGTTGCCTCCAAATGATGCCGCGCGCCATTATTGTCAATAAAACAACCCTTCATTCGCCTAAGTTTATAAGCGTCAACAAGTTCCGGCCAAATTTTCTCCAGAGTCGCCGCAGCAATTTTCATACCAGAAACATCCAGTACCGCATACGTCGGATTATCCGGCACGACCAACTCGCCATCGTACGTATCGAAAAACGCCAACAAACCCGACGGCGTCGTCATTTTATTGACATCAAATTTACCTCGTGGCGCGCTCAATATTTTTCCGTAAGGCAGGAAGCTCAGCTTGGATTCATATTGTAGTCGCTCGTCGTCACTTAACAAATCTTCTTTGGTCACTAAAATCATATCCGCCGCTTGCAATTCAATTTCATGCGCTGGCTCAATTCCACGTAAAATCTCATGTGCGTCAATAACATAAAAACTCTGCGCCAACTCGTACTTATTGAATATTTGTGCATTAATCAATTTCTCGACCAAATTCATCGTTCGCGCCACACCAGTCGCCTCGATAAACACTGGGGCGGGGGAATTGCGACAAAAGTCAAGTAACATTCGCGTTAATGCGTGCTTCGACGAACAACAAACACAATCGCCAGCCAAAGTCGTCACAATATCCGCCAGCTTTTCCAATCGATAACCGTCAACGTTTTCATTAGCATATTCATTCTCAATCACCCGAGAGCCCTTATAGTCACTTTGTTGCAATAAGAACTCAAGAACACTAGTTTTTCCAGCACCCAACGAGCCGTTCACCAAATATAGCGGAACTTTATCGATAACCGCTCGCCCATCATCAAACGGCGCATTAATGCTAAATTCCAAATCATCGTCACGTTTTGCCATATGCTTATTATACGTCATTTTCACAAGGTGATATACTAAGTCTATGAAAGTCATCTTAGCGTTGGGAAATCCAGGCGAAAAATACACAAACACGAGGCATAATGCTGGGTTTTTGGCTATTGATAAATTTGCATCAGAGAATAATGCAGTTTTTTGCAATAAGCCAAAATTTTCCGCAGATATTGCCGAAACAAACATCTCTGGAGAAAAAGTTTTACTAGTTAAGCCAACTACTTTCTACAACGAGGTTGGAATTTCCGCCCGAGCAATCTTAGATTTTTACAAATTGACATTGGATGATTTACTAATTATTCACGACGACACGGCGCTGGATTTTGGTAAAATTCGAACCCGCAAAGGCGGACGAGACGCAGGCAGCAACGGATTGAAATCTCTGCATTCTCACGTCGGATCAGACTTTTGGCATATTCGTATTGGCACAGATAATTTACTTAGGCGCCAAGTTGGTGACGTAGATTTTGTCCTAGGCAAGTTTAACTCAGACGAGCAAAAGATTCTCCAAAGCTGGATATTGTCCGAATCAATTAATTTGATCGAGAAATTCATTAACGGAACTATCGAGCCGTTCAGTATAAAATATTAAACAGATTCTAGCGTCGTTTTCGCGGCACAATTTTTGAAGCGCCGTTCTTCAATTGCTCTTCGGCTTGATGTAATTTCACAGCCGCAGCTTCTTGCAGATTGATAGATCGGGCTTCCAATATACTGCTGCCGACCGCCAAACTCACGAACAATAAGCCCAAGCCACCCGTCGCCCATTCCGGCAATTCCAAGTGGAATAATTTGGCAATCATCATCACGCCGAGCGCCATAATTGCCCAGTGAGCGCCATTTTCCAGATATTTATATTTACTAAGTGCGCCTGTTCGCAATAAATATACGGTCAGCGATCGGACCCAAATTGCCCCAGCGCCCAATCCAGCCACGATTAGTAGCACACTGTTGGTGATGGCGAACGCACCAATCACGCCGTCAAAGCTAAAGCTGGCGTCCAGAACCTCCAAATATAACAAGCTAGCAAACGCCGCCCAACCGGTTTTAATCTTAACAGATTTCGCGTCATCTTCATGGAAAAATGACCCAAACAACTCCAACCCAATATGCAACACAATTCCAAGCACTGCCGAAATCAACACCAAAGATTTATGCGGCGCCTCGACCGTAAAATACAAAACAGCCGCCACGCTAAGCATTATGCACACCTTAAAATTCTCAAATCGCCCAGCCTTCGCCAAAATCGGCTCAACATGTCGCATCCAGTGAACACGCTTGTTGTAATCGATGAAATAGCTAAGCCCAATCATAATCAAAAACGCACCACCAAACGCGTCAATCATCGGCGACGCCTCGTGCAGGATTTTGCCGTACTCGACAGGTTTATGAAGCGCCAGATTGACAACATCCATAAATCCGTGGCCGCTCGCAATCATCACAATAGCAATTGGCAATATAAATCGAACGACAAACACCGCCACAAATATGCCAGCCGTCAGGAAGACTTTCTGCCAAACTTGGCTCATTCCCGCCAAAACCTTGCTATTTATCACCGCGTTATCGAAGCTAAACGTGACTTCCAAAACCACCAAAATAGTAAATAGCCAAAGACCGCTAACGCCCATATGGCTAAAAATCAAACTACCCAAACCTAAGGTCAATAGGACTGAAAACCAGAAAATCCGAAACGGATGATGTGAATGTAAAAGATGTTTCATATTGATTTAGTATAGCATAAGCATGGAGTATAATTTTATATATGGCACAAAAATCGCCAGATGGTCGCATAAAAAAGTTTTTATCAGCCAACAGTGAATTGATCGGTTGGGTGGTTTTTGGCGTCCTTATAATTTCTATTTATCAATTCAGCTCACGATTCGGCGTTATGTTATTAAACGGAGAATTTGCAGAATGGTGCAATAAATTACTTCCGTCATTACAAGATTTCATCACGCTGACGCTAAGCGTAATTGTCGAGGCGGTCCCATTCTTAATTTTAGGAATTATCATATCCGCGCTTATCAGATACTTTTTATCATCAAAAGACGTTTTCAAAATGTTACCAAAAAACACCTTCCTTCGACGAATTGCGCTCTCTATGATCGGGCTAATTTTACCCGTGTGCGAATGTGGCAACGTACCAATTGCACGTAGCTTAATAGCAAATGGATTAAAACCTGCCGACGTTATTAGCTTTCTTTTCGCCGCGCCAATCATAAACCCGATAACCATAATTTCAACCATGACCGCCTTCAGTTTTGACACCCGAATGGTTTGGTGGCGAATTATTTTTGCGCTAGTTATCGTACAAATAACCGCTTTTATCGTCAGCTTTTTTAAGGAAGATTCCATCATCAATCCAGAGTTTGAAACACTTTGCCACTCTCATAATCACGGTTCAAAATTGTCAAACTTATTCAGCTCATCACGTAATGAATTCTGGCAATTATTTACTATGTTGGTCTTAGGTGCTAGCATCGCAGCCGCCACGCAAATCTTCGTTCCACGATTCATCATAAATGCCGTCGGCGGCGACATTTTCTTATCAGTCATATCCATGATCACACTAAGTTTCGTCATTTCGATATGCTCCAGCATCGACGCGTTCTTCGCACTGGCTTACGTGCGAAATTTCACGACAGGCTCAATTTTATCTTTCTTGCTATTCGGACCGATGATAGACATTAAAATGATTACGCTATTGAAGACAACTTTTCGCTGGAAATTTATTGCAACAATTACCTTAACCATATTCGTCTTGTCGCTAATTGTCGGACTGGGAGTTAATTTATATGTACGCTAACCTTGCAAGGTCAATTGGCGGAATTGTCGTTTGCGCATATATTTTGCTATTAGCTTGGCACGACCAACTCGGTTTTTACGTTCATCCACGCTATCACACATTCGCGGTCATAATTAGCGTAATCGGCGTTATACTTTTGCTTATTGATATAATGTTGCAATTAAAAAATAAACCCGCAAAAGACAAATCTAGAATTAGCTTGAAAAAAATTACCCCAATATCTTATTTTGCAATAATTATATTATCAGTCGGATATGCATTACCACCAAAATCACTCTCCCCAAGCAGCCTCGCACAAAAAGAAAGCCCTGCGATTATTGAGCCCGAAAGTCGTTGCGAAACACCTCAACCAAAAGAAGGCTCTTCTACAATCTCAATAAACCGCTGGAAAACCGCCATAAATTCTTGCAAAGAAGCCGCTTATTTTAACGGCAAAGATATCACCATTACTGGCTTCGTTTCAAATGATCTGTTAAAAAACTATGGCTATAATTACTTCAATATTGCCAGATACGTTATAAGCTGCTGCACTGTTGACAGCGTGCCTATGAAAATCCTGGTCGAGAAAAACTTTTCGACAGACTACCCAGATGGAACATGGCTAATCGTCAAGGGTAAATTGTCGCAAAAAATCGTTAATAGTCAAGCTGAATACGTCATAACCGACGCGCACATCACAAAAATCAATCAACCCAAATATCCTTATGAATTACTCGGACTGTAAGTCTATTGCACACTTGTTGCAATAAGTTATAAACTATTGATAGCACTATGCTAAATGAAATATTTGAACGCCACAATCTTCGCCTGACAAAACCACGCCAGCAAGTATTTGATATCCTGCGAAATTCAGACGTACCTCTTACGGTCGGTGATATTGCGAAAAACTGCAAAAACATTAACCGTGCCAGCATTTACCGCACACTGCTAATGTTCGATAATCTAAACATTATAAACACCATAACTATTGGCTGGAAGAACTATTACGAGTTAGCAGAACCTTTTATACCACATCATCACCACCTCTACTGCATAAATTGCCAAAATGCCGAGCCTATACAATCGCAAGAACTCGAAAAACTCATAGATCTCATCGGCAAAAAACATAATTTCATAGTCACAAAACACCACTTTGAGCTGGAAGGTATTTGCGAAAAGTGCCGATATATTATAGAAAATAAATAATTTTTCCCAACAAAAAAGCGCCAGGTAAGGGTGGGCATCACCTGACGCTTTTTTACCCTTCAACCCACCCGAGCTACCGTATCAGTGAAGCGTCGCGACTAAAACTCCAAAAGTCCGCGCCTGATGATTATCAATACAATTTTGTACTCACATTAACAGAGGTCGCCTTTGAAAAAGGGCAGTTAAAGGGGTTAGTATGCGCGTAACGTTGAACCGCAAAAAGTGGAGGGTAAGAATACTTAATGCCATTGCGCGCAACCTAACATATAGTTAGAATAGGGGGTATAAGGTGCGTTTGGTTAATGATTACTTAACCAATCGTCCTTGATTATAGCAAACATTTGACAAAGTGTCAATACTTTTTACCACATTTTTTATGGAAATCAATAGAATTACACCAGATGAGCATATTTTCTCCCAGAGATTAGCACATATTGCCAATCCACCAAAAAGCTTATGTTATATGGGAAAGTTGCCGGAAACAAAGGCGCCAGTCGTATCAATCGTCGGGTCCCGTAAGCCGTCTGCCTACGGAAAAGAAGTGACCGAGAGATTGGCAACAGATCTGGCAAAAGCCGGATGTGTAATCGTGAGCGGGCTGGCGCTAGGTGTGGACTGCATCGCCCAAAAAGCTGCGATTGAAGCTGGCGGAACGGTCGTGGCGGTCGTCCCAAACGAACTTCCGGACATTTCACCGCGGACCAATTATCAACTAGCCATGAGCATCATAGAGCAGGGCGGCGCGGTCGTTTCAGAATGGATGAAGGGCGATAATAAAATAGTCAATCGTTGGAGTTTTTTGGAGCGCAATCGGCTGGTTAGTGGGCTAGCTGACGGAATTATTATCACCGAAGCCGCCGAACGAAGTGGCACATTAAACACCGCCTCTCACGCACTGAACCAGGGAAGAGATTTGTTTGTAGTTCCCGGAAACATAACCAGCCCACTGTCGGCGGGTTGTAATACTTTATTAAAACAAGGGGCGTATTTGGTGACGGACGCCGACGATGTTTTATCAATCATCGCACCAGAAAAATTGCAAAAAGACAACGGTCAAGAATTAGCAGCCAGCGCAACAATTGAAGAAGCTATTATCATAAAACTCATCTCAGAAGGGCTTCGTGACGGCGACGAAATCCAACAAAAATCAGGATTATCCGCGTCAGATTTCGCCACGGCGCTCACAATGCTGGAAATCAACGGTGTTATCAAACCTCTCGGAGCTAACAACTGGACATTACGATAATATTGCTATTTTGACAAATTGATGTTATTATGCGGACTATGAAAAAAGCCCGAGAAGTATCTCCCACCGCCCGTAAAGTCGCTAAGGACATCTTTACCATCCCTAATTTTATAAGCGTGACTGGCGCCGCTTTGGTGATGCACGGATCTGAGAAAATCGATACGGCTGAAGGGTTGGCGGAATGCGCGGTCGGGCGATTAGCTGACGTTCTGGACGGCAAAGTAGCACGCATGACAGGACAGACCAGCAATACTGGCGCGGCATTAGATGCCACAACAGACAAAATAGTTATGGCAAAAATTCTCTATGAAATGAATAAAAAAGAGTTGGCTCCGAAGTATGTTCTTGGCACCGTTGCGATACTAAACTCGATAAACGCTATAACTACGGGAATCGCTAATTTACGCAGCAAGGAGAAAGCCGAAACTCGACCAACTAAATCAGGGAAGGTGGGGCTAGCTATGGAAACGGCAGCCTTAGTCGCTTATGCCGCCGCCGAATTAGTCGACAAACGAACCGATAATCCAAAACCCGCCGAAATTCTACGCAAACTAGGAGCTGGAGCATTCGCTGCTTCGCTTCTGCCCGCCGCGCACGCAACATGCACCTATATAGAACGCGCAATTAACGGCAACGCGGGAAAAGAAAAGCCAGAAGAGCCATGCCAAATAACAGATGTCAATCGCACTCTCGGATCAATGGCAATGCTTGGTCGCCTCAGCGGTCGCTCGTAATAATTCACTTTGCGGTTGTAGCCAGATAGTGATTTGTTATAATATAAAGTTATGAAAAATCTCGTTATCGTCGAGTCACCAGCCAAAGCTAAAACCATCGAGAAATATCTCGGCAAGGATTTTCACGTCCTGTCCAGCGTGGGGCACATTCGCTCGATTGTTAAAAAGACGAAGGATGGAACGCCGCCGATTGACGTGGCTAACGATTTTTTTGCAATTTATGAAGTTGATCCTGAAAAAAAGAAAGTTATCACCGAACTAAAGAGAAATGTCAAGGCAGTTGGCAAGGAAAATGTTTGGCTCGCAACCGATGAAGACCGCGAAGGAGAGGCTATTGCTTGGCATTTGTGTAAGGTACTGGATCTTCCTATTGAAACGACTAAGCGAATTGTCTTCCATGAGATCACCAAAGACGCCATAACCAACGCAATTAAGAATCCGCGAACCGTGGATATGAATTTGGTTCAGGCGCAACAAGCCAGGCAAATACTTGACCGCCTGGTTGGTTTTGAGCTCAGCCCAGTCGTCTGGCAAAAAGTTCCTGGTGGAAAGTCGGCTGGTCGCGTTCAGAGTCCAGCAGTGCGATTACTAGTCGAGCGCGAACGAGAAATTATGAAGTTTGAGGGCAATTCTCAGTTCAAAGTAACCGCCATTTTTATTCACGACAATCAAGAATTCAAGGCCGAACTTAATCAAAAGTTCGATACAGAAGAAGCGGCAAACGAGTTCTTGAATAGTCTGAAGCCCGCCGAATTTATTGTTAGTGATATCTCAAAAACTCCTGGGACCAGAAATCCAGCGGCGCCATTTACCACGTCAACCTTGCAGCAGGAAGCCAACTCTAAACTCGGCTTCAGCTCCAAAGCAACCATGGCTTCGGCGCAAAAGCTATACCAAGACGGAAAAATTACCTATATGCGTACCGACTCCGTAAATTTGAGCGGCCAAGCCATCGCGGCGGCTACCGATTTTATCAAGCGTCTTTACGGTCCAGATTACTCAACGGTTCGCAAATTTAAGACCAAATCCGCGTCCGCCCAAGAAGCTCACGAAGCCATTCGCCCGACGGACATCACTCTGGAAACCGCGTCTAATAATAGCTATGACCAGAAATTATACGACCTAATTCGACGCCGAACTTTAGCGTCGCAAATGTCGCCAGCGAAGCTAGAAAAAACGACTATCACAATTGACATCAAAGGCGATAATTTACCTAAGAGCAAAAAACCCGCTCAGTTTGAAGCAAAGGGCGAAGTCATTACGTTTGACGGATTTTTGCGCGTTTACGGTGGCAATAAAGATGAGCTTCTACCGAAGTTACAGTCTGGCGATGAAGTCAATTCTCGCGATATTACGGCTCGTCAAACATTTACACGACCGCCAGCTCGCTACACCGAAGGCTCGCTAGTTAAGAAGCTGGAGGAGCTTGGAATCGGGCGTCCGTCAACTTACGCTACGATTATTGACACTATTCAAACTCGCGGCTACGTTGAAAAGGGTGACAGCGAAGGTCAACCGCGTGATGTGATTGTTCTGAATTATAACGGCGAGGAAGTTAGCCGAAGTATTGTCCAGGAAAAAACTGGCTCGACACGCGGCAAGCTTATTCCAACACCAAGCGGCGAACTGATTGCTGATTTCCTGACGGACCATTTTACGCAAATTGTCGATTACGATTTTACCGCCAACGTCGAGACGGAATTTGACAAAATTGCCGGTGCTAATCTGGAAAAAAGCGCAATGCTGCACGGATTTTACACGCCTTTCCATAAATTAATCGAGCAATCTGGCGGGATCGACCGAAGTAAAGTCGGCGCTAATCGTGAAGTTGGAATTGACCCGAAAACGAATAAGCCGATTATCGCGCGATTTGGGCGGTTTGGCCCAATGTTGCAACTTGGCGAAACTGACGGCGACGAAAAGCCGCGTTTTGCACCGCTGCCAAAGGGTGAGAAAATTGAGACAGTTACCCTGGAGCAAGCACTGGAGATGTTCAAGTTGCCACGCATCGTCGGACAAACAGAGGACGGGCAAGATATTAAGGCGAATATTGGGCGATTCGGTCCATACGTTCAAGTTGGCAAATTGTTCGTTTCCATTAAGCCAGAAGATCCGCATAGCATAACTTTAGAAAAGGCGCGCGAACTTTACGCCGCCAAATTAAAAGCCGAAGCCGCTAAGAATATCGCCGAATTCCCAGATGGAATTAAGGTTCTCAATGGGCGATTTGGTCCATACATTACCAACGGTGCCAAAAATGTCAAAATCCCTAAAGCCACAGATCCGAAAACTATTACTCACGAAAAAGCTCTGGAGCTATTAAGCACCACAACAGCGAAGCCAACTCGCAAACGCGTAGTTAAAAAAGCCACCAAAACATCCGCTAAAAAGAAATAGCGTTTTCATACTATCCAATAATTCCGGATAATAAAAACTCTTCATATAATCTATTGCAAAAAACGTAAAATAAATGCTATAATTTATATCAGCAATTATGGCATTTATCTATTGACTTTTGTCAAATGCAATTGTATAATTAAAAACATATTTTCAATCAATATAACCTGTGGTGAGGCAGAGAGGATGTTTCTAGCAACATGAGCGAGACAGCAAAAACCGAGCAAAGCGCCAAATTAAATTCTGTCGTCGATACTATTATTTCTAAGATTCCGCAAGAGCGCGAGAAGGAAATTATTTCTCGACGATTTGGTTTGTATGACCGAAAAGAAACGTTAGAGTTAATTGGCGATATGTTCGGCATTACTCGCGAGCGCGTTCGTCAGCTAGAAAAAGCAATCTTAACGCGTCTACGTGCAGCTGTCGCCGAGGGAGAACTTCCTTCGGTTATTGCTATGGAAAAAGAAATCACTTCGAGTTTGTCTGAGATGGGACGAGTTGCGCGCATGCAAGATTTGGCGTCACATTTCCTCGGTAAAGAAGCTACTGCAATTGACCGCGCTCGTGTGGCGTTCATTTCTGAGCTAGCAGAAAACATCACGATTGTTACAGAGAATGACGATTATTACCAAGCGGCAGCAATTGACACTCTCGGCAATGAAAAGCAAATTAGAGCACGAGTCGAAGAAGTTGTAAAGACCATCAAAAAACACGGCGAGCCCGTTACCGCGGAAGAATTGCATAAAAAATTGGACTATGAACATCCTTCAAACATTGCAGCCTTGGCTACTGTTAGTAAAAAATTGGCCAGCTTAAACGATCAATGGGGACTAGCCAAATGGCCAGCCGTTAACCCAAAGAACATCCGCGATAAAATCTACGTCGTTCTGGACACGAATGGCTCACCGATGCATTTTTCCGACATCGCCAAAGGAATTCGGGATAGCGAATTTAACCGCCGAAGCGTCACGACGCAGGCAATTCACAATGAACTTATTAAAGACAAGCGCTTTGTTCTAATCGGTCGCGGTATTTACGCGCTCGCCAGCTGGGGCTACAGCCGCGGAACTGTAGCAGATATCATTACCGATATTTTGAAGAATTCCGAAACTCCGCTTCACCGCGATGAAATCGTTCGTCAAGTCCTCGACAAACGACAAGTCAAGGAAACCACCATTCTATTAAACCTTCAATCAAAGCCACAATTCAAACGCGTCGCTAAAGCCACATACGTTTTTGAAGAAGCCGCTTAAGCCAAGTTGCAAACTTCTTTTAGAGGTGAGATAATTTACACATAATGCAGATTATTTCTTGGATCATCAGCACATTATTGCAATGGTACGTTTGGATGCCAATCGTGGCAGTCCTGATGTTTTTGACGTGGCGGAATTATCGGAAAATCGAAGATTTCACCCCAGTTGAGAGCGTGCTTTTGGTCCTGGAAATCCCACGCACAAATGACAAGCAAGAGCTTGCCGCCGAGCAGTTATTCGCTTCACTGCACGGAATTCTTCGCGACAATAAAGAATTGCGATTATCTGGCGGTCATCAAGAGCACATCAGTTTTGAAATCGCCTCAGTCAATGGGCAAATTCGCTTTTACGTTTGGGTACCAAAAACCCTGCAGAGCTTTGTCGAGGGGCAAATTTATTCTCAATATCCAACCGTTCAGATTCACCAAGCCGACGAAGATTACACTGAGCATGAGCGCGACCACGAAGTTGCTTACTCGACAGAATTGACATTAACCACAGATGAATTTCTCCCGATTCGCACCTTCCAAAACTTCGAAGTCGACCCGCTGGCGGGCATTACGGGTACACTGGCAAAATTGGAAACCACCGGTGAGGAGCTGTGGATTCAGGTGCTAGTCAGACCAATCCCAGATGACTGGCAAAACGCCGCAGATCGATATATCAATAGTATAAAAAACGGACGAATGTTCTCCTTGCCAGGATTCGGCGGCAGTATGCAGTGGCTAATCGGCGTACTTGGCGCGTTATGGCAACCGCCAGAGCAGGGAGCGAATCAATCGACAGCCGTTGAGCTGTCAGACCGCGATAAAACTCGCATTTCTGAAGCAGAGAAGAAGGCAACCAAGCTCGGCTACGAGGTAAAAATTCGCTTGGTTTATATGGGCGAAAGTCAGACAAACGCTAAGCTTCGCATGCAGGCGCTCGTCGGTACGTTTAAGCAGTTCAACTCAACCAATCTCAACGGATTTCACGCCGTCAAGGGCGCGTTTGGTAAAGAATTTATTGATAAATATCGCAAGCGTTCGTTCATCGGCGATGGCTTCATCTTAAACATAGAAGAATTGGCGTCAGTTTTTCACTTGCCGCACACCAACGTTGAAACGCCAAATATAGTTTGGGCGAGCTCCAAAACCGCAGAACCGCCGTCCAAATTACCAGTCTTAACCGGCGAAGACGTCAATGATGACCAAATTTCCGCCTTTGGCGTCACCAACTTCCGCGGCATCAGCCACCAATTCGGTATGTTGCGCTATGACCGCTCACGCCACGTTTACATAATCGGGCAGACGGGCGCCGGAAAAAGTGGGCTACTAGAACTCTTCGCCTTAAGCGATATTTTCCATAATCAAGGATATGCCATCATCGACCCGCACGGCGACTTCGCAATCAACAACATGAAATTTATCCCTGGCAGCCGATTGAACGACGTGATCTATTTCAACCCAGCCGACACCGCATATCCTCTGGGATTCAACCCACTGGAAGTCACGAATCCGAACCAAAAAACCAACATTTCATCAGAAATCATCGGCGTTTTGAAGCGCATTTTCGGCGATTCGTGGGGACCGCGACTTGAATATATTTTACGGTACACTATTTTAGCTTTGTTGGATCGACCAGAGGCGACGATGCTCGACATTACTCGCATGCTAACAGATAAGGAATTCCGAAAAGAAACGCTGACTTATTGCCAAGACACCGTGGTTCTGCAATTCTGGAATGTCGAATTTGCCAGCTGGAATGACAAGTTTGTCGCCGAGGCAATTGCACCAGTCTTAAATAAAGTCGGGGCTTTCACTGCCAATCCAATCATCCGCAACATCATTGGGCAGCCGAAATCCACGTTCAATATTCGCCAGATTATGGACGAAGGAAAGATTCTAATTGTCAATTTGTCCAAGGGTCTTATCGGTGAAGATAATGCCGCCATCCTTGGTTCATTTTTGGTCACAAAAATCCAGCTTGCCGCCATGTCTCGAAGCGACATTCCTGACGTCCGCGACCGCCGCCCATTCTATCTTTACGTCGACGAGTTCCAGAACTTCGCCACCGATTCATTTGCAACTATTCTATCCGAGGCTAGAAAATATGGCCTTAATTTGACCGTTGCCAATCAGTACATTTCCCAGATGAGCGACACGGTTCGCGATGCGGTTTTCGGCAACGTCGGCACCATGATTTCTTTCCGAGTTTCCGCTGACGATGCACCGATTCTTGCCAAGCAATTCGAGCCGAACTTCGAGGCAATCGACCTACTTCAAATGCACAATCGTAATTTTGTTGTCAATATGGTTATCGGCGGCGAAAAAACTCCTGCGTTTTCTGCTCGCACATTGGAACTTCCGCCAAGCCAAGCCGACAACACGCCGCACATTATCGAACATTCGCGTCGCATGTATTCGCGAAACAGGGAAGATGTCGAGAAGGAAATTGACGCCGCAATAAAACCTGTTCGCAATCAAAAAAAGCAACCAGCCAAATCTCAACCGCAGCCCGCAAGCAACGCTCCAGCGGTCAATAGCCAACCGGAAAAGCAGCAATCCGCGGCTAACGACGGCGAAGTTGTTCTGCAAATTCGCGGTAACGATAATACACCTACAGAAACCGCAATTAGCACAGTTACACCGCTAGCTTCAGCCACGCCAAAAAGACGACGTCGACGTAGAAAAAAGAGCGCTACCGCCGACTAAAAACTATTCGTATCGCCACTGGCGCATATCGGAATTGTAAACATCAGTAATTCGCGGAGAAACCAACGTAGAAGTCGGTCCAGATGGCACCGATATGGCGTTTTGTTTAGTCAGGAAGGTGAGCAATTTCTGGTTTTGATATCGTAGGTTTTTCGGTAATGGCTGACTAGCCACAACCTCAGCTTGCGGCGCAGACATCACAAAACCCCACTCGCCAAATGACGGCACATTCACCGAAAACGCCGTCACATATCGCTCTGGATGAGATGATTTGACGGTGTTTGCCACCATATAAAAAGCGTGTGGAGAGAAAAATGAAGACGTCGCTTGCGTCACCATAACGCCACGCTCCGTTAAAATATTACCGATTTGACGATATAATTGTTCGGAATATAACTTGGCTAATTTTTCATTCGACGGATCCACCAGATCAATCAGCACGACATCATATTTATCCTTGGTAGAGAAGGCGAATTGGAAAGCGTCTTGATTGACAATGGAAACGCGCGGATCATGCAGAGAACGCTGATTTATATCAGTGAGAAGATGATTAGTTTTCGCCAGATTAGTCATCACCTCATCGATATCAACCAACGTAATATGCTCAATGCTGGGATATTTCAAAACGTCCCGAGCCAGAAGGCCATCGCCGCCACCCATAATCAGCACGCGCTTCGGATTGGCGACTGAAGACAGAGCGGAAGTAGACAATGTTTCGTGATAACGCGCTTCGTCAAGACTAGAGAACTGTAAATTGCGGTTTAAAAACAGCCTGGTGTCATTCTTATATCTAGTCAGGACAATTTTCTGATACGGCGTCTGCTGCTGCCACATCACAGGATCTTTATACGTTCGCTTGTCAATTCCGTGCTCAATTTCCGTCGCATAAATAAAGAACCCCAAAAGTAACATTGTTGCAATAACGCTAATTGTCATCACTATTTTCGAAGCCTTCATTTGCTTAAGAATCAGAACCGCAACGCCAATATTCAAAGCCGCCACCAAATACGCGCTACGCATTAAGCCAAGATACGGAAGCATAACGAGCGGGAATAATAGCGACGCAATTAACGCCCCAAAATAATCGAGCGCTAAAATATTGCTAAATAGTTTCACCGAAGACTTGCGCCCGAACTCCTGAAACATCTTCATTAAAAGCGGAATTTCCAGCCCGATACAAATACCAATTGCCAGACTTATGAAAGCAAAAATTAGCCAATGCGAACGCGTAAAAACGAATCCCAAATACATCAGCATCACCGAATTTCCACCAATTAGCCCCAGAATAATTTCGTTCGTTGCGAAGCTGGTCGCTGGATGAAGCTTGATGTAATTGACCAGCAGTGAGCCAATTCCCATACCGAACAGCGTCACGCCAGTTGCCAGACTAAAGCTCAAAATCGAATCGCCCACCAGATATGACGCAGCCGCGCCTAAAATCAGCTCGTAAATAATTCCGCCAATTGCTACCAAAATTGCCGCTGCAAATAAAGCAACTTGCTCCCGTTTTTTCGTACTTGATCGTGACATTATAACTCCTTTTATTTACCAAGACCGCCGCTACTGCCGCCGTAAACACCGCGCGATCCGCCGTGACCTCCGCCATTACTATTGTCGGAATTGTTGTCAAAGATGAATGCAAACAAAATAATAGCGATAAATATGACAATAAATATAATCGTCGTCCAGTCAATCGGCTTAATGGTTCTGCCGAACATTTCCTTCTGTTCTTTGTCGCTTAATTGAATCTTACGGTAGGCATCATATTCGCGATTGTTATACTTCTCAATTGTTATCAGCTGACGGTTTTTCGGCGCGCCAGTATCCCTCAAAGTAGCATACGCCATCAGTTCTTTCGGGAAAACTTGATATGTGTTTTTGCCCTTGATGTTCATAATTTCACCAATTCCAACCTCATCAACCACCACAACGTGATCCTTGCCATCCTGCTCGGAAACGGTGAATGATTGACCTTTTTTCAATTGTGTTGGATCAATTGCCTGAGTAAAACGAATTGGCTCGTACAGAGAAACGGTTTGATCGCTGTGATCATATTCCACCCAGCTATCATAATCAGCCAGCCCTGTAATCTCCCACTCTTCCCAGTAGTAAAATCGCTTGTCTTTCTTATCCCATTCGCGAAAAAGCAAACAGCCAACAACCCGTAAATTAGTTTTCTTTCCAGTCAATATCTGGTTAATTTTAAGTCGCGCCTTGGTTCGTTTCATATTACAATATTATCTCTTTCACAATTATGTTTTCCGCGTCCAACAACTGTGCAATCAACTCTTTTATTTGTTGCAATTTATCATCATCAAGCATTTTACAAGTTGTCATCGCTATATACGCCACGCCGCTTTCCGGCCACGTATGAATCGCGATGTGCGACTCCGACAAAAGCAGGGCAGCGCTGATTCCTTGCGGGGAAAATTGATGCGTTACTGATTCCAAAGAATGCAAGCCCGCCAATTCCGTAACATTTCTTAACATTTTCTGCAGCTCATCCGCGTCATTAAGCAAAGCAGAATCAACTTCGCTCACTTTTATGGTTATAGATTGGACCGCGGCATGCATATTATAGTAATTATATCACCACTAGGGTGTCAGGAATAAAGGTGAAACGCGGGTCTTAGGGAATATCGGTATTTAGATTGTTGAGGAATTATAACCAAATAATACAGAAAAAATCCCCGAATCCCATTACCGGGATTTAAGTGGGGATTCTTCTGGAAACATCCCCTCAGAGGATGAACCTCTTAAAGGGAGGGGATATTAATGACTCCACTATAGCAAACAATCAATGATTAATAAACCAGGAGCGTATTATAGTCGGCATAGAGATCTTAAGACTAGGCAAATGATTAAGCGCTAACACCCAAGAAAAAACAGATCCTATGATTAGTCGCAATGATCAAAAGTATACCGTCCGAAAGAGCGCGTGACTACAAGTTAGCATTTAGATACACTATCAATATTCTGTAAATACGCAAGCGAAAATATTTCTTAGAAGACAGACAATAGGCAATAATTCCTACTCAATTTAATAATATTTTACAATTTGGAGATTTGGGGTTTGTGGTGTATACTATAATCATGATTAACCGTCTTTACCACCACATTAGGCGAATGTTTGATATTCCATCTATTGAAGAAGTCGCTGCATATCAGCATAAAATGCCAGGGAGTATTTATGTTAAGACTTCCTATGATAAAAAGACGAAGTTCTATACTGCAACTATCACTAGCCTTGACAGGAAAAAGGTCACCGCGCTGCTCATTACAGAAAGTCGTGATGCGGCAAGACTTGTCGAAAATGTAAATGACCTACTACTTACCTACTTGGATATACCAGAACGAATTAAGCCAAGTATGCCGAGACTATTGCCAGAAGACATAGACTACGCAAATCAGCTAATCAAAAGTAAACAGCTTGTATTGGCAAAATAGATGTCTGAGTTTTATCGCTCAATCAGAACAAAGAAACTTATCGCATTGCTGATATGTTACGGGTTTATTAGCAAACTGGGGTCAAAGCACGGTAAGTATGTCAGAGAATCAGACAATAAGATTATCATCGTGCCAAGACACCACGTACTATCCTCTGGAACGTCAAAGCAGATTTGTGAGTATTTAAGAGATGAATGTAAGATACCAGCAAAAGAGCTTAAAAAACTGTTTTGATGGAATGAGCGAGTGGCTGTATGAGTGATTGGCACGTATGGCTTTTCTATGGCACCGCTGTATTTATTTCTGTATATTCAGTCATAACCTGGAAACAAATAATGTGGCTATATACGCTGGCATCGCCATATGGAGTTGACGATAACGATGTTGCTATAAGGATGTTTTCATGGAGCGCTCTGCGTCAGTTGGCTGCTAGTACCTTTTCCATACCGGCATTCATTTTGCTTGGTCAAAAATGTATAAGTAGTATTCCAACGGAGCTTGTTACTGTTCCATTTACTTTAGTTATTGCTACAGTAATATATATACTTGGACGTAGCTATTCGGCACCAGAAAAAGCATTTTATAGGCTCAAAAAGTATGGATACTTAGCGGAGGATGCAACTGGTAACGGGGGATGGATAGAATTTACCATTCGCTATTTTACGCAATATACCTATGGGATGGTCCTGTCCCTTATTGGTATTATTGTAGTGTCTATATTTCTTTTGTATATAGCGTTATTCTAGCGTGCTACACAAAAATGCTGTACAACGACTTTGCCGTCCCCGACGCCAATACCAGTATAGGTGTACTTGGGGTCGAGCATGGCAGCTTTGTGCGGCGGTGAACTAAGCCACCAATCTATAGATTGCTTTGTATCTGTTCCGCTATCGTTCCAAGTCAAGTTTTCGCTGGCGTTTGTGCAAGCGGCAACTTGAAGTCTCCTCATTTCTTCTGTAAGCGGTTGGTTCGTGTCTGGCATGTAGTGTCCGCGATAATTCCTAGCTATCATGTCGTCGGCTTTCATTTGAGCGGTCTTAGATAAGTTCGGGTGCAGCTTTAATGGTGCAACGCCGACTTTGGCTCGTTCAGTATTGACAGCGTTCAGTATTGACAGCTCTGTCGGCGGTTCTATCTTTTTGCTATTAGATAATTTGTTGGGATTTTGAAACGAAGGCGATTCTACGACAGGGGTTGTCTTTATTATATCTGCATTACGTTGAGCAACAAATAAATAGGTAGCAACTGCGCCAACGACTACTGCGATGCTAACAAAAATGACAAGAATAAATTTAGTCTTTTTCACGCCGACAGTATAACTGAAATCATCAGATTTGTCAATAACACTCCAAGTTACAAAAAAGGAGTGTTTTTCTTATGCAAGGAAATGAATCATATCGTCAATACCTTCAATATCACGCAAACAACCACCCGTCAGCGACCAAACGAGCAGAAGCTCAAGCCCTACTAAATGTTACTGGAGATGACGGCGGACTTAACGGTTACTTTCTGATGGGTCAAAAAAACAGGCCTACCGCCTGAATCTTTTGCAGAAACATTTTAGCTAATGCTTTATTTTAACCTGTAGTGTTATATTGAAGTACCGAAACGGTACAGTAGAAGTATATACAACTAAAGCAATATTGTAAACCCCAAAAGTAAACGATATACTGAGAATAATTAAACAAGGATATCATAATGAAACAATCATATTCTATAGGTCTAGACATCGGCACAGGTAGCGTAGGATGGGCAGTCATCAACGAAGATTTCAGTCTGCGCAGACATAAACATCAGAACATGTGGGGAGCAAATTTATTTAATGAAGCCCAAAAGGCTGAGCTAAGACGCTCATTCCGCTCATCACGTAGAAGGCTCGCCAGAAGAAAGCGGCGTATTACATTATTGCAACAACTATTCAATAATGAAATCTGCAACGTCGATCCTAATTTCTATCTACGTCTGACAGAATCCATGCTCTATATAGATGACAAAAGCTCGTCCTTAGATCTTGACGCCAACATATTATTC
>UNSM01000005.1 GCA_900555425.1 Candidatus Saccharimonadota bacterium | reverse complement strand
GATTATGGTTACAACAACCCAAGGTGTAAACTGGAAGAAACACGGCAAGCGAGACTCCGTGAATTAAGAAGGCAAGGAGCTACAGTCCCGAAATCAATAAATACACTTGGTTATATAGTAACGCATGATCCAGAGACCGGAAAAGCTCTTGAAGTGTCAACAGGAAGAACATTAGGAAGTATTATATCCCAGCCGATTAGTCCTGAATACGACACTGATGACGTAGAGAAAATGCGTATTATATGTCTTTGGGACTTCGGACAGAATCTTTATGATGAACCAGACGAGGAAGTCAGGAAATATTATACAGAAGTAATAAAATATCTTAGAAAGAAACGCATAGAACACCTATGGACTATTGTACTCATGCATGAGCGCAATGAAGAAAATCCTATCGCTGAATATATGATCAAAGCAGAAGAAGCTATCCACGGACGCCCTCTGAACGATCAAGAAAAAAAATCACTTAGGAGTAGTGATTTTTATAAACGCTTGCAAGAAACAGCCGCGAGTTGTATTCATCTCAGTGATTCGAAATTATTAGGTATCTATTCGGAGCTATTAACCCTCTATTTAGAACTACTGGAAGATGATAAACGAGATGAAATCTTAGAAATGATTAACTGGATAGAGGAGATGGAAGAAGATAAAGACAAACTGACCAGAATCTCAGAATTCCTAAAATCAATGGAAGAATACTCGAAAGCACTGAAGGAAGATGAGCCAAAAAGCACAGAGACGGAATTAACAGAATCAAAATCGACAGAAAGAAAACTTGGCGAAACTGCAGCGCGATGGCAATAAAACAGCCATATTCCCCACCAAAAAACCGTCCCAGTAAGGACGGTTTTTTAGCACAAATAAGGCTCTCAATGGTTTCCCATTGTCTCGCATAGAGCTGTTCTCGCATAATGTCTGTGCTTGAACTGGTTCTAATTATATATCAAGATCGTCGAGTTCTGCAAGCTCTTTTCTGGTGTTTTCTGCGTAAGATGATCCATTTTCCACAGTTTCATCTGTTGAGTTATCCACAGAAGCATTACCGTTATAATCATTTTCTTCGCGTGCGCCAGAAAAACCATCATTGTTAACGATCTTCAAGTTATATCGAGCGTCATTCTTTGCACCCAAAGCTCGCAGAAGCGTGCGCAAGCTCTGTGCCGTACTACCGCGCTTACCAATAACTCGACCCAAATCTGCTGGATTAACTGTCAATGTTAGTAAAACGCCTTTTTCATCAATTGTTCGGTCTACTACGACGTCTTCTGGATGTCCAACCAACGCCTTTACAGTATATTCTACAAACTGCTGATCTATTGTTGACATTCTGCCCCTCCTCCTGGAATTAAACTGTATTTTCATTATACACGAGCAGTTTACGCCGTGCAAACTTTAATTATTTCTCGCCAGATTCTTTATATTTGGCAATTGCGGCACGAGCAGCCTGCTGTTGGGCGACCTGCTTAGACGGACCAATGCCTCGCCCCATCATATTATCACCAACAAAAACCCCAAGAGTAAAGACTTTATCGTGATCTGGGCCTTCTTCGCTCAGGACTTTATATATTGGCGTTTGATTGTCAACTCGCTGAGAAATTTCCTGTAAATATGACTTCGGATCACGCCAACTGCCAGACTCCAAAATTCCGTCCAACTTAACAATTATATGCTTGTGAATAAAATCGCGAGCATCGTCAAAGCCACGTTCCAAATAAATCGCGCCGATTACCGCCTCAAATGCATTGGCTAAAATCTGTAAATGTGCTCGCTCCGAGCCGTTCTTCTCGCCCTTTGACATACGAATCAGCGGACCATAACCCAACTTATCGCCAGCATCACCAATACTTTCCGTTCGTACCAAAGCTGCCCGCCAAGCAGTTAAAATTCCCTCTGGCTCAGAAAAATGCGTAAACAAATATTCTGTTACCGCCAATTCCAAAACCGCATCACCTAAGAACTCCAAGCGCTCATTGTGGTGATGAACGGATTTTCGGTGCTCATTCACATAGCTGCGGTGAGTCAAAGCTGTAATCAGCAAATCCAAATTCGTAAATTCAAAACCTAATTTTTCGCGCGCAAAATCTTGATATGGCGCGGTATTCATTCCGTTCATTTATAAGTTCTCCTGTCTAATTCGTTTCATCGCTAGAAGAATCAGCTTGCCAATATCTTCATATTCAACTTCATCCAGCGCCTCATGAAAACTAAACCATTTAAGACCATTCATCCACTCTTCCTTTTGGAGTTTCTCATTAGGATCCAGCGCCTTAACTAGATAAACTTGCGTTGTCATCAATACTAATTTATCGATTCGACGATAACGAAAATTCACCTTGCCCAGCCAGCCGTGCAGTTCAATTTTCTTCAGTCCAGTTTCCTCACCGATTTCCCTACGAGCCGTCACTTGAGCTGTTTCACCCGGCTCAATATGCCCTTTGGGAATTGTCCAGCGGTCGCGAGCGTCCTGATATAGCAAAAACTCTGCCTCGCCCTTTTTATTACGACGAAAAATCACGCCACCAGCAGTCGGCTCGCGCACAATTTCCTGAATCAATGGTTTCTTGCTGCCACCAAAATATTTTTTTATCTTATCAAAGTTGCTTGTTCTCACTGTCGGACTCCTCCACGAGAGTACGGAGTGCCGTGCCAAGCACGCCATTCACAAACTTACCCGAGTTATCCGAACCGAACGCTTTTGCTAGTTCTACCGCTTCGTTAATCACCACTTTTGGCGGAACGGTATCTGCACAATATAGCAATTCATATAAACCAATTCTAAGTACCGCCCGATCAATCCGCGGCAACTGACTAATAGGCCATTCTGGCGCCAATGGCTGCAATTTCTCGTCCAATTGACTCTGCGTCGAAAGTACGCCGCTGATCAAATTATCGATAAATTCAATATCGTCAACCGATGATTTATATTCAGCCAAATTACGCTTTAAAATAGTCTTATAGTCAACATCGCTATCACCAACCTCTTTGCGAAATTCATGTTCATAAAGTGTTTGCAGTGCGACAATTCGTCCCAAATGACGGTTTGATGCCATTATTAAGCGTCCTGTTCGTAATTATTATTTTGTTGTTTTACCGGTTTCACGCTTGGTCGTCTTCACCTTAACTGGTGAAGTTGCGTTAACGCGACGTGCCAATTTTAATACCAAGTGGCTGCGACGAAGACCAGTTTTACGTGGACTACTCTGTTTCTTAGGTTGTGCCATAATTTATTCTCCTCTTTTAGGTTGTCATAAAACTTACGTACCATTATACCTTTTTTATTAGACAATCTCAAGAGCTTGCCTGCAAATTAGATAATAATATTGACTTTTTATGTCGTTTATGGTAATATAACAAGCATGAACACGGAACGATTTAGATTTACATCACAAAACAACAATGAAGACGACAGACCTGTGATAGAAATACCAAAATCTGTAGTTAAAATCGGTGCAGTAGCATTAGCCACGTTAGGATTAGCTGGAGTTGCAAACGCCCTAGGCTTATTCTATAGCCCTAAATCACCAGAAAAAGGACCAAGCCCTGCCCACCAAGTAGCTCAAGTTGTAGAGAATTATAGCAATGGAATCATCACGGAGCTACCAGAAGATACGGAAATTCGCACTGTCACGCTTGAAGAAGGAGAAAATCCGACTTCGGTAGCCGAAACAGCCATGGAAGAATACAACGAGGAAAATCCTGAAAATAAGATAGACCCTAATGAGGCAAGAAGCTCTATATACGAAACTGCTGTCTACATGAAAGATCTCTACAAAAACAAGACTGGCGATTCAGAGATCCAACCAGGATCTACCGTCGACATTGTCATAGGTGACATAAACGGTGACGGAAAGCCAAGCATAGCTATAGCAGGAATAAAGAACGAATCGAAGTAGACTGTTTCCTAGACTACGATATTCACCAACTTACCTGGAACATAAACCATCTTTTTAGGTGGTTTATTGTTTGTGAACTTCTGGACATTCTCATCAGCCAGAGCCGCTTCTTCAACGCCCTGCTTGTCCATATCACTCGGCAGTTCAAGTTTCGCACGAAGCTTGCCGTTCACTTGAACTATAATAGTCATCACGCTGCTCTTTAGATATTTTTCATCCCACTTTGGCCAGTGACCAACATGAACTGTATCATCATGACCCATTTCATGCCACAATTCCTCTGTGATATGCGGAGCAAAAGGTGCCAAAATCTGAATCAAGCTTTCTAACGCAAATCGCCATTCATCCGACATGTCAATTCCTTGCGATTCTTTTATCTTATACAGACCATTGACCATTTCCATCATCGAAGCCACGGCCGTGTTAAACTTCTCATCTTCAATGTCACGAGTAACTTTTTTAATCGTCAAATGAGTTAATCGCAATAATTCTTGGGCTGTTTTTTCATTCGCGTCAAGAGAGTCGTTTGGATTCTTATCAACGAACTCCTGAACCAAATTCCATGCTCGATTTAAGAACCTGTAAGTTCCCGGAACACCACGAGGATCCCATGGTGCATCCATGTCATAAGGAGCAATGAACATTTCGTAAACTCGCAGCGCGTCGGCACCATATCCACTATCCATAATCTCCATTGGATCAATGACATTGCCCTTAGACTTGGACATTTTCTGACCGTCTGGCGCCATAATGTATGCATTGTACATCATTCGCTTAAAAGGTTCTGGAGTCGGAACGAGACCAAGCTTATAGAAAAATCGCATCCAAAAACGACTGTATAGCAAGTGAGCCACGGCGTGGTCGGCGCCATTGTAATAATCAACCGGCATCCAATGGTTAATTCTCTCAGGATTCCATGCTTCATTATCATTGTGCGGGTCGAGATATCGCAAGAAATACCAACTAGAGCAAGCATAGCCATCCAAAGTATCGGTCTCGCGTCGACCTTCTACCCAATTGTCGCCATCAGGCTTGTTTTCTGTAATCGGCACAGTTTTTCCAGTTTCAACATCCACCCAGACTCGCACCCAATCATCAACTTGAGCCAAAACAGAAGTATTCCCGCCCGTTGGCTTAAAGTTCTCCACCTCTGGTAAAATCACCGGCAAACATTCATCAGCCACGGCAATTGGCGCACGGCCATCAACATGAACAATTGGAATCGGAGCACCCCAATAGCGCTGACGAGAAATCAACCAATCGCGCATTTTATACGTGGTTTTACTTCGCCCAGAATTCTGCTGCTCCAGCCACGCAACAATTTGCTCGCGAGCATCCTCACTCCTGGTCCCGTTGAACTGTCCGGAATTTATCAACTCACCTTCACCAGAATAACAGCCAGCATCGGCTGAATATTCAGGCTTATCAATAACCTGGATAATCGGCAAGTCAAACTTCTCGGCAAACGCAAAATCGCGCTCGTCGTGCGCTGGCACCGCCATGACTGCGCCGGTTCCATAGCCACCCAAAACATAATCCGCCACCCAAATCGGCAATTTTTGACCATTGACTGGGTTTATGACATAACTTCCTGTAAATACGCCAGTTTTCTCTTTATTCTCTTGGCGTTCAACATCAGATTTCTGTTGCGAAGCTTGGATATACGCTTCAACCTTTTCGCGCGTATCAGAATTGACCAACTGAGGAATCAGAGGATGCTCCGGCGCCAAAGCTACATACGTCGCGCCAAATAACGTGTCAGGACGAGTTGTGAAAACTGTAATCTTGGAGTCTTGACCACTAACCGCAAACTCAACTTCCGCGCCGACCGATCGACCAATCCAATTCTTCTGCATGGTTTTAACCATTTCCGTCCAATCAAGCGCATCGGTTGCCTCTAAAATTTCATCTGCATACGCCGTAATTCGGAAGAACCACTGCTTGAGATTTCGCTTGGTTACAGGATTACCGCAGCGCCAACATTTGCCACCTTCAACCTGTTCGTTAGCAAGCACTGTGTTATCAGTTTCACACCACCATTGCGGCTGCTCTTTTTGATATGCCAAATCGTGCTTATATAATTGCGTAAAAATCCACTGAGTCCATTTGTAATATTCTGGATCAGCTGTAGAAATTTCTTTTGTCCAATCATAACTAAACCCAAGTCGCTTCAATTGCTCCTTAAAATGAACCTTCGCCTCATCGTGCGCTACGCGCGGCGTTTTTCCGACTTTAATAGCGTAATTTTCAACCGGCAAACCAAAGCTGTCCCAGCCGATTGGATGATAGACATTATAGCCCTGCTGACGCTTGAATCGTGCCTTGATGTCGGCAAATTGAAAAGTACGACCGTGGCCAATGTGAATTCCCGCCCCCGTAATCCCCGGAAGCATGCTCAAACTGTAATATTTCGGCCGAGTCATGTCATTAAAATCAACCGCGTAAGTACCGTCAGCCTCCCATTTGTTTTGCCATTTTTGTTCAATTTCTGTCGGATTATAGCGTCTCATATCTGTAATTATAGCAAATAATCCCGCTCATTACGAACGGGATTATTATTAGGCAATTAAGCTATTTACCTAGTCGAGGTTGACGACAATCCGCTCGAATATCCGCTCATAAAACCTTCTATAAACTCTTTCAAGCTTTCAGCGTCCGACGGCGCCTTAATTTCCTCAGACTTGTTCATATTAATGTCAAATGAAATTTCTACAGAAGCCTTCTTATCATTACCCTTAAGCTCTACGGCCTTCAGTTCATGAGATGACCTATCAACCCACACTTTCAATGAAGATTCGTCAATAGATGTCGATTCGTCATTGCTATCGTGACCATTCGATTTTCCACACTTACTGAGCGCCTTACCGACTGATGAATTCTTAAACTCTTCCTCAAATTTTGACGAATTAGATTTATTATTACCTTGCAATTCAAAACCGCGTCCGCCGTTACGATCACTAATCTTTGAATCTTTTATGGTGAATAAACTATTCTTTTGATAAATCTGAGCCAATTCCTTGCGTGCACTTTCGTCACTTTGGATTTTCTTCAGAGCGTTAATTCCACACTTGTATTCGCTACCGATTTCATCTGGAGAAATCTTCATCCACGTGTCGCTCATTTTATCTATCTCAGAGCTCATCTTTCTCAAAGTCTGATCACGGTAAGTTTCTATTTGAACCCTTGATGCCTTGCCGCCAGACGAAGACTCCATAACTATTTCAAGCAAAGTGCCATACAAATCCTTAAAATTATTTATCTTCACATATATTGTCCCATCATCGCCAAGAACCATATCACCATCTAGAGGAATACTCTTTTCGACCCCCTTAATATTAAGCTTAGCGTCAATATTCGCCTTTGACTTTCCCGAATCAGTAGCAGTCTTTACGTTTAGCTCTATTTTTCCTTGGTCGCGCATGTCAATAACTACCTTACCGTCGGCAGTCATCTTCTTTGCCATAATAGCATTAGACACAGCGTCCGTAACCATCTTTTCTGGATTCTGCCACCACAAGAAATAAGCTAGCACAGCAGAAATAATAGCAATAAGAGCTATAACTCCCAGCACTATGCCAATTATCAATCCCGTTTTCTTCTTTTTTGGTTGCATCGGCACGCCGTTATATTGCGGCTGCGGTGCAGGTTGATTACCTTGATCCATATTCCCCCTTGTTTTATATACCTTGAATTTAATATATCACATTAATCTTTAAATTGTGAGAAAAATTGGTTTTTCCTAGCAATCCACTCCGGCGTTTGCCTGACTAAGTATTTATCGTCCTCGGTGCTATGAAGATTGATTTTTATAGATTCCTCTAGCCATACGCCGCCACTCGAACCCTTAAACAGAGCAACGCCTTCAGATTTCAATTTGTCGCGCACGAAAGACCCAGCCTCGATGGCATTCTTGCATTCCTTCACCTGGCAACCTTTTTGACGAGCGGCCGGCGCCAAATATTGATTAGCTTTCTCACCAACCGTCACAACCCAATCCAACAAATCCGGACTACAATGAGAGCCAAGTTCAGCGTGAGCTTGCTCGAAAATCCCCTTTAAGCCATTCATATTGCCAAGTACAGCAATTCGCTGCGGAGTCTCAATTCGATACAAAGACTGTAAAGCCGCCAAAGCGGTCAACGGCGTCGAACTATAGCTATCATCAATCAACCAAGCGTTATCCGCGCCCTTCAGCAAATTCATCCTGCCAGGCAGTGGACGCAAATTTTCTATACCTTTTTTTATATTCTCCTCAGTTTCACCAAACACATAACCAATAGCTGTCGCCACGATCGCTGGACGAATATTATGCTCGCCGATTAGCTTAACATTAACTTCCAGGCCATTAGGATTTTCTGGCGACACAATAAAACCATGATGTCCATCTTTCAGGGAAAAATTACGATCGTCAAAATTATACTCCGCCACTGGATCACTTCCGTACGTAGTGATATTAGGATTCGTCAAAAAGCTAGCAAAACGCCCGTCAATGTCATCACGATTTATCATCGCCATTCGTGAGAAATTCGCCAGCGAAATCATCTCATTCGCCACTTCCTCCAAGGAATATTCAACCTGCATTCGACCATTCGTCACAGAAGTTACAACCGTAATATCTGGCACAACATAAGCCTTAAACCAATCGTTATAGCCAAGTTCCTTTGGATTAAATTCCTGAACAATTACCTGAACTTCCGGTTTTTCGGCCTTAATTCTCTTCTTTACGGCGCGCATCACTTTCCACCATTTGAACAGGCCTTTTTCAGGCATTTTCACGCCCATCATCTGAAGGAAAACGTCAGCTTTCGTCTTCGGCTCTTCATTGCGAAGCTGAATATCAAATTGTTGCGCCAAAACCGTACCGATAGCTATTTTTGCACTAGCCTTTCCGGCACTACCAGTTATCGCCACAAGCTTTACATCTGGATGAACAGCAAAAAATTCTCGCACTAATTTTGCCAGTTTTTCTTCCCTCTTTTTTGAAACAGTAACCATAACTATATCATACCATAAGCATCATAGAAGAGCTGCTACGCGCCCACCCGGGGCATATTTGAATATGTGTTTGTCTTTCAATTGGCAAGCATAGGAGAATGCCCCTATGCGTACCAGCTCATGTTTAATTATGCATTATCGCCCAGAAAAACACAAGCATCATTTCTCATTTACGTATTCTGGCAAAACTTTCCCAGCTAAAACTACCGCCATCAAAACTGCAAATCCACACATAATTGACGGAATTCCAATAATAGTCGATGGATCGATGATATTGACAAACGTCGTAGGCGCCATAAATAGAACATATCCCACAATCAACGAACCTAGAGAGCGCCGAATGTGTTTGCTGGAGGTTTTGCTACTAACATATGCATAAGCAATTGCTGCAAATAATAGGCCGTAATAATACAAACCATACCACATTCCGACGCCCGGCTGGTTTTCAAAAATCACATAATTACCCAGGCAAGCCCCAGACTTAATTCCGTTAGCCTCCAATAGAAAATAGCTAATAAACATTGCGGCAAAAGTGTAACCAAGCACAGGAATCCACCGCCTCTTATCACCAGAAATTTCATATATCAAATGAATACCCAGAGGCGGAAGCATAGTAATTGCAATATAGCCAAGTTTAGCCCAGCCGAGATTATCCAGAAGAATCGCACCTTCACAAACGTTATATTCAGCCCATTGAAACAGCGCTAAACAAATCAACAGCATGATCACAATCTTCGTCACAGCATTCAATTTATATTTCCAAAAAGTATATATCGCCAGAATAATTTCAATTGTCAACGTCGCCAACATTACTGCTGGAGAAAAACAGTAGAGTCTCGGTTTTTTAATCTTATCTATGCGTAAATTATACATTAATTCATCCCGCGTTTTCTATCATCCTCAACAACTCTTCCTCGTCAATGATTTTCGTGCCGTATTGCTCAGCCTTTTTCAATTTGCTAGCACCAACCTTACCGCCAGCCACCAAATATGTTGTGTCTTTAGAAACTGTGGTTTGAAAAACTCCACCGAGATTACGAATTTTATCCGCAGCAGCGTCGCGTCCCATAGATTTTAGAGTGCCCGTGATGACAAAACTTTTTCCACTCAAACCGCCAACCTTTTTATTAAACTGAGGAATAACTCCCAATTCTGTGAATTTATTGAGCAATTTTACATTGTCCTCATCAGCAAACCACGCCACTACAGATTCAGCAACAATTTCACCCACGCCATCAACTTGTCGCAAACCATCAATCGTCGCTTTCGCCAAATTTTCCATACTCTCAAAATGATTCGTCAAATCAATCGCCGTTTGCGCGCCGATATGACGAATTCCCAGACCGTACAAAAATCGCTCTAATTCAGGGATTTTTTTATCAGCAATTGCCGAGATTAACTTTTGTGCAGAAATATCAGCAAACCGATCCAACTTTAACAAATCGTCCTTAGTGAGTGTGAAAATATCCGCCAAATCACCGACCAAACCATTGTCAATTAAAACCTCCACATTCTTTTCGCCAAGCGTATCAATATCAAGCGCACCCTTAGACGCGAAATGCGCCAGAGCTCGCTTCAAAATCAGCGGACCACTAGAACCCTTAACCCGATAAACAGCCTCGCCTTCAGGTCGCACAAATTCCAACTCCGGATATTGCCGTTTTAATTCTGCTTCATAATCAATTGGCTCAGAATCTGCAGGTCGCAATTCCTTCAAAACATTCTCAACTTGCGGAATAATATCGCCAGCCTTAAAAATCACCACAGTGTCGCCTCGCCGAATATCCAAACGCTCAATTTCATCGGCGTTATGCAAACTGGCGTGCTGCACCGTAGTTCCCGCCACCACCACTGGATCAAACACAGCCACTGGAGTAGCCGCGCCAGTTCGCCCAATAGAGATTACTATATCCCGAACAATCGTCGTAGCTTCTTCAGCCGCATACTTATAAGCCACCGCCCCACGCGGATTTTTGCCCACCATCCCGAGATTGTCGTATATCTCTCGATCGTTAATCTTAATAACCAGCCCGTCCGTATTAAACGGCAAGTCATGACGCTTGTCGCTCCATTCATCAACAAATTTCATCACGTCGGACAAATTATCAAAAACACTGGCCTGCTGATTACGAGAAATCCCCAGCGCCGTCAAAGCCTCGTAAGCAAAACTATTCGTCGGAACTTCCGAACCATCATCGCGAATCACATCATATCCGCGAAAATGCAACGGGCGCGCCGCCACCAGCGCAGGATCTAATTGACGAATTGTCCCCGCAGCCAAATTGCGTGGATTAGCAAATGTAGGCAACCCTAGAGATTTCTGCTTTTTATTAAGCTCCTCAAAATCCCGTTTCAGCATGACAATTTCGCCACGAATCTCTGTCCGACCGCGCAAAAAATTTTCAAAACCCGCCGCTTCACGCAGACGAAGCGGTACGTTTTTAATAGTCCGAACATTATTCGTTACATCTTCGCCAACAAAACTATCGCCACGTGTCACAGCCTGCGACAATACACCGTCGATATAAATTAACGCGCACGCCAATCCGTCCATTTTTATATCCGTAAAAAATTCATGTCGCTGACCCGGTATCAATTTATCAGTTCGCTCAATCCACGCCTCAACTTCACTTTTATCGAAAACGTCATTCAAACTGACCATTCGGCGCGCGTGCTCGACTTTTTGAAAACCGTCGAGCAGTTTATTCCCAACTCGCTGCGTAGGACTATCAATAGTAATCAATTCTGGATGATCCGATTCAATTCTCTTCAGCTCATCCATCAGGCTGTCATAAACCGCATCGCTCACACTCGGCTTATCTAAGGTGTAGTATTCGTAGCTATAACGATTTAACAGGTCTTTAATTTCGTCAATTCTTGGTTTTTTTGGTGTCACTTTCAACCACCTTTCTGTAGAATAAATAGACATACACAGAAATCATAATTATCGTTATGTAAAGTAAAATCAAGCCGGTTGTCGGGACAATTGGTAGCCAGTCAATGCCGCTAATCCATCCCTTCAGCGCGCCGTCAAGCAGAATTACCGGAATCAGAACGACCGCCCACAAAAGTATAGGCAGAACAACAGCCCACGCAAATCTCAGCAAAATTCGTAATCTTCGCCCCGTCACAATATCGCCCGACAGACGCAGCGCGTGAAACGGATACATCCCCGGCAGCGTTACAATGATCATCGCAAAAACCGTAGAAGTTGCCCAATAGACGGACATTGCTACTATCAAAATCGCCGCACCGCCAGCCGCCATCAGAATCGGCGTTTGGTTTAACACTCCCGAAGCATTAAGCGCGCTATAAATAATCACCGCCACTGCCGCCGGCACCATTTGAATCAAGAAAACCCCGATGACAATTATTAGCGCAATTATGGGCGATCCAGAACTATACAAGCCGTCGCGCATTTTCGGTTTTTTGCCAATTAAAATAGCTCGCGTTAGCCAAACAGACGACAACCAAGTTAATAACCCCAGAAAAATTCCCGCCGCTTGCTGCACATTTCCACCAGCCGTTCCGCTACCGGAAATATAGCTAACCGCAACGCCAGAGAATAGGCTAATTGTTGTATAAATTCCGCCGAATCCATTTGACTCAGCCTGATTCATCACGTCTTTAAGTTGTTGGTACGTATCTTGCGACATGACGCTGGCTAAGGCAAACGTCAATATCGACATAACGATGATTAACGCCAAAAAAGTCTTCTTATTTCGCCATACCAGACGGCAAGCCTCACTGGTCAGCGACCAATATCCTGGAATTTTAAGATCTCGCCGGTAATCTCGTCGCTTAGTTAACCGAAAACTACGATGAGGTCGGCGCTGCAGAAAATTACGCCGCTGCTGATTTAATTTGCTAAAGTCACGTTTAATACCAGGCCATACACCTTTTTTATGATCAGCATTTGACTTCTTAGAATTCTTAACTACTCGTTTTTTGGAGGTTTTCGTTGCCATAATTACATCTTTGTTGCGTTATTCCTCAACCTTGCAATTCTATCTTCTAGCGGTGGATGAGTACTAAATAGTTTCGAGAAAAATCCGGGCTTCAAAGGATTATTCATGAACAAATTGGCAGTGGAAGAACTTTGTTTTTGCATTGGTCTGCCGTATTGGCGCAATTTTTCCAGCGCGCTTGCTAATCCTTCAGTATCTCGTGTCAATAATACACCCGAAGCATCCGCCAGATATTCACGCTGTCTACTAACCGCCAATTGAGTTATCGTTGCCAAAAGCGGCGCCAATATACCCACAATCAACCCGAAAGCGTAGATGATAGGATTGACATCTCTATCACGGTCGTCACTATAAAACATCATTCTAAGTGCCAAATCTGCAAATAGACCAATTGCACTAACCAGACCAAAAGCGATCATACTCACACGGATGTCGTAATTTCGCACGTGGCTCATTTCATGCGCCATAACCGCCTCCAGTTCACGCTTGTCCATAATATCCAAAAGTCCAGTAGTCGCACCAACAATAGCGTGATTTGGGTCGCGGCCAGTCGCAAAAGCATTTGGAGCTGGATCGTCGATAATATAAACTTTCGGCATCGGCATACCAGAAGCGATAGACAAATTTTCCACCACTCGCCAAAGTTCGGGAGCGTCATTTTTACTAATTTCCTGAGCGCCAGTCATCATCATAGCCAACTTGCCAGCTATAAAATATTGCAGCCAAGCATACAATATCGCACATATGAAGATGATGAGCGCTAGCGAATAGCTATCAGTTGCCACTCCAATAAACAAACCGATGACTCCAATAATTATCACAAACACAGACATAATTAATATTGTGTTGCGTTTGTTTTGAGAAACTGCATTGTACATATGTTAATTATACCAAAAATCGCCCGCTAAAAATAGGCGAGCGATTTTAATTTCAGGGTTCGATTAGAACTTTACTTCAACTGGATTTTCAACGCTTGCACGGTCTTCAACGTCGAAGAATTCCTTAGCTTGGAAGCCAAACATTCCTGCGATGATGTTTGTTGGAAAAGTCTGGATCTTCGTATTCAGGTCGCGAACGCCACCGTTGTAGAATCGGCGAGCTGCTTGGATTTTATCCTCAGCGTCAACCAATTCTTGTTGCAATTGCAAGAAGTTCTGGTTTGCTTTCAATTCTGGGTAAGCCTCAGATACAGCGAACAAGCTCTTCAACGCGCCTTCCAAAGCATTTTCAGCCTTAGCGGTCTCAGCCACACTGCCAGCATTCATGATTGCTGAACGAGCTTCTGCGACCTTCTCAAACACTTCTTTTTCGTGCGTAGCGTAGCCTTTTACCGAGTTGACCAAATTTGGAATCAAATCAGTTCGGCGCTTTAGCTGAACAGTAATGTCGCTCCATGCCTCTTCTACGCGGTTGCGTAGTACCACCAAACTGTTGTACGCACCAATTACAACTCCTATGAGCACTAATAAAACTACCACTGTAACAATAAGTACAATTACCAATGGACTCATTTCTTACCTTTGTCCCTTTCCTATTCAATATTACTTTCTTTACAACTTTGGTGCGCAAGGCGGGAATCGAACCCGCACGACTTTTGGTCAAGGGATTTTAAGTCCCTCGCGTCTACCAATTCCGCCACTCGCGCTTATTTATATACAATCCAGACGCCCGCGCGCCAGACTACTTATATTATACTATATTCTCTAAGCAAATTGTACAATTTCGCAAAATAAAAAATAGCCCAATGCTCAGGACTATTTATCAAAAAATTGGAGGCACGTACGAGAGTCGAACTCGTCTAAAAGGTTTTGCAGACCTCTGCGTAACCGCTCCGCCAACGCGCCACCACTTTTATTATATCAGATTTTATAAAACATATCACAAACAACCCGTCCAATAATTGCAATATGTTTGGTGCGAGCGAGAAGACTTGAACTTCCACGAGCGCAATGCTCACTAGCCCCTCAAGCTAGCGCGTCTACCAATTCCGCCACGCCCGCATAACCACTTACCATTATACCCGATTACGGGGTTTTGTAAACGGACTTTTTCTCTGTCGCCCAATATTGAACATCGACATAACGATCGACAGGATTGACAACTTCGGTGCTTGCGTCGAGAGCTTTAACGTTCCGAATATGGATATAGTCAAACTTCGGCTGATACAAGGCAATCGCCGGAGCGTCCGCTTGCCAAGTGGCAGTAAACTTCGCGTAACGATCAGCGCGTTGCTTTGCCGAGATTTTAGATCGGCCGCTCTCCAAAGCATCGTCCGCTATCGCATTATTGTAATTGGAGAAATTCAAACCATTATTGGTTGCCTGTGAAGAATGCCAATAGGCGTAAACATCAGGGTCGCCGCCCAAGGAGAGTTCATAAACCAGCACGTCAAAATTGCGCGGCTGCAAAACTGTCTGAAGGATATTTTGAGTGGCGTCGTTTGGATCGACAACTTTAATATCCGATTCTATATTCAACTCGTCATACCAAACTTGAGCCAAATACCTGGCGACCTTTTCGTAATTGCTATTCTTCAAAACGACCACGTTGAGTTTTAACTTATCATTTCCCTTCTGGCGAACATTGTTTACGCTCTTCCAGCCCTCAGCGTCCAGTAGAGATTTCGCTTTCTTGACGTCATAACTAGACGAATTCGAGCTCTTTCCCAGGAATTTGTTAAGCGTTGGACCAGATAATTCTTCCGTAGACAACGACAAAGATTGGCGTAGCTTGGATGCGTCGACACTGAGCGACAAAGCTTGGCGAACAGCTTTTGATCGCAAGAACTGACTGTTGTTATTAAACAGCGCGTAAACTCCGTTATTCAAAGAGTGTGCTTCTGCGGCGTACATAGATTTTACCTCGGCGGATTGATCGTTATAAATCAATTCTGGAGTTCCTGTAATTTCTCGCGTACGCAAACTTTTCGCAATATCATCCTGCGTCGGATACGCGTACAGCTGGAATCGTTCTAACTTAGGCGTGCTGCCATAATAATTGCTATTCGACTGCAAATATAGCACTTTTTTACTACCATCGCTCGTTACATTCTGCAGCAATCTAAAGGCGAACGGACCGCTGGATATAGGCGATTTATTAAAATCATGTTCACGTAAATTCGACGGTCTAACGTCTTTTAATATATGCTTAGGGATAATCGGGAATGTCAAAGCATGGACAAACGGCGAATATGACGACGGCAGAATAAACTTTACCGAATCGTCAGACACTTTCTCGAATTTTATAGACTTCCAGCCAGATATCTCAGCTCCAACTTCTGGATTCGCCAATAGCTTCAACGTAAAAATTACATCATCCGCCGTTAAATCTTGTCCGTCCGACCACTTCAGGCCTTTCTTCAGCTTAACTGTATATTCAGTTTCTTTGTCGTTCACGCTGACGCTATCCGCCATGTCAGCCTTTATATTGCCCGTTGAGTCATATCGATACAAACTTGAAAATAGCAATTTCGCGGCTGATTTTTCAGCATTGGTTTTTGCGAAAATCGGATTTAAGTTTTCCAAAGGACCCAGCACACCCTCAGAATATGATCCGCCAGAAGTGTACGCCATTGTCGTGAAAGAATTGCGAGAAATATGCCACTGCACCGCACTGGCGCCAATCATCACCAATACTAGAATAATCCAGACAGAAACCCGACGTCGCACATTAGATAAGCGATCCAGCCTGGATGTCACGAATTTATGCGCATGGCGCAAGCTTCCCTTTTCAATCTTACGCAGACGCTTATTGACATCTTTACTGGAAACTTTTAGCCGCGCAAAACGATTCCATGACGAATTATCCGAGCTCAAATCTATTCTCCTATTTTTGCAATCCCGGCAAAATCATACTTGCCAAAATCGATAGCACAAAAATCACCGCAAAAACAATAGTTACATCAAACAAGTTTTTATCAAATCCGCGACGAGTAGTGAATAATTCCCCAGACGAGCCGAATCCTGCGCCCAAACTTGCGCCTCGTTGCTGCAACAAAATTGCGATAATCATCAGTACGGCAGATCCAAGCGTCACGTACGGTAAAATTGTATCAATTGACATATTACTCCTTTTCTTCCCGCTGCAAAACCAGCGCGCTACTTATAATATAGTTTACCAAACTCAATATAATCCCGGCAATAATTGAATGCGCAAAAGTCATAGAAATTCCTGGCGCCAAAGCTAATGAAATATAAACCATAAAGCCATTTACAATTAAGGTAAACAGTCCTAATGTCAATAGGATTGCTGGCAGGGCTAGAATTGTAACGATTGGCTTCAATACGCTATTCACTACCGAAAATATCAGCCCCGCCATCATAAACGTCCACGCAGAAGTTGCGCCCGGAGTTTCATTTCCAAGCAGCCGCACTGCAACCCAAATACCTACCGAGTTAAGAATTAGCCGAATCAAAAACGTTGCAAATTGTCTTTTCATTAGTCTTATTATATATAATTTATGCTTTATTGTCGATTGGTCGCCCAAACTTAAGACAAGCGTTTAATCAAATTCGCCTTTTTCGTGCCAACTTCCGCCTGCAATTCCGCATAATCCGCCTCAATAATTTTTTTCACACTGCCAAATTTCCTTAGCAATTTCGCACGCGTCTTTGGACCAATCCCCGGAATTTCTTCCAGTTGGTTTTTCGTCTGATTTTGACGCTTCAGCGCAGTATGATAGCTCACAGCAAATCGATGCGACTCGTCACGAATCCGCTGGAAAAGCTTGACAATATCTGTCGTCGCAATAGAACTTTTTGTAAAATTGTCCCGGCTGGAATCGCCATCGATATCAGAGCCTCGTAGATTCCTTGAATGAGATCCAGCGTTGCGCTGAGCGGGATGCAAATTCACCACATACACATCATTATCTTCGTGAATAGCGACATCCTGATGAATAGATTTTTGCAACTCCTCAATGTACGATACGTCAATTTGTGAACCAGTTTTATGAATAATAATTTCTTCCTCGCGTTTGGCAATGCTAATAATTGGCAATTTTATTCCGCGCTCATCCCTTGCCTTAATCGCCGCCGAAAGTTGACCCTTTCCGCCGTCAATCAACAACAGATCTGGACAGCCCCAGCTTTTGATATTTCGCTCACCAAGTCGCCTAAAAATCACCTCGTACATATTTCCAGTATCGTCGTTTTTTTCGCTCACCTTAAATTTGCGATATTCCGCACGATCGCTCGCACCATTCGTAAAGACCACCATACTCGCCACAACTTGACGTCCGCTCATATGAGAAATATCATAGCCCTCAATTCGCACTGGAATATTTTTTAAGCCAAGTAGTTTTGCTAAATCAGCCAGCGCCTTATCTTTTGAAATATCCAAAAATTCCTTATCGCCAAACATAACGCGTCGCTGAAGCTCTTGCATGGCGCGCAACTTATTCCTCAGACTTGCCGCCCGCTCAAAATCATGAAGCCCCGCAGCCGTTTTCATATCACGCTCCAACTCCACAGCAATAGCCTTGCGATTTCCCTTAATATAACTTATCAATTTGCGCAAACTAGCTTTATACGCGTCAGAACCATCGCTTATTTTCGGACTTAAACCCAAATCCTCATCCAGCTTTGATTGCCCGGGGCGTCTTTGGTGAGTGAGATATGGAAAAATTCGCCTCAAATAGCGCAATGCCTTTTTTAACGCAAAACCATTGTAAAATGGACCAAAATAATCCGCACCATCATCGGCAGGATTCCGCGTAAAACTGACCGTCGGCCAATCGCTTTTCATATCAATCCGAACGTACATCTGAGACTTGTCGTCGCGCAGCAGAACGTTGTATCGCGGCATATACCGCTTGATCATCTCGCTTTCCAAAAATAGCGCGTCAACCTCACTCTCAGTTTCAATCCAATCAGTATCAAAAATCTCCGCCACCAGCGCCATAGTTTTATTATCTCGCCCGCGCGAATCTTGAAAATACTGACGTACACGATTCTTAAGAACCGCTGCCTTACCAACATAAATTACCTCGCCGCTCGCCGACTTATGAAAATAAACACCGGGCGTTCGCGGCAAAGTTTTTAGCTTGGCTTGCAATGCTTGATTCATTAAATATATTACAATCTAAATACGCCAATTATGCAAGCATTCTTTTAGCGATTAGTCTAATCTTCCAGCCACTTTTTGAGAACTATCGCTTGATTATGTTCCGCATCTTTGGCGCCATATAACAGCGTAACTGCAGATTGTTTGTTCCAATTATTCTTTGCTTCGGCAGCCGCAGGATTATTATCCAGCTCCTTCATATAACGGCGAGAAAATTCCGGGAATTTTTCTGGATCGTGATTAAACCATTTGCGTAATTCATCGGTCGGGGCAATTTCTTTATTCCACTCGTCCAATGCAGCTCGTTCTTTGCTAATTCCGCGCGGCCACAATCGATCGACCAGCACACGATAACTATCGTCCGACGCGGTCGACTCATAAATCCGTTCAATTCTATACTTTGTCATAATTTCATATAACTACAAAGCACTGATCAGGTCAATAAAAAGCGAAAGTTAACCATTCTTCAATATTTAATCGATGCTACGTAAATATTCCTCCAAAAAATCACTCCACTCGGGCGCATTCTTTTCGTGAAAATAGGCGCGAAGAAAATCAACCATAATTTGATGACGATTCTCCGCTTCTATTCGCCCCGGCTCAGTCAACATCAAACCTTTCAATTTCAGCAGCTTCTCAAAGAAGTGATTAATGAATCCGTCGGTATCATGCGTATTGCCATCAGTGTTATATTCGTGCGCCGCCAGATTGACATTCGGCCAGACTTTAGGGTCAAAAATCCGACCGCCGTGATGACAAGCATAAACCAACGCCCGCTCAATGCCGACCGCACCAATAGCATCACACATATCAGCGTCAGACGCCAATTTCCCCGCCAACCGCTGCGGCTGCTTGCCGTTCAGCCGTTTACTATAACCAATCGCCGCAATATTTTCCAGCACAGCCCGACTTAAATCATCAGCCACCTCTGCCTGCGCCATAATATTTACCGCGTTCGTCAATTTTTCCGCCTGCGTTTTACCGACTAATTTATAATCATCAACATCATGCAGCCAAGCCGTCAATAGCACTTCTTGCAAGTACACTGATTCACTACATTCATTAGCGAAACGCTCTGCCAACAACGCCACTCGCTCGACATGATCGTCAGCGTGACCCGAAGTGTCGCCGCCCAATAATTGCCGAA
>UNSM01000004.1 GCA_900555425.1 Candidatus Saccharimonadota bacterium | reverse complement strand
TGACTTAAATATTATCGCGTGATATAAATAACATTAGCTTTTGTTGACGAGTTGAAATTTACTCCTTGTCCGAAAGCGAACCTTGACAAGGTAGTCGTTGCGGGATGAGTTTATATTTCTTTTTTTAAAAAAATATCAAAAAGAGATAGGATCTCATCCTGCACTGAAGAAAAGTGCTTTACCACAGCCGAGTGGGGACGAGAGGAAGGAAAGAGCAATGCTCACGAAAGAAAATCTCGAAAGCATGCTAACCGAAAACACGGAGGCAATCTCCGTGTATACGGAAATTCTGAAGGGGAAGGTATCCACGCTGAATACCTACAACAATGGAATCAGCGATATCATGGGTGATTACCCTAACCTCCAGAAGACGCACATCCAGGAGGATTCGGAAGCCCTTCGAGATCTACTGGTCTCTATCTGCCATAATGGCCTGGAAGGGTCATTGGAGGCAGTACAAGGAAAGATCAACGAGATGCTGGGCGCAGTCTCATCCATAGCGGAAGAGGAGTCGTCTATGTCTGATTGGCCAGGATGCTACTGGATCCAGTACTGGAAATTCCTGCGTGATCTGAGAGATCTCATCACAACGGAAGTTCCCTTGTATCAGGCGAGCAACCTTGCTATCGCCAAAAAGCTTGCTGAGCTTGCGGATTAATTCGCAAGCAGAATGTACGATGAAGCAAACTTACTCTTCGCCACGATTGCCTTGTCGTACATTCCCTATAATTAATACACTTAACGTTAAAGAGTCCTCATTCGGGGCTGTTTTTTTATTCCAGCACCACACACTCTTTAGCTACGGGCGGATTTCCATCAACAGAAATTGCCATCATTTGCATATCACAGCTTTCATATTGCGCGTTTTTGGCAATGAACATCTCCGCAGAAAAGCGCATTTGTTGCTGTTTTTTATTTGTAATTGCCGCCAGGCCATCGCCGAAATTGTCATTTTTACGATATTTGACCTCTGTAAAATATAAAACTTTGTCTTTTTTACTAACAATATCAATTTCGCAATATCGCGTTCGCCAATTCCGCTCTATAATCTCATGACCATCACCCACCAACCAATCCGCCGCCGCTTGCTCACCTTTATCGCCAATTTGCCGCGTTGTGTCTTTTTGCTGGTGTTTAGACTTTCCATCGTCAGACGCATTTTGCGAATTCGCCCCAGTATTAGCATATTTAGCCAACGGCGCAAAACTCAGCCGATGTAGCAGAGTCACACCCAGATTATCAATAGCCGCTCGGTGCTTCGCCACACCATAACCAACGTGCGAAGAAAAATCATATCCCGGATAAACATTATCCTGCTCCGCCATAAATTTATCACGCGCCACCTTAGCAATAATCGACGCCGCCGAAACACTCGGAATCAGACCGTCGGCTTTCGCTATAATTGTTACATACTTTTCTAGCGGTGTACCCGCCAAAAAATTGACCGTCCCATCGATAATAATCTCATCAAACTTCGAGCCGTTTTTCTGACATTTCGCTTGAATTTCTTTGACTGCGCGCCGCGTTGCCAGCTTAAGCGCCTCGCTCACTCCTATTTCATCCAGCTCCTCAGCAGAAACCCAGCCCAACGCCCAAGCCGATGCTTGCTCGCGAATTTTCTCATCGAGCAATTCACGGCGTTTTTTAGTCAATTTTTTACTATCATCAAGCCCTTCAATTTCAGCGCCGCCCAAAACCACCGCGCCAATCACCAACGGCCCCGCCCACGCGCCGCGCCCGACCTCATCAATTCCCAGAATCACCCGACAATCTTCCCTTTTTCGTCATAAAATCAGCAATAATCCAGCCAATCCAAACTGTTGCCGCGCCTAATGTATTCGCCAAAATATCCCAATTTGTGTCGTCCAATTTTATGTTCGCCAAGCCCACCTTGACCATAAATAATTCCGCCAACTCATTAATACAACCCAGCGCCGAGACTAAAGCAAATACTGAAAACGTCATCACCAGCCAATACACTCGCCACTTCATCGACGAAACCAAATACGCCCAGAATAGCCCCGTAAATAGCCCACCGCCCACAAAGTGCGTCGTAAAACTAGTGTCCTGCCCGTCAATTAGCGGCGATGGCAAATACCAAGATACGAAAAACAACAAACACGCTATGTAAAGTAGCCAGCGATATTTTCGCTCACCATCAAAGCCGTTTATCTTCAAAACATAAGGCGTTGCCACAGCTAAAGTCGTCGGAACAAGGACGGATATATAATGAAATATTGCCATATTGAGATTATAACATGAGAAAACCGCCTCAGATTAAGAGACGGTTTTAATGATTAACCAATTGACAATTACGCGTCTTTATGGCGAGCTGCAACTTCAGCAGCCTTAGCGTCAAGTTCAGCCTGAGCGGCATCTTTTTCAGCTTGTTTTGCAGCAGCAGCCTGAGCAGCTTCTTCCTTCAAGCGTTCAGCTTCCGCTTCTGCCTTAGCGTCATGAATGTCATTAACAGCAGCACGATCGAAATTCTTAGCCGTCAAGCGAGCTGACTTACCGCTACGCTGGCGAAGGAAGCTTAAGAACTTGCGGCGAACCTTAGCACGACGAACAATCTCAATCTTCTCAATCAGTGGACTGTGCATCAAAAATGACTTTTCAACGCCAACACCTGAAGCAATCTTTCGAACCGTAATGCGTGATGTGTGTGATTTTTTATTGTCGGTGCGGATAACAACACCCTCGAACATCTGAATACGCTCTTTGTTGCCTTCCTTAATTTTCTGGTAAACACGAACTGTGTCACCACTGCGAGCATCGACAACTGCTTGCTTTTTTTGTGCTTGGTTGATTTTGTTGATTAACTCAAAACTCATAATTTTTTCCTATCTTCCGAACTCGCTCCGACTGGCCACGCAGTTGTACCTCTGCGGCTCCACGTCAAGCAAGGCTCGAATATTTAACTCTCGTACAATTACATAAGATAATAACACAAATCTGAAGAAATATCAATTAAATAAAATTGGAGTATAATATAGTTATGGATTACAATAAATTAGCACTCGAACTACACGAAAAATACAAAGGTAAAATTATGACTAGCCTCAGAGATAAAGAGGAGCTTAATCGCGACAAGCTTAGCGCTTATTACAGCCCTGGCGTCGGCGCAGTCAGCCAAGCAATTGCCGAAAATCCAGCCGATTTACCAAAGTACACTTGGACGAACAATTTAGTCGCCGTGATCTCAGACGGCTCAGCGATTTTGGGCTTAGGTAATTTGGGACCAAAAGCCGCCATGCCAGTCATGGAAGGAAAAGCTTTACTATTTAAGCATTTTGCCGATGTCGACGCAGTGCCAATTGTACTAGACGTCCACGAACCAGAAGAAATTATTGCCACCATTAAAGCCATCGCGCCAAGTTTCGGCGCCATCAACCTCGAAGACATTGCCGCACCAAAATGTTTTGAGATTGAAGAGCGATTGAAGGCAGAATTAGATATTCCAGTCTTCCACGACGATCAACACGGCACGGCTGTCGTTGTATTAGCGGGCTTAATTAACGCCGCTAAATTGACAGGACGAAACCTGGCAGATTGCAAATTTGTAGTCATCGGCGCAGGTGCAGCTGGCACAGCAATCATCAAATTGTTAAATCTTTACGGAGCAAAAAACATCGTAGCAGTGGACAGCCGGGGAATTGTCGGAAAATCACGCACAGACTTGAACGCTGAAAAAACCGCACTATTGGAATACGTCGACGCATCACAATCTGGCTCAATTGAAGACGCCATCACCGACGCAGACGTATTCATCGGCGTATCGCGCGCAGGACTTCTCACTCCAGAATTAGTCCAAAAAATGGCGAAAGATCCAATCGTATTCGCACTAGCAAATCCTGTTCCAGAAATTATGCCAGATGTCGCCAAACAAGCCGGCGTCGCAATCATCGGTACGGGTCGTAGCGACTTTCCAAACCAGGTCAATAACTCCCTAGCCTTCCCTGGAATTTTCCGTGGCGCATTAGATCACGGAGTTAAGAAAATCACCGATCAGCACAAATTAGCGGCCGCTGAAGCGCTAGCTAACCTGGTCGAAAATCCAACCGTCGATAAAGTCGTCCCAACCGCGTTTGATGAGGGTGTTGTTGAAACTGTCGCAAATGTCATTAGGTAAGCCTAAACACCAGCACCGTCAGCTGCCTCAATGCGCCTAGTCCGCCCAGTAAATACTGGCAATAATTCTTCCTGGTTATTTTTGTCGCAAGCACCCAAAAGCATTAATAAATGAGTTACACCGTTCTCTTCTAGTATCTTTCTCACAGACTCATCATCCACCTTATCCATAGCGATGTGCGACACATACATCCTTAGTGCGTCAGATGTTTGGGCTTTCCAGCTAAAGATACTAAAAGGATACTTATTTTTATCTCGATATCTTAAGGTCGTCCAAGAATCACGTAATCCAGAATCTGACGTTGCAACAATTTCTGCCGCTAATTTTAATTTATTATAAAGAATGGGCAAAATACTCTTCTGCTTTTTCTTGGTCTCATAGCCAGACATTCTGTGTTCAATTCTCTTGGCTGCTTCAGTACGAGCATCGACTACTACCGTAACATCATTACCGCTTCTCTTAATATATAAAACCTTAGCCATTTCATCATCTAACCACGGAAATGTTTCGTGACTAAGCTTTATATAACCCCCGACCTTCAAGTTAACCTCCACCGCCTGGACATCCTGATCACTCACCTCGCAATTATCCTGGCGTGATTGCTTATTTCTTTTTCTCTTTTCCTTCTTCGCCTTATTCAAAGATTCAGCGGCGATTTTAGGTGCCACTTTGTAAGTTGTGAATTTTTCAGAAAGAACCCTCAGCTCCCCCTCTAAAATTAACTTCGCTTTTTCTTCCACTATAGATCTAGCAAGAGTTCGCACATTCGAACAATTTTCCTCAAATACAATTTCCGTATATTTACGAGCTAACAATTCCTCGTCCAGATCTCTCATCTCGTCTGCGCAGTCGAGTATGGTTTTAGTCCACTCCAGGTCTCTTTCATAATTAAAGAAGGCTTCAATGCGCTCCATGCGCGCACCACTTTCATTCCTAGACTTAAGCATTGAAAAATTTGTCAATAGCTCAACCAAGTGATGTGTCTTTTCGCGAACTGGATCGTATTCGGGTCGGCTTAATCCAAATTCTACAGACGAAGAAGTGCTGTCTTTTCTATAAATCCCATCAATCACAGATCTCTTAGTCTCTAATGTGAGTTGTATATATTCATAATCGGCATCATCTCGTCTGAGATTGTTATTCTTCTGAAATTTCTTTACTGTAGGAATTTTATATCCTTTAAGATTGCAATACTTCGGAACATTAACTTCCGCTATTTTAGCGGGAAAAATCTTATCTAATGAAGATATAAAAGCATCGAGTGAGGCTTTATATTCCTTATTAAATTCCTCTCTTAACCGAGAACTCACTTCGTCAAAATCGTAGCGGATCTCCAAATACTCGGGAAACTGACCATATACATCCTTAGCCTGCTTAAGTATATCAATTACAGGCTCATATTTCTCAACCAAATCCTTAAACATAGATGAATCTTTGGGCATATCTTCATATATACATTCAAGGAAATTGATAACGGTATCAAAAATTTCACAGACAGAGTCTTTCTCAGAATCTGAAGATTCGCTATCGTGATAAGAGTGCTCCGGAATTTCGCTCATAAACTAATATTTTATCAGTTTATGGCTATAAAGTCAATTATATTACTCTATTAACTTCTTCTAATGTAGTTTCGCCGCGAAGAGCCGCTAACACGCCAGCCTGGAGTAGCGTCACCATGCCATCTTCTTTTGCAGCCTTTTCAATTGCTTCCGTGTGAACATCCTCAACATCGCCGCGCAGGAACTTCTGAATATTCTCGCTCACAACCAACTGCTCCATTACTGGAATTCGCCCCTTGTAGCCAAACGGAACGTCGTCCGTCGGCACTGCACGCCAAAGCTTAAACGTATCAAGATCTGGGCAATCAACATTCTCTGGCAAATCCTTCAAAACCTCTTTCACCCACTTACGAGTCGCCTCATCTGGCTCATATTCTTCCTTGCTGTCATCCCACAATCTCCTCACCAGCCGCTGAGCAATAACCAGCCGGACCGCCGAGCTAAAAATCGGGTTTTGACCAATCATATCGATCATACGACTAAACGCCGCCGCAGTCGAATTGGCGTGAAAGCTAGACAGCACCAAGTGCCCCGTAATTGAAGCCTGAATCGCAGTCTTCGCAGTTTCATTGTCGCGAATCTCACCAACCATCACCACATCTGGGTCAAGGCGCAAAACACTGCGCAAACCGTCAGCAAACCTCTGTCCATTCGTCGTATCAATCGGAATCTGAGCAATCCCAGGAATCGTATTTTCTACAGGATCTTCCAATGTGATAATCTTTCGGTCTGGCGTATTAAGAGCGTTAAGAATGCTATATAACGTTGTGGACTTTCCCGAACCAGTCGGACCAACCATCAACAACATCCCGCGCGGATGAGAAATAACTTCATCAATTTGCTCGCGCTCTTTCTTTGAAATATTCAAGAGATCTAAGTTCAACATTGATTCATCGAAATTGAACAATCGAAGCACCAGATCCAAACCATACACTGTCATCACGGCTTCCACGCGCAAATTCAGCACATGCGACGCACCATCTCTATGAATTTCCTGCTGCATATGCCCAGACTGAGGCTCTCTGGAAGCGGTAGAAATATTCGCACGCGACGCCAAAGTCGCCATAATCACTCGATATCTATCTCTGCTAAGTTCCGCCACCGTATGTAGGGCTCCATCAACACGCATCCGAATTCGAATCGACTCACGCTGATTTTCAATGTGAATATCCGACGCACCCAACAAATCCGCTTGGTCAATCAAATAATTAAACACGTCATTTGTGCCCACGGAAGCCAAAGTCTGAGTAACCTGTGCCAGAGTATCGCTATCACCTTCCTTGGCAATTTCAATATTGTCGTAAATCACCTTTTTTGGCGGATCAAACCTAAGCATAATTGACCGAAACGCCGAACCAGAAATTAAGAAGAAGAAGATTCGCTTGCCATTTTCAACATACTGATCTCGCATCCGCTTCATCAACGATTCAGAAGTTTGCGACGTAACACCAAATCGATAAGATTGGTCTTCCTCGTTAAAGGCTAACGGGACCAACCTACCTTTATACATCTCTTCTATCGTTAAAACATCCTTAAGTAAAGGTAAAGTCTCTTCAAATTCCCGCCCATCAAGATATTGAAGTCCTAAAATTGACGCTCGACGACGAGTCGCTTCCTCATCCTGCTCACGGCGTCGCGCCTGAATTTTATCTTCGTCCATATGAAAATTATACCAAAAAGCTTACGGTTTGACGAGTGATATAATAGTGATATGAATCCAGAAATTACTCTGTTAGTCCACAATATTCGCTCGACGCATAATGTCGGGGCAATTTTCCGCACGGCCGAGGGATTTGGTGTGAAGAAGATTATTCTTAGCGGCTACACGCCGTATCCAGAATTGAGTTTATGTAGCAAGGCGCCTGCTTGCGCGCTTGTCGATGGAGAAATTCGATCTGAAGATCCTCGCCTGCCGCATATTCGCGAAAAAATCACCAGCCAAATTCATAAAACCGCTTTGGGCGCGGAAAGTCTGGTGCCGTTTGAGTTTTATGAAGATATCAACGATTGGATTAAAGAAAATCAGCGAACAGAAAACTTACCAATCATCGCGCTGGAGCAATCAAAAGACAGCGTGATGCTATCAGAATTTCAACCGCCTGAAAAATTTGCGCTACTACTTGGCGAAGAAGTCCACGGAATCACGCCGGAGCTTTTGGGCAATTGCGACTTCACCGTAGAGATCCCAATGTTCGGTCAAAAAGAATCATTCAACGTGTCGGTCGCAACAGGAATTGCACTGTTCGGACTGATTTTTCCGAGGATGAAATAATCTCAACAACACATAAATAAATCCCTCAAGTCTGATTATTGACTTTATTAAGCATATGTGTTATATTTGTATGAGCTTTCTCTGGAATCCCCCGGAGAAAGTAGTCCCCGCACAAAAGGAGAAATGCAATGATGGACATTGCTATGATCATCACGACTATATCGGTCATGTACCTGGCTACATGGGCACTGTACTCCCACGACAAGATGTCGGGAGTCGTGCCATCAATCCTGGCTGTGATAGCAGCGACGGCAATTATGCTGGAGTTCGCTGCCTATATGGTAGTTCTGCTACCGATATTGCCCTGGTCAATATCAGCGGCAGTTTTTACAGCGACTGCCACACTGTTCGCTACGTGCTCATTGGCACGTAGCGCCGAAGCGAGGAATAAGCTGCGGGGCAAGAAGTCCCGCTGATAGATAGTTAGCTCGCCTTGAGACTTTTGGTCTCGGCTGAGACCTCTGTCAGCGGGCTAACTATCACTTTAGAACTACACACTCTTCACCCAGAGTGTTTTTTAATTGGCTTAATAGGTTATCATTAGCATCCACCTTAAACGGCAGACGCATGGCTGATTTTTCTTTCTCGCCCAATACCAAAACCACGTCAGTCGTGCCAGCATTCTCGCCGCAAACAGACTTCATTTTCACTAACCGCGAATGGTCATTAGGGTCTTTAATATACACAAATAACTTTGAAGCGGGAATTTCTGGCGCAACATTAACAGGCGCCGAATGAGTTTTTGGCTGCGGTTTGGCGGCGTCATTCTTTACGGCAGACTTCGGAGAAACTCCATTTTTCTGATTACGATAAGCTTCACGGCGCTCTTTTTTTACAGCAGAGCTAATTTTTGGCGCATCCATTTTACGGCCAGTCGACTCATAGCCATTGATATCGTTATCCGTAATCGCAATAATATCATCGGCAATTAGTTTACTTTCATTGCCCAAATTTCCGTCACGATCTCGCGCTGAATTTTTACCAGAAACTCGAATCACCGCGTCCTGAACCAGCTTAGCGCCAACTTTCTCATACAGATTTGGAAAGACGATTATCTCGCCCTCGCCGAACTTATCCTCAATTCCCACGAACGCCATTTTCGAACCGCTTTTTGTGACAATTGTACGAACGGTGCTAATAATTCCCCCGACCGTCATCATTCGACTGTCATATTCCGGAACCAGCTGCGTCAACGGTTGAGTTTGCTCGCTCAAATACGTTTCATACCTATCAAGCGGATGCGCCGAGATATACAACCCCAACAATTCTCGCTCCCACATCAAGCGCTCTTTATCGTCGTGTTTCACAGGAGCCTTCTGGAGATGAAGAGTCGATTGGACGCTCGCCGCGTCATCGCCACCCAACATTCCAAACAAATTGGTTTGCCCACTGGCGGCTTCTTTTTGGAGCTTGGACGCAAATGACGTAATAGAATCCAGATTGAAAAGCAAATCAGATCGATCGCCCATATCATCAAACGCACCAGACTTAATAAGCGACTCCCAGGCTTTTCTGTTGAACTTGCTGGTTGAAACGCGCCTAGCAAAATCCTCAACCGACGTAAACGGTCCATCTTCGCGCGCCCGCAGAACTTCCTCGACCGCGCCAACACCAACGCCCTTCACCGCCGACATTCCGAAACGAATCTTATTCTCATTCGGTACCACAGCAAACTCAACGAACGATTCGTTTACGTCAGGACTCAACACGCTAATTCCCATGTGCTTACATTCGGTGATTTCAATTGCCAAACGATCAGTGTCGTCATGGTCGCTAGTCATAAGCGCCGCCATAAACGCGTCCGGATAATGCGCCTTCAAATAAGCCGTCCAATAGGCAATCAAACCATAACAAGCGGCGTGCGACTTATTGAAACAATAGTTGGCGAACTCTTCCAGCTGAGTCCAGAACGTTTCCGCAATTTCCTTAGTTGCGCCACCAACTTTAACCGCACCCTCGACGAATTCAGGCTTGACCTTTTTCATCAAGTCAATTTTCTTCTTACCAACAGCCTTACGCAATGTGTCAGCCTGACCACCAGTAAATCCACACCATTCCTTAGAAATCTGCATAAACTGCTCCTGATAGACCAAAATTCCGTAAGTATTTTTCAGCGAGTTTTTCATTCCGGAATGCAAATAAGTTATCTCTTCCTCGCCGTGTTTGCGCCTAATAAAACTGTCAATAAACTGCATCGGACCCGGACGATAAAGAGCCACCATAGCAATAATATCTTCAAACGTAGTCGGCTTTAGTCCGCGCAAATATCGCTTCATTCCCGCTGATTCCAACTGGAATACGCCAGTCGTGTCGCCGCGCTGAAACAGCTCGTAGGTCTTTTTATCATCAAGTGGCAGTTCCGAAAGATTAATTTCTTTCTTGTAAGCTTTTCGGATAATCCTCATGGCGTTATTAATAATCGTAAGGTTCGAAAGCCCCAAAAAGTCCATCTTAAGAAGCCCAAGCTCTTCAACCTCGCCCATCGGGAACTGAGTCGCCACCACGCCCTTTTGCGCCATTTCAAGCGGAATATAGTTAGCCAACGTATCTGGCGCAATCACCACGCCACAGGCATGAACGCCGTGGCTACGAATCGTCCCCTCCAACTGAATTGCATAATCCAAAACTTCCTTCGCAGTCGGATTATTTTCATATTCATTCCGAAGGTCTGCGTCCTCTTTAATACTCACAGATAGCGGAATATGACGCCCCTGGTTTGGCGGCGGAACTAACTTCGCCAAGCGGTCGCTCTCAGCGTACGGAACCTCCAAAACCCTGGCAACATCACGCACTGCCATACGACCAAACATCTTACCGAACGTTGCGATATTACTGACGTGATCTTCGCCGTATTTTTTTGCACAATATTCAATCACTTCGTCGCGGCGCGTATCTTGAATATCGACGTCGATGTCGGGCATAGAAATACGATCAGGATTAAGGAATCGCTCAAACAGTAGTCCATATTTCAGCGGATCAAGATCTGTAATATTCAGCGCATACGCAACAATCGAGCCAGCCGCGCTACCACGCCCTGGACCAAAAACAATTCCTTGAGATTTTCCCCAGTTGATAAAGTCCTGGACGATCAAGAAATAACCTTCATAGCCCATATTCCCCATCACGCCAAGCTCCATCTCAGCGCGCTCACGAACCTCATCAGACAGCTTCGGAATAATCTCGTCAGGATCCAACTTTTCAGCCTCCTCCTTCGAAGCTCCATTGTAACGCTGCAGCAAACCTTGATATGTCAATCTAAGCAGATACGAGTGTTCATTCTCGCCGTCTGGCAATGGATATTTTGGAATAAGAATTCGCCCAAGCTCAATCTCAACATCACAGCGATCGGCTATTTTTTTCGTGTTACGAATAACTTCAGGAAATTCCTCACCCCAGTGATCGATAATATCGCGCGGATCTGTCAAGTGAAGCTCAAAATCCTTCAAGCTCATTCGCTTTTCATCACTGAGATACGAGCCCGTCCCAACACAAAGCAGAATCTCGTGCGCGTCTTGATATTCGTGCGTCAAATAGTGACCATCACAAGTCACCACCATTTCAATACCAAGCTCTTTTGAAAGCTTAATCAAGCCCTCGTTAATCTTCGCCTGCACGTCCCAGTGCGTGTTCGACTTCGGATGTCCGTGGTCCTGCAGCTCCAAATAATAACGATCGCCCAAAATTGACTTATACCATTTGGCAATCTCACGAGCGCGATCATAATCATCCTCTTTCAGAGCAACGCCAATTTCACCACTAGCACAACCACTCAGAACAATCAATCCCTCATTCAACTCCTCCAGCAAATCATGGTCAATTCGCGGCTTATAATACATTCCCTCTAGATTAGCGCGCGTCGACAACTTCATCAGATTATGAAAACCTGTGTTGTTCATCGCTAGCACGGTCAAGTGAAAACGCTGCTTATCTTTACCTGGATCGCGATCAAATCGAGAACGAGTCGCCACGTAAGTTTCAATTCCGATAATCGGCTTAATTCCCGCTTTTTTGGCGGTCTTGTAATAGTCCAAAATGCCACTCATCGTGCCGTGATCAGTTACGGCGGCAGCCTCCATTCCGAGCTCCTTGACCTTATCGACCAAGTCATGAATCTTAGTCAATCCGTCCAGCACCGAATGGAAAGTGTGATTATGAAGATGCACGAAATCTGACGGCTTCAAAGCCGCCGACGATGATTGTTCGCTTTTCCCCTCAGTCATTAATAACAATTATAGCACGCTATTGACGACGTTGCATTGTCTCAATTAAGTGGTTGATAAAATCAGCCAACGGCGGGAAAATGTCGGCAAATTGCCCCAAAATCCAAATCAATATCGCAATCAATAACGTCGCACCCAAAGCACTTCCAAGGCCAAAGAAAATTCCGCGAACAAAATTCACCCAGTAAACTTGGTGGCGAGATTTATGAAAATCAAAAAACAAATCCTCCAAAATTGCCCGACGAGCGTCGTTTTCATTATCACGAACAATTTTCTTTGCCAACTTATTTGGTTGTTCTTTGGCTGACTTTTTCACTCTTTTTTACCTTCTTCTTTGAGAAAAATTTCGAGAAAAATCCGCTCTTTGAAGCGAAGCTTTTGGCTAGTTCCACGCCAATTGAAACCGTACTTACGATTCCATTTAAGTTAGCAATTCGCTGACTTATTACCTCCACGTTCTGCTGGGTTTGGCGAATTTGACGCGTTAATTTGATGATAGAAATTGTCATAGCGATCATCATGATGACAAAAATCACCATCAAAACCACTAGAATAATAAGCAATCCGTTCATGCTATTTATTATACATTATTTTAGGCGATCCGCCAGATGAGCACGTAATTTATCACCAAAATTAGGATCACGCAATCCAAAGTCAATCACCGTTTTTAGATATTCCAATTTGTCGCCAGTGTCATAATAAGTGCCGTTCGTAATCTCCACGCCGTAAAAATCAAATCCGTCGTCAATCATTTGCTGCATAATTGGCTGAATTGTAAACTCGCCGTTGCCGTCAAATTCTTCCTTGGCTTTGTCTAGATAGCCGAAAATCTCGCCCGGAAGTAAATAGCTACTGACGCTCGCCAAATCTGACGGCGCATTATCCTTGCCCGGCTTTTCAACGATATTCGTCATTTTTATAACGCCGTCTTTTACCCCTTGACCATTGATGACTCCATAACGATCAAATTCCGCGTCATCGGTGATTTTCTTACACGATAGAACCGCTCCATCTAAGCTTTCTGACGCCTCAATCATCTGCTTGAAACGACTTGGACTAGCCGCAATAAAATCGTCTGCAAATGTGTAAATCACAGGCTCATCATGATGAATCAAATGTGAGGCGCAAGCCAAAGGCGTTGCGTTGCCGTACGGACCTTTCTGGCGAATATAAATAAAGTTCGCCATCTCAGCCAAATTCTGCACCGCGTCAATGAACGGCTGTTTTTTAGGGCCACCAGCGCGCAAATTAGCCAAAAGTTCTTCATTCGGCTCGTCAAAATGGTCCTCGATTGCTCGCTTATTCGCGCTACCGATAATGATGATATCTTTAATGCCAGCCTCGACCAATTCCTCGACGACGTATTGAATAATCGGCTTATCAATCAGCGGCAACATCTCCTTTGGCATGGCTTTAGTTTGTGGCAAAAATCGCGTACCAAAACCGGCAGCAGCGATAATGGCTTTAGTTGGTTTTCTCATATTTCAGCTCCTATTCCCTATTATTTCAGCAATTCTAAAGTCTTTCGCGAATCAGCCTTTGCGCAAGGCTTGGGTTGGCTTGACCCTTAGACTTCTTCATAACTTGCCCGACCAAATAGCCAATAGCCTTATCTTTTCCAGCCTTGATGTCTGCAATTGACGCCGCTGAAGCTGGATCATTCAAAACTTCATCGACAATTGCAGCAATCGCCGATTCATCAGAAACCTGCAACAAATTCTTCTCTTCGGCAAGCTTACGCGGATTTTTCGCGCCAGCCAGAAGCTCATTAAATAGCTCCTTCGCATTCGTGCTGGAAACTTCAGACTTCTCTGTCATTTCAGCCAATTCTATCAAATCGTCAACCGCCACGCGTATAGATTCACTGTCCGTTTGCGCGTCATTTTCATCGGAAGTTGTCAATGCGCTCGCAAACCAATGTGCGACTCGCTTAGCGGAAGCCTCGCCCGACTTTTCCTGAACTTCCAATGCAATCTTGGCGTAATCCTGATTAGACAAAAGCGAATTGATAACAGATTTGTCCAAGTTTAGCGCGCTCCATTTTTCCCTATATTCACCCGGAAGCATCGGCACCTTGGACTGAATTTCAGTAATCACCTCGTCAGTCAACACAACCGGTGGAATATCTGGATCTGGCATATAGCGATAATCCTGCGCGTCTTCCTTTGACCTCTGAGAAATAGTTATCTGCTTGTCATCATTCCAGCCTCTGGTTTCCTGAACAACCTCTTCGCCACGCTCCAAAATATCGATTTGGCGCTTGAACTCGTACTCGGCGGCCCTTTCAACACTGCGGAAGGAATTGAGATTCTTAATTTCTGCGCGCTTTCCAAGCTCTGTCGCACCCTTCTTTGCCACTGAAATATTGACGTCGAATCGCATATTTCCGTGATACAAATTACCGTAAGTCACACCCGCGTAAACCATCAATTTATGCAGTTCCGAAACGTAAGCTTTAGCCTCCTCGGCCGAATGCATATCCGGCTCAGAAACAATCTCAATCAGCGGCGTGCCAGCGCGGTTAAGGTCGACCAACGAATAGCCGTCATGATGCGTCAATTTACCAGCATCTTCCTCCATATGAGCGTGGTCAATTCGCACGCGTTTCAAAGAATCATCTTCCAGCGGTGCATCGACATATCCAGCCAAAATAATCGGATTATACATCTGTGAGGTCTGATAACCCTTTGGTAAATCTGGATAAAAATAATGCTTTCGATCAAATCGGCTAACGTGCGCAATCTGCGAGTTCAAGGCTTTTCCAGCGCGAACCGCCAACTCAACGGCGTGTTTATTCAAAACTGGCAACATCCCCGGCAAACCAAAGTCAATCTGATGCGTCTTAGTATTCGGCTCAGCGTCACGAGCATCATTGTCGGCCGGGCTAAATAGCTTGGTTTTCGTCGCTAGCTGAACGTGACATTCGATACCAATTGTCATTTCATAATCGTCATATACACTCATTATAATGCTCCCAAATCTTTTAATGCCTGTTCAAAACTCGCCATCGCTCGGCGAAAACTCTGCGCCGTTACCGTTACGTTGGTTTCGTGGGCAATTTGATTACGCAATTTATGTGCCGCCCAAAGCCCATTTTCATCGCTCCAGTATCCCTTGCGAGATTTCATACGTTCGCCCATTGTTTCGCCAGCCACGCCGCAGTCGCGCATAGCTTTGTCCAGCAACTTATCCGCCTTCATTATCGCCATCTGCATACTTTCCGTTTTTCTGGTTTCGACATTGCGCAAAATTTGCCGCCAAACCCTCTGATACATTTCCCTGTCAATTTGACCGCGACCACGAGAAGTCAATTGAATGAAAATCATCAGCAAGGCGCCAATAATCAACGCCGCAACAACTATCGCGATCATCAATCCGTCCATCAAATCTTCTCCACTTCCGAAACCAGCTTCAGCAAGTTCTTGTCCGACTTGTAATCGCCAATAAGCTGCACGCCAATTGGCAATCCTTCATCGCTACTCCCAGCCGGCGCAGCAACCGCAGGAAGTCCAGCCAAACTTGCTGGCACGGTCATAATGTCCGCCAAATACATTTTTATCGGATCGCTAGCATTTTCCCCAATCTTAAACGCAGGAGTCGGCGCAACCGGCATCAATAGCGCGTCATATTCGGTAAACAGCTTTTTGAACTCGTCAATCAACAACGTCCTGGCTTTTTGAGCCTGCATGTAGTAAGCATCAAAGAATCCACTTGACAATACGAAACTTCCTATCATGATTCGTCGCTTATTCTCAGTCATAAATCCTTCATTTCGACTGCGACCGTAAAGTTCCGCCAAAGTTTTCACTTCCGCCGCTCGATGACCGTATCGCACGCCGTCATATCGCGCCAAATTTGAGGACAATTCCGCTGGCACAATTATGTAATACATCGCCAGGGAATGTTGCATCATACTCAAATCCACTTCTTCAATTTCGTAGCCAAGCTGTTTCAATTTCTCCGCATAATCAAGCGTTTTTTGGCGAACTTCCGCGTCCACGTCATCAGTCATACACTGCTTGACCAGACCTATTTTTTTCTTTGCAAATTCCGGCTGATTATTCCAAAAATCAGGCAAAGTCGTCATATCTTTATCATCGCGACCAGCCATAATTTCCATCACCAAGTCCGTATCTTCAGCATTCGTAGCAAAACAACCGATCGTGTCCGTACTTGATGCCATTGCTACTACGCCATAACGACTAACCGCTCCGTAAGTCGGCTTAATTCCAACCACTCCGTTAAAGCTGGCTGGCTGACGAATCGAACCACCAGTATCCGTACCAAGCGCAAACGGAACCACGTCAAGCGCCGTAACTACCGCCGATCCACCAGATGATCCACCAGCAACTCGCGTTTCATCTGCGGCGTTCTTAGTTGGCCCAAATGCCGAGTTTTCCGTCGAACCGCCGTGCGCAAAAGCGTCCAAATTCGCCTTACCGATGCAAATCGCACCTTCCGCTTCCAATTTCTCAACAGCCGTCGCCTGTAGTGGCGCATTAAAGTTTTCTAGCATTTTTGAAGCGGCAGTCGTTGGCGCACCAAACGCCAAAAAATTGTCCTTCACAACAAATGGCACGCCCGCCAATCGTCCAGAGATCTCGCCAGCATCAACTTTTTCTGCTCGCTCCAGCGCACGCTCTTCCGTTAGGCTGAGTAGCGCATTATATTCCTCAATTTCACGCGCTCGTCGCAACGCTTCTTTTACGTTCTCGACCGCGCTCTTGCCGATAAAATCACTAATCTTACTCATTACAATACCTGCGGAACTTTCACTTGGTTATTCTGTTTTTCTGGCGCCAAATCGAGCAATTTCTCAACAGGAATCCCCGTCTGAACTTCATCTTCGCGCCAAACATTGCTCAGTCCTGTAACTTGATAAGTCGGCTCAACACCCGACACGTCAAGCTCACCCAACTGCTCAATATAGCCAATTATATTTTCCAAATCTTGGCGCAGTCCGTCGGTTTCGTCATCAGTCAATGCCAGACTACTCAAACTCGCCAAGTGCTGAATATCGCTGGTAGAAATAGTTATCATATCAATATTATACCACTAAAAAAAGCCGCCCATCAAAGTGAGCGACTTTATTTTTCCAAGTTTTATTACATTGAGTAATCTTGGTAGTTCTTGTAGCGACTGTAGTCTGATGGAATAGTTTTTGCTGAGCTGCCCGTGTCGTGCGCTTTAACGGCAATTGTGATAGCGCCAGTCAATAATACGACAGAAGAAGCCACAATCAGCATCAAAGACAAAGCCTTTGACATGTTGCGTCCCTTGACAATTTGGCAAATGAAGTAAGCGCTAGTAGCAACAATTGCAAGAGCTAATGCGTATGGCAAGAATTCACCCAAGTACAAACTCTTATAGAATTCGCCGCCGTCACCAACGCCGATAAATAGCAATGAGTTGATCAAAATGCTTACTAATCGAGCAACCAAGTCGACAGCTGGGATGATCAAAACCGCCAAACCGCCGTAAGTTACCAATTTGTAAGCTGTTCGCTTTGTGTAGCCTTCACGCTCTGGAACAGCTTTTGATACGCGTGAGAATAGAACTAGTGACAATACAGCCAAAAGCACAGCAAACACTGACGCTGCAACAATTCCTGTTCCCTGAGTTACCATTGATGGCGCGAAAAATCCGCCGACACTTCTTAATAACATTGATGTTGAATTCGTCCACAAACCAAACACCTTAGTTATGATGTCAATCAGCAACATGATTGAAATAATCGCTGAGCCCATTGCCAAAGCGTATTCCAAAGTTAGCATCTTTGCTTTGCCCTTATTCGGGTCTTCGTATGCGTATTGTGGATATGCTTGATAAGCATTTGGTTGCATCGGCATTTCTGGTTGCGCGACGTTTGTTGGCTGTGGTTGTTCTTTTGTTGCCATAATCCCTCCTAATCTAATAATATTTTTATTCTACATCGTATGACGAATTTCTGCAATTAAATCACGCAGTTCTGCCGCTTTTTCAAATTCTAAATTAGCGCTATGCAGTTCCATTTGCGCCGTCAGATCTTTAATCAAAGCCGGATATTCGTATTTTGGAATTTTCTTTAGGTTAAGCTTTGGCTTTTTATCAGATTCTTTCTGCGGAATAATCGAGCGCAAACCGTCGTCAATTTTCTTCTGAATAGTTTGCGGCGTAATATTATGCTCTTCGTTATATTTTTGCTGGATCGCTCGACGTCGATTCGTTTCGTCAATTGCTCGACGCATACTATCCGTAACATTGTCTCCATACATAATAACTCGCCCATCAACGTGCCGCGCCGCTCGTCCAATCGTCTGAATTAGCGCCTGTTCACTGCGCAAGAAGCCTTCCTTGTCGGCGTCCATAATTGCCACCAAACTGACCTCCGGAAGGTCCAGGCCTTCGCGCAATAGATTAATTCCAACCAGCACATCATACGTTCCAAGTCGCAAATCTTTCAGAATATCACCACGTTCCAGCGTATCAATTTCGCTATGCAAATACGCCGTCTTCACGCCGTTTTCCGTCAAATAAGCACTCAAGTCCTCCGCCATTCGCTTGGTTAATGTCGTCACCAACACGCGATGACCTTTCGCAATCGTCTGGCGAATTTCCTCCATCAAATCATCGACTTGCCCATCGGTTGGTCGAACTTCAATCGGCGGATCAAGCAACCCAGTCGGTCGAATAAGCTGCTCAGCTGGCTTTGGCGAATGAGAAAGTTCATAATCTCCCGGCGTAGCGGAAACATAAATTGCCTGATGAATATGCTGATTGAACTCGTCAAATCGAAGTGGGCGATTGTCCAATGCGCTCGGAAGACGAAAACCATGCTCAACCAAAACTTCCTTACGGGCGCGATCACCGTTGTACATTCCCCGAACTTGCGGCAATGTCATGTGCGATTCGTCGACCAAAAGTAGCCAATCGTCCGGAAAATAATCAATCAAAGTCGCAGGCTGCTCGCCAGGTTCTCGGTCGGTCAAATAGCGCGAATAATTCTCAATTCCCTTCACAAAACCAGTTTCCTTCAACATCTCCAAATCATATTTGGTACGCTGACTTAGTCTTTGCGCCTCTAAAAACTTGCCATTATCCTCAAACCATTTCAGTCGTTGATTAAACTCATTTTCAATCCCGACAATCGCTTTTTCAATTCGCTCACGTGGCGTCGAATAGTGGCTGGACGGGAAAATTGTCAATTGGTCTGGCCGATCCAAAATCTCGCCAGTCAAAGGGTCGATCTTCGTCAGCCGCTCAATTTCATCACCAAAGAATTCCACGCGAACCGCAGTATCTTGACCTGCCGGAAAAATATCCACAACATCGCCGCGCACCCGAAAAGTTCCGCGCGCAAAATCGACGTCATTGCGTTTATACTGAATGTCGGTCAATAGGCGAATAAACTTGTCCTGAACTCGACGCTCACCAACGGTCAATTTAATAGCCATATCGGCGTAAGTTTCTGGCGAACCAATGCCGTAAATACAGCTCACACTCGCTACGATAATCACGTCACGGCGCGTCAATAACGCGGAAGTTGCCGCGTGCCTAAGCCGATCAATCTCGTCGTTGATTTTCGAATCTTTCTCTATATAAGTGTCGCTTGAAGCGATGTACGCCTCTGGCTGGTAGTAGTCAAAATAGCTAACAAAATAGTGGACTTCATTGTCCGGAAAAAATTCCTTAAACTCAGAAAAAAGTTGCGCCGCCAAAGTCTTATTATGAGCCAAAACCAGCGTCGGCACATTGCGCTTAGCGATAATATTCGCCATCGTAAACGTCTTCCCTGAACCAGTCACACCCAGCAAAGTTTGCTCGCGCTGACCTTTTTCCAAACCATCGACTAACTGAGCAACTGCTCGCGGCTGATCGCCCGTGGGCTGATATGAAGAAGAGAGGCGAAATTTATTCACCTCTCTATTTTACTATATTTATGAAAACTAGTCTTGGCTATAAGTTTGAGACGAGCCAGAAACTTCACATTTGCCGTCAACCAAGCGACTCGGAACCGATGCAGACTTCAAGTCTGAGCACGGCATGCCACCTTGCTGCGTGCCCGCAACAATTGCAATTTCACCAGTGCCGTTCTTTGGTCCGATAATAGTATAAGCGTTTGTCAAGCCATATACTGCTGCATATTTTCCGTATGCACGGTCAATGATTGGCTCATACACAGAACCTTCACGTTCTGGAATTGGCTGACCAACTTTAGACTTCAAGAACTTCTTCAAAGAGCTGTCAATGTCCAACTTATCAACATCGCTTGCTGAAGTTAAACGAATGCCCGTGCCGTCGCCTTTGGTTCGGAAATCTTTATACTCTTTCTTTGCCTCATTTGACAGCTCCTCGCCTTCACCGCGAGTTTTTTCCAGTGAATCAGATGAATCCTTCTTTGTCTGGCTGGTTTTTGCCGAAGAGTTAGAGTCACTATTTTTATGCATAGCACCAGCAATTATCCATGTCGCCATAGCAACAATGATTATGCCCATAATAACCACCACAACGATCAGCCACTTGTTTGTTGTTGATTTATTTTCCATAAAACCTCCATTTAGATTGTGTTTTGATTGTATATGATGGATTATTTGCCGTCAATGTATTGTAACCATAGGCATTTTATGATATAGTAATAAAGTTAAAATCATAAAATAAAAAGGATAATGATGACACCGAAAAATGTTTGTATTCCGCGCGAATTGCAACTTCAGGCTGCGATGTTCAGATTAGGAAAAGTCGATGACGAAATTCATGCCGGCTATGAAATTCTCCAAAAATATCATAAAACCGTGACTTTTTTTGGATCAGCCAGGATAACTGAAGATAACGAATATTACCAAAAAGCCAAAGACTTGGCATTTCAATTAGCTAAAGAAGGCTACACAATTATCACCGGCGGCGGCGGCGGAATTATGGAAGCGGCAAACCGCGGCGCTATGGAAGCTGGTGGAAAATCAGTCGGATTCAACATTCGCTTGCCACACGAGCAATCATTAAACAACTACACGACAGATTCGTTCGCATTCACTCACTTCGCACCACGAAAAATCGTTATGACACTTCTGGCTGATGCGTACGTTTGTTTCCCTGGCGGATTCGGTACGATGGATGAAATTTGTGAGATTATCACATTGACACAAACTAAGAAAATGGCGCCAGTACCAATTGTTCTGTTTGATAAAAAATTCTGGGGCAAATGGGATAATTTTGTTTGCGAAAACATGCTTCCAAATAAGTTAATTTCTGACGGTGATGAAAAAATCTACACAATTACCGAAGATATTCCAGAGGTGGTTAATTTGATCAAAAATCAGCGAACTTGCTGCGACCGATAATTATTTCTTAGTTTTCGACTCAATCCAACAAATTCCACCCTGACAAACCACTCGCTCCACAGCTGGATTGTACGTGCGCGGGTGGTTTTTATATCGGCGCGTAATCTCAAATCCCAGGCCTCGCTTGCCATACGTTGTTTGCTGCTTTCCCAGAGGTAACTGGCAATGATAGTTATTTATAATGTCAATCGGATTAAACGAAATCACTTGCCCATCAACGTCCAAAAGCACCCATTCAGAAGCCTTGAATGGCGCCCATTTGTCCACTTTCGGCGCAATAGCCATTAGTGATTGATAGATTTCTTCTGCCGTAGCGTTTGACGGGTCCAGGCCTAGAGATCGAATAATCGAGTGCGCTCTAGCCAATATCTCCGCAATCAATCGCACATCACTATCATCTCTAGTCATCTGCCTGAGCTCGGTTAATGCTCGACGCTTTTTCGCGTCACCGCCCAACAATTTCCCCAAATTTTGCGCCATTATAATTCCCTTTCTTGAATTGGCATAGCATGAAGTACTGTGCCAGCATATAAAATTCCAGCCTTTGCTCCAATTTTCATAACCACCGAACTAGCATTCGCACTGCCCATAATCACAGAGTTTTTCAAATTGCCACTTCGCGCCCATTCACTCAAAAATCCCGACGCAAACGCATCTCCAGCGCCAGTTCTGTCAATTGACGGCCTGTCATCGTACATCAGCGCTCGCACGATAGTTTTTCCGTCGCTTGCAATTGAGCCGTTTACGCCGTCCGTCACCAAAACGACCGGAACTAATCTCAAGCCTCTTCTAACCAAGGCCTCCAAATCCTCGCCAGACACCAACTGTTGCATTTCTTCTTTGTTCAAAGTTAAAACATCGACATCAGACAAAAGTCCCAGCAATTTATCCTTTTGCACCAATTCTTTCTTTCCAGGATTGAAGCAAATTTTCATATCACGACGCTTGGCTTGCTGGAATAATTTATGAAGCATTGACATATTTCCTGCCAAAGTTGAAACGTATAGCCAATCCGCATCCTCTTCGGATAAATCAAAATCCGCCTCATGATAATGCGTTGAAGCTCCGCGGTATGTTAAAATCGTTCGCTCGCCATTTGAAGCCAATAATAACACCGAATATCCCGTACTGTATTTTGGCGAGTACCTCACCAAATGCGTGTCAATATTTTCCTTGTCCAGATCTGCAATCACCGCTTGCCCAGCCGGATCGTGACCGATTGCACCCATAAAACTAGCATAATGACCTTGCCTGGAAAACGTTACCGCAGCGTTTGTAGCGCCACCGCCAGTTGAAAAATGAATCTGGTTTACGTCAGCCTTTGCCCCCAAATCCAGTCGCGCAAAACAGTGTTCTGGACTTTCACAAACTGGCGTCAGTGCGTCTGATTGACTTAAAAATACGTCTTGAATTGCCGCACCAACGGTGATGATTTTCGCCATTAAACCACCGCCTTCCTGACGGAATTAAACGCCTTAATCTTCGACTCCACCACTTCCTGTACAGCGGCATAAACTGGCGGCATTAATTTAACGATAGCGTACTCATTTGGATTTTCTCGCAAGGTTTTCTCCAAAGTCGTTCGGAAAGCGTAACGCATATCAGAATTGATATTGATTTTAGAAACGCCAATTTTCGCAGCATCCTCAAAATAATGCAGCGGCGTTCCAGACCCACCGTGCAACGAAATCTGACAATGAATCGCCTCGCGAATGTCAGCCAACAAATCCAAATCCAACACTTTCGGAACTGGATATTTGCCGTGCAAATTGCCAATCGCCGCCGCAAAAGTATCAATTCCAGTCGCCTCGACAAACGCACGCGCGCCTTCTGGAGTAGAAAAAGTCTTTTTTATTTCCTCATAATTTATATCTTCCGTATGAACATTTGAACTCCCGCCAAAATAATGCGGCTCAGATTCCACTAGCGCACCAGTAAACTTGGCATATTCAACAACTTCACGAGTCTTCGCAATGATTTCCTCATCAGAAGCGCCGTGATTTGCCTGAGAAATATCAATATGGATAAACTCGTACCCTGCGTCAATCGCTCGCTTACAGCCCTCAACTGTCGGACCGTGGTCCAAATTCAAGTACATTTCAATTCCATACTCAGCCTTATAATTGTCCACCAAATCGCGAACGTTCTCTAGACCCATAGCCTTCACTTCGGCGTCAGAAACCTCAACCAACACTGGCGACTGAAGCTTTTGTGCCGCGCGCGCCACCGCAATCAACGTCTCTTGATTGTCAATATTAAACGCCCCAACCGCAAAACGCTGCGCCCGTGTTCGCTGCATTAAATGACGCGCCCGCGTCGTGTTTTTCCGAATCTCTGAAATCGATAATCCCATACTGCCCCCTAAAATACTTATGGTAATTATATCAATTACTGCCCGCTATGCCAAGAGAATTGACATTTTACGTAATTAGTGATAATATAAAATGGCTTTTGCTCAAGGCTTTGTCTTAGGGCGGAAGTAGCCCTTTAGCTTTGAGCATTTTCTTCTCAGAAAGGGAGAAAAAAAATGAGCCCCGTGGTACGGACAACCGTCTTCGCAGGTAAGTCATTCTTGCTCATCATTGCACTGCTCTGCGCGGTGTGGTGGGCGACGCTCATTTACATTGTCAAAACCTACGGACTGCCCGAAGGCGCACTATTCGCGCTGGCTAGCGTCTCAATTCCTTCGATCATCTATGGGATGATCCAACAACGGCGGAGGCGACAACAACACCGTAGATGAGCGCATACCCGTCAGGACTACCGCTTTGAGGTCTTTAATTAGATCTTGGCAGTAGCTCCTGGCGGGCTTTTTACTGGAGAAAATTGACAACACTACGAACAATTGAATCGACATCCAAACCGTGTTTTCGCCACAATTCAGACATTTTGCCAGACTCGCCAAACACATCATTAACGCCGATTCGTTTCATCTTCACTGGCAAATTCTCACTAAGAACTTCTGCCACGCTTGAGCCAAATCCACCAGTAATCTGCCCTTCTTCCGCCGTAATGACGGCTTGGCATTTTTGAGCTGCATCAAGTACAGCATCCTCGTCCAATGGCTTAATCGTCGGAAAATGAATCACTTCCGCCTGAATGTCATATTCGCTTGCTAACTTTTCCGCTGCCAACAGTAATTGATAAGTCATCACGCCAGTTCCAAACAAGGCAACGTCTTTGCCGTGCCTCAGCGTGTAGCTTTTTCCAATCTCAAAAGTAGATTGATTTAAGAATAACGGTGTTTTTTCTCTTGGCAATCTTACGTAATTCGGGCGTTTATCTCCAGCCATTGCCGCCGCGATCAGCTTGGCCTCATTAGCATCACCGGGCGCCAAAACCACCATATTAGGCAAACTTCGCATCAGCGCAATATCTTCCAACATTTGATGCGTCGCGCCGTCCGGACCGACATTAAGCCCCGCATGAGAACCCACTAACTTAACCGGCTGATTGTTCAGACAAATAGTCGTTCGAATCTGTTCCCAGTTGCGACCCGGACTAAACGCTGCATAACTGGCTGCAAACGGAATATTTCCCATAGCCGCCAATCCAGACGCCACGGTAACCAAATTCTGCTCCGCCACGCCAACTTCAATTGCCCGCGGTTTCCCGATTTCCTCGTAAAACTTACCAAAGCCAACGCTCTCCATCAAATCCGCACTCAGCGCCACCACCAAATTATTTTTCTTCGCAATATTCACCAAGCCTTCGCCAAAGCCAACGCGAATTGCCGCAAGTTCCAAATTCTGCCAATTCTCCATTAAGAAACTCATTCGCCGCCTCCTTCACTCAATTGAGCAAGCGCCCACTCTGCTTCCTCGGCGTTTGGAGATTTTCCATGCCAACGGTAATCATATTCCATAAAATCAACGCCACGACCAGGAATTGTATGCGCGATTATCACGCTCGGCTGACGAGAATTCTTCGCCTTGTCAATCGCCTGAATTATCGTCGAATGATCATGCCCGTCAATCTCCTGCGCATCCCAGCCAAAACTTCGCCATTTGTCCGCCAAATCACCTAGCGGCATCACCTTTTCCGTATCGCCACCAATCTGAATATTATTTCTATCAACAATCGCAATTAAATTCGCCAGATTATATTTTTTCGCAAACATCGCCGCTTCCCAAATATTCCCTTCGTCAAGTTCGCCATCGCCCAAACTGCAGTAAACGAACCGCTCAGAATTGCCGCCCAAATATTGCAATGAATACGCCATGCCGGCCGCCTGACTTAGACCGCAGCCCAGAGGACCGCTAGTTGTTTCAATTCCCGGTAAACTGCCGCGTTCTGGATGACCTTGAAGTTTGGAGCCAAATTTTCGCAAATTAGCCAACTCTTTTTTATCGAAAAATCCCCGCTCCGCCAGCGTGGCATATAAAAGTGGCGCATAATGGCCGTTACTCATCACGAAAATATCCCGATCTTCCCAATTAGGATTCTCAGGATCTAGTTGCATGGCATGAAAATACAAAACCGCCATAACGTCAGCAAACCCCAAGCAGCCAGCCGAATGACCTGAGCCAGCCTCGGATAGCTCACGAATAACAGACTTTCGAAGCTGCTGTGATATTTTCTTCAATTTCGCTATTTGATCGACATTCATTAAAGCACGCTCGTTTTATTAATCTCCTGCTGCAATCTGGAGAAAATGGCGCGCGGATCTGACGATTTCTGAATAACGCCGCCAACGTTCAAAACGTTAACGCCGCCCTGGACCAGGCTGTACGCATTATCTACCGCCACTCAGCCATCCCAACCGATTTCAACACTAGGATTAATAGCTTTAATAAGTCGTATTTTTTCTAGTTGCATAAGACTAGCAGTGCCGCCAAATCGCCCCAGCTCACCGCTAAAAATCATCACATGATCTGCTATTTTTATCAATTCCTCAACCGTTCGCGGAACCGTTGGCTTTAGTAGCGCTAATCCCGCCATAATTCCAGCTTGACGAATCTGCATAAGCGCAGTCTTCACATCTCCCGTCGCCTCCGCGTGAATAATAATCATATGCGGTCTTAGGGCAATCAACTTCGGAACATATTCAGCAACATCATTAACCATTGCATGAATATCAATCATCCAACCCTCTGGCGCCCATAATTCTGGAATTCCAACTGTCAACGTCGGGGCAAATTCTCCATCAGAAATATCAATATGCACACGCTCAACAAGACCAGTTATCTTATCAACCTGCTCTTTATATTGATCAGCATTCTCCGCCAAAATTGCTGGTGCGATTACAGAACTGCTCATGACAATTCATCCAACTGCGCATTACGCCTATTAAATCGCGGAGCATTCGCATAAGGGGTGTTCAGCCATGTTTCCACAATTCCTTTCCACGCCGATTCGTTGTCTTCCAAAACTCGCGCTGGTAAACATAGAACATTCGAATCGTTATCTTGGCGCGTCATTTTCGCCTCAAACGCATCCCAAATCACGCTAGCTCGAATTCCCTTAAAGCGGTTCGCCGCCATACACATTCCTTGTCCACCGCCGCAAATTAATATCGCACGCGGATCTTTACTATCATCACCAATGACCTTCAACGCCGCCGCCGCGATCCCCGCTGAGCTGGATCGTATCTTCCGTATTACCGACGGCGTGATGCGTTCCCTGATCGTCTGCAAGGACCAGTAAGGGAGGAGCACTATGCTCAACAAGATCTTCATCATGGGTCGTCTGACCCGTGACCCCGAGCTTCGCCGCACCCAGACCGGCACGCCGGTGGCG
>UNSM01000003.1 GCA_900555425.1 Candidatus Saccharimonadota bacterium | reverse complement strand
CGACTGTTTCACGGAATCCCTCAATCTGGTCTCTACCATGTCCAGCAGTAAACGCTTCTAAGTACATGTCCATCATGTCGTTAGCTGTTAGATCTGTCTCACTGGTTCTTGGTAAGATAGATTCATTTTCATGATAAAGGGTCGTGATATTTCCAAGAAAAACTAAACCGGCCGTAAGAGTGCCTATCATTTCGTCTTGAGTTTTATTAAAGTTTTCCTCATTAGTGCGCCAAGAACCAGCTTCAGGATCGAATGAAGTTGACTGATATCCAGTTTCAGTATCTATCGCTTCTACGAAAGCAGCTCTTATGGCGCTACGTAAGTGTTTTTCTCGTCGCTCATATTCTGAGGCTTCTTCAAACTCTTTCTTTAGACTATTTAATTTTTCATAGAGTTTTGTGACTGCTTCTTTATTAATTTTTATTTCTTTAGTTTCTGGAGTTGGAGATTTTGTTGGTTCTTTAGGCTCTGTTCCTATTGATGATTCGTCGGTAGGAGCTGGAGTAGTTTGTTTTGCTTCTGGAGCTTTTTTCGCGCTGCAAGCACTCGCAACGCCTTCGGCAAATGCTATTACGGCAAGTGCTCCAAAACCTCTCCTAGTTAATCCTTTATCAAGTTTTGAACCACTTGGGTTATTGATTTTATTAGGGTCATAAACCATAACGCTTGGGGTCCTTTCTCTGACATTGTCAGGTATTTTATTATAAAAACTCCTTAGACCTTCCAGTCTAATTGGCTATATAATAACATAAATTGTACATAAATGCAATAAATATGGCATATTTTCCATAAAAAAACACCCTATCAAGGGGTGAACTATCTGTGGCGCGCTCGACCGGATTCGAACCGGCGATCTCCTCCGTGACAGGGAGGCGTGATAGGCCAACTTCACTACGAGCGCATATCAATATCCCTTATATTATCAGATTACTTCTGTCTTTTCAAGGAAAATGTTTGCTTTTTTCGCTTGACTATTTTACAATTTAGGTATAAGAGAAAATTTTATGACAAAAAGAAATATTGTAATTAGTATATTCATCGCAACAGTAATCGCAGGAAGTATTTTTATACCCAGAATAGCTTTGGCTTCCAGCTGTGGTGGCGCGGAAACCTCTGTTATTTCTTGTGATGGCGAAGGTAGCACGGCAATTATCAACATAATCAAACAAGTTATTAAAATCTTAACCGCTGGAGTTTTGGTTGCGGCAGTTGGCGCTGTTATATACGGGGCATTCTTATATACCACTTCTGAGGGTAGTCCAGATAAGATAAAAAAAGCACGCGAAGTTTGGACTAATACTGTCATTGGGATAATAATGTTTGCATTCATGGTGGCAATTACTAACTTTATTATTCCAGGAGGAGTTTTCGATTAATGAAGAAGATTATAATAGCTATGTCTTTAGTGATTATAGGGTCGTTTGGGGCGAGCGTAACTTTCCCGAATACTTCTTTTGCGGACGATAACGATGCGTGTTCTAATAAGGGGAAAATTTTAACGTTAAAACCATGGTATAGCGGCTTAACTAATAATGACCATGACTGTTCCCTTAAAAGTCCAGGCACAGACACTAATTCTCAAGCTAACTATATTTGGAAAATCGCGCTTAATATCGTTGATGATTTGTTGCAACTTATTGGCTACACGACTGTTGGATATATCATGTACGGTGGTTTCTTGATGATGACCAGTAACGGAGCTCCAGATAAGGCTGCTCATGGACGAAAAACTATTATGAGTGCCGCGATTGGTTTGGTTATTGCCCTAGCTTCTGTTGCGCTAGTTAACTTTATATCATCAAAGATAGGGGTATAAAATGAGATATATGGAATTTTTTGCTGGATTGTTGGGGAGTGCTGATAGTCTTGGTGTGCCGAAGAATAATGGTGTAGATATTATGAAGTTTGTTAATTTGGCATTTTGGGTGGCTGGTGTCGTAGCCGTTATTATTGTTATTATTGCTGGAATAAACTATTCCCTGTCCTCTGGTGATCCAGCTAAGACGGCTAGCGCAAAGAATACTATTCTATATGCAGTCATCGGTTTGGTTATTATTGCTAACGCGATTGCTATAACAGGTTATATTATAGGAAAGGTTTAAGATGAAGATTTTTACAAAAATCCTGACGGCTGGAATACTAATGATTGGGCTTCTTGGAGTGTTCACTCCAGCGGTGTCTGCGGCTAACGGTATTAATATTTGCTCAGAGGAAAATCAAAACTCTGTCTATTGCCAAAATAAAGATAAAGGTGAAGGTCAGGTGAACGGCATTATAAAAACTATCGTTGAAGTCCTACTTATGGCTGTCGGTGCTATTTCGATTATTATGATAGTTATTGGTGGTATTTTATTTGCACTTTCCAGTGGTGATGCTCAGAAGGCTGCAAAAGCCAGGAGTACTATTTTATATGCTGTCGTTGGCTTAATAGTTTCTGTATTCGCTTCGGCGATTGTCAATTTTGTGTTTGACGGGTTTAATAAGCCTGTTAAGCATGATGAATCTAGTAATCATAATAAGGAGTAAAAATGAAAAAAATGATATTATCGGCATTAATTGTAGCTTGTTCGGCGTTCGGAGTTTCAGCCGTATCGACAGCTTCTCTTTCTACGAACGTTTCCGCGCAAGCTGCTGACGGTGTAAAGAAAGGTATAACAACTGCCACGACAACAGATATGCAAAATAAAAGCATTGCGGGTGAAGGTGGACTAATAAGTATATTGATTAATTTTCTACTGTGGGCTGTGGGTATTTTATCTGTTGTTATGATTATCTTTAGCGGATTTCGCTATATCACTTCAGCTGGAGATGCCGCAAAAACGAAGTCTGCTCAAACTGCTCTCACCTATTCGATAGTTGGCCTAATTGTAGCTATTCTTGCATGGGTTATAGTTAAGATGATTTTGAGACAATTCGGAATTGAGGTAAAGACTAATTAGTTTTGCAAATAACAGATAAAAATGTATAATAGTAATATCATTAAACAAGGAGAAAATAACAATGAATAAATTAAAATTAATCTTGGCGGGACTACTGGTAGTGCCAACTGTTGCTTTAGCTGTAGCTCCAGCTGCAAGCGCTGAAGGAGACTTCACTCTAAATAATGGTGTAAAAAGTGCACAAGGAGAAGGTGTAGGTGAAGCTGCTTCAGATCCTCAGACTCTGGTTAAGCAGTTTGTAAATATATTCTTGTTTGCCGTCGGTGCATTGAGTGTTATTATGCTTATTTGGGGTGGTATCCGCTACACCACTTCAGCCGGTGACAGTAATAAGGTTACAGCCGCTAAGAATACAGTTTTATATGCAATTGTCGGTTTGGTGATCGCTATTTTAGCATATGCAATCGTCAATATGGTTATCGATAAGTTTAAGGGCTAATCTACCCTACCGGTAAAAAAGAGCCTCGCTGATGAGGTTCTTTTTTTGTGGCTAAAAAATACCGCCAACTTGTGACGGTATTTTCTGTGAAACGATTTTTTACAGAACTTGAATCTTCTTTGCTTTTTCTTGCTTTATCTTTTCGAAAGTAATTGTCAAAACGCCATCTTTTAATTCTGCCTTAACGCCTTCTTCATTTACAGCGGTTGGCAATGCTAATGTACGACTGAATTCGCCCCAGTAGCATTCTTGGATGTGCCATTGGCGAACATCTGCTTCGTCACCGCTAGACAGTGTGCCGCTAATTGTTAAGATGCCGTCAGAAATGCTTACGTCTAGGTCGTTTCGATCTACGCCGGCAGTACGAGCTTTAATAACTAGGTTATTTTCTGTCTCAAAAACGTCAACAGCCAACTGACCCATTGCATCATCAGCTTCATCTTCCCAATTGTCGTCGGATCGTGTTGTTGATGTACTGTTGCTTCTACTGTTGTCGTCGTCAAAACCAGGTAGCAGATCGTCGTTATCATCGTCAATAAACGCCGCAGCCAATTCCTGTTCTGTTAGTAATGTATCATCTTGCTTTCGGGCCATAATTTCCTCCACTTTTATAATAGGCTCATTGACAAAGTCTTTATTAGTATAACTGTAATGTGCGTTATAATCAACAGAGAAAGGCTTAAAACGTAAAAATTACAATGTTTGACACGCTATTATCAATCATCGCTCCTCACCACTGTTATAAGTGTGGTAAAACGGGTGGTATTTTATGCTTAGATTGTAAAAAATACATCATGAGTCGGAAGTATGATATGTGTGTATTATGTGGTGATTTATTGGAGAATGGCAACTTATGTAAAAAGCATAAGATTCCCTGTGATATGATCTGGTGTTTTTCACGACGTACAGGTGTTGTTGCAAAGATCATTGATGATTATAAATTTAACCGTGTTCAGGCGGCGGCTGGATTGCTAAGTGAGTTCTTAGACGAAGCTCTGCCTGAATTGCCGTCAGGTACAGTAATCGTACCGATTCCTACAATTTCTAAGAATATTCGGCGTCGTGGATTTGATCATATCCGAAAAATTGCTATTAAACTATCTCGACATAGAAAAATAGAGTGTTGTTCCCTGCTCCGGCGCAGAAATAACGTCACTCAGCACTTTACGAAGTCTTCCGCCCAGAGAAAACGTCAAGCAAAGGAGTTTTTTGAAATTGCGGGTAAAGTTGATAAAAATAAGCGATATATCATTATTAACGATATCTTTACGACTGGCTCAACTGTGTTGGCGGCGGCGGAATGTTTGAAGAAAAATGGTGCTAAACACGTGGAAATTGCGGTTATTGCCAGGCACGGACGTCCGAAATTATGAGTGATGATAATGACTACCGCGGTGGATTTCTTGGGCGCGATACAATTGCTCGGCTAAAATAAGACGGACTAATTGGTGTGGAAATACTAAGTTCGATAACGACCAGACGACGTTGGATTTTTGGCGCAAGTCGCTAGTAACTCCGTAAGCGCCACCAATAATAAAAATAATATGCTTATTGATGTTATCTGTAATTAAATTAGATAATTCCGGTGACGATAAGTTTTTACCGCGCTCATCGAGCAAAATAACAAAGTCGTCCGAATTGAGGCGTGAAAAAATACGCTCAGACTCTTCCTGGCGCGCTCTGTCGCCTTCAAAGCTTGAATGCGGTAGAATAATCATTTCCGCAGCAAAAGGTGCTCGTAGACGCTCTAAAAAACGAGAAACGCCTGGTTGGACCCAGGCTTCATTCTTTTTTCCGATCGTTATAATGGTGATTTTCATAATATCTATGGCGGAGAGAGAGGGATTCGAACCCTCGATGAGTTGCCCCATACCGCTTTTCGAGAGCGGCCAGTTCAACCACTCCTGCACCTCTCCGTATCTAACTAATTCGGGAAATTATTTTTTATCAGTCTTCTTTGAGTCTTTGGCCACTATAGTGCCGATAATACTCCAGACGATACATAGAGCTAGACCGACGCCGCCTAATTGACAAAATTTAACCATCCACTTACTGGCTTCATTCCAAGTTATCAATTCAAAGAACTCTGCGCCAGCTAAAATTGCTATAGCAGTTGAACAGATTGCAACAATTCCTAATCCTGAATATTTTACGTACTTAATAAAATTCATACCCCTCCTTAGGTTAATTGGTACACCCGGCAAGATTCGAACTTACGACCTCTGGCTCCGCAAGCCAGCGCTCTATCCAGCTGAGCTACGGGTGCATACAGCCTTTCGAAAAAAACGATTGGCCGCAACAAAAAATATAAGGTACCTTCATTGCTATAAAGCACTGAACTTTTGTATTCTACCACATAAAATATAGTCAATCAAGCTATAGCTTTATCAGCCGAATAAACTTCTCTAAGGCGTCTGGTTTAATTTCCTGCATTGGTAGGCGCGCTCCGAGCATATCGACGATTCTCTCGCCCTCTGCTTCGGAAAAGTAAATAGTTAAACCTGGCGAAAATCGTTTTACTGGCAATAATAGAATCGAATGTTGGTTGTTTTCGTGAATTAATCCAAATGCGCGAAATTCGCTAAAATCGTGTAAAACGTCGGCGATGTAAATGCCTTTGGGGCTAATCGCGTAGTTTATTATTTGTGGGGTTTTGTTTGATAATACAAACAAGGCTACAGCCATAATTGGTAGTAAAACTGCGAAAGTCCAGTTCTTAAACACTAAAATTGCTAAAGCCATTAATCCTATCAACACAATGACAAAAAACACGTACCACAATTTACCGCGCTGAACTTGCACGCCTTCTGGCGCGTTCCAAGCTATTGGCTCGGTTAAATCAATCCTGTCGGGTGATGGCGCTTCAAAGTCTTGGTTTTCTGAACTATCATTCATGGCGTTAGTATATCACGATGAGAATTAACGGACAATTAAACGTTAGTGGTTGATCCGCCGCTTAAAGCTGCGCCAAGGATGAAGTTGATTATGGCGTAAGCAAAGACCGCGACTAATAGACCGATGATTGCGTATAAAATTGTGTTTTTGGCGTTTGTGACGGATTCTTTTTTACCGCCAGATATTACGTAGCGGAAACCACCGAAGATTAGCATAACGACGCTTAAGACGCCGACGCCGAATAGCATAATGTTGATGGCGCGCCTTATGATTGATGAATCACCATTAGCTAAGTTGGATGGCGTATTGTCGCCGCGTGCCGCGTTAATTCCGGCTGGTGCGCCGCCTTCACCTAATGCGGAAACTGGAGCAGTTACTAAAGCTACGCCGAATCCGATTGTAAGTAATCCTATTGTAATCTTAGAGATGTATTCTTTTATCATAATCCTATTATACTCTATTTACGATAAAGCTATCAATAATTGCACTTATATGGTACACTAAATAGTGAATTTGGAGGAGTACCCAAGTGGCTGAAGGGGACGGTTTGCTAAATCGTTAGTATGGAGAGATCTGTAGCGGGGGTTCGAATCCCCCCTCCTCCGCCAAAATTCAGAGATAGTACGGAAGGGTGACCGAGTGGTTGAAGGTACCGGTCTTGAAAACCGGCGTGCGGTAAAACGTACCGAGGGTTCGAATCCCTCCCCTTCCGCCAAAACAGAATGTTCGCCAAAATAAGGGCGAATATTTTTATGCAGCGAAATATACTTGACAAAAAACAAAGCTTATGCTAACATTGTAATCAGTATTCTAAAAATAGATACAAAAAGAAAGAACAAAAATGAATTTAGTACAACAGTTTTTCACCGTTACAACTATGTTTGTCAGTTTGAATGTAGCGTTTGGTGTGCTGCTGCACGATACCAACGTCGATAAAGCGTTTTTGTCATCTTGGAAAACATATAGCGTTCAAAGTGACGTTGAGGGTGAAATAAAAATGCCAGAAACAAAGCCCCATACTCATCCAGAACACGCTCAATTGTCAAATGTGCTGAAAGAAGGTTCAGCGCGACCGCGAACTACGCCTCGAAATAACGACAAGAAGCGATTACGCCAAAAATATGCCGCCCGTGGTCAACATACTTTTGACGGATATCACCTTGACTTTGAAGGTGTGAGCTAGGCTATTTTAAGCTAATCACTTCCAGTTCTGAAACAAGCCGAGTAATGATTTTTTCTTGCTCGGCTAATTGCTCACGAGTTTCCTCGACAAGGTGGGCTGGCGCCTTCTCAACGTAAGTCGGATTTTCCAGGCGCTTCTTTAATCCCGCCAATTTTTGACGTGCTTCGGCTAGGCGCATTTCCAGATTTTCCTGATGTTGGTACAGAGTTTCGCTATCAATATCTAGCCACGCTTCCCTGTTTGCCGCCGCTAGACGCAGACCGCGAGGCTGATCTGTGCGCTCAATTGCCTCAAGCCGCATCAGATGCTTAATTGTGTATTGATTGTCAGCGATAAGACTGTCGTTGCCGTATAGCAATCGATATTTCTTATTTCCTGGCAGTTCAGCAATTACCCAACGACCTTCGGCAACCAAGAGTTTAAGTTGCTCGAATTGTTCGGCAGCAATCGGATCGAACTTTTCTGGAGTTGGCCAAGCTTCACGCATCAAAATGCCGTCGGTGTAATTGAGTGTTTGCCAAATCGTTTCCGTAACAAACGGCGCAAATGGATGGGCGATTTTCAGAGAAGTTGCCAAAACCCAAGATAGCAATGGACGATTGATCGCAGTTTTAGACGATTCAATGTACCAGTCAGCTACGTCGTCCCAGATGGTGTGATAAACAGTTTCTGATGCCTCTGAGAAGCGATATTGCTCTATTCTAACGGCAATGTTGTTGGCGGCGTCGTTCAATTGGCGAATAATCCAGTGATCGGCCGGAGTTTGCGGCTCTAAGTCGACAATTTGGTGATTATCGCCAATTTGCGCTTCAACAAACCTGGCAATATTCCATAGCTTATTGCAGAAATTACGTGCCGCAATGACTGATCCCTTGTTGAAAGCTTGGCTTTGAGCTGGCGCTCGCCCAGAAATAACTCCCATGCGTGTGGCATCAGATCCGAATTCCGCAACCAATTCCATTGGATTAATGACGTTGCCCTTGGATTTGGACATTTTTTGGTTGTGCTCGTCATTAACCATTCCGTGCAGATAAACTTCTTTGAACGGCAACTTCCCTGTTCGGTATAGGCTAAGCATGATCATTCGAGAAACCCATGCACGCATAATATCCATACCAGTTTCCATCATGTCAGTTGGGAAATAATTAGCTAAATCGCCGCCAGTTAAGTAATCTGTTACGATGTATGGCCATTGACCAGATGAGAACCAGGTGTCAAAGGTATCCTCTTCCCTGATATATGTTGTGCCATTTACAACAATGCTCTGCTCGTTGGTGTGAGTATCAAATATCCAATCCTTAGGGTCGTTTTCATTTACAAACGCAGGAATTGGTATTCCCCATGGAATCTGTCGTGAAATATTCCAGTCTTTCAATTGCTCAAGATATGCGATGAGTTCTTTGCGCTTGGATGCTGGATAAAAAGTAATTTCTTCTTTTTTAAGCGCGTCAATTGCTGGCTGTGCGAGTGATTGTGTTTTAATAAACCACTGCTCTTTAATCATTGGCTCAATTATGCTGCCACACTTATAACAATGTCCAACTGCGTGTTCAATTTCAGTCTCACCGCGGCGTAGCTCTAATGCTTCCAGTGCTTCCAAAACTCGAGCGCGAGCTTCTACTGGCGTTAATCCTAAGAACTGCGCTGGCACGTTTATCATCTTCCCTTCTGGACTGATGATTGACTCTATAGGCAAATCGTGGCGTTTCGCAATTTCAAAGTCGTTCGGGTCGTGCGCTGGCGTAATCTTAACCGCACCGGTGCCGTAACTCATGTCGACATATTCGTCCGCGATGATAGGAATTTCCTTATCGACAATCGGCAGTAAAATGCGAGTTCCAATCAATTTTTTGTATCGCTCATCATCTGGATGAACTGCCACGGCGACGTCGCCAAGCATAGTTTCTGGGCGCGTAGTAGCTATGATAATCTCGCCAATTTTATCTAGCGTCGGGTAAGCTATTTTCCACAACTTCCCTTTCTCGTTCTTATGTTCTACCTCGATGTCAGCAAAGCTGGTTTGGTGTTCGGTACAATAATTGACAATTCGCTCACCTCTGTAAACCAAATTGTCATCCCACATTTTCTTAAATGTGTCGTATACGGTGTTGATAACTTTGTCGTCCAGAGTGAATGTCAAATGCTTCCATGATGCACTAACACCTAACGCGCGCAATTGCAGCTCCATATTGCCGCGTTTTTCTTGTACAAAATTCCAAACTTGACTATACAATTGGTCACGTGAAAAATCGAAGCGACTCTTCCCTTGCTTCGTTAATTCTCTTTCATACACAACCCAAGTTTCAAACCCAGCGTGGTCGGCGCCTGGAATAAATACGGCGTCGTCACCCTTCATTCGGTGATAGCGAATCAGAATATCCTTCAGATTCATGTCTAGTGCGTGCCCGATGTGAAGATTACCGTTCGCGTTAGGTGGCGGCATAATGATTGAATATGGCTTGCCTACCCCTGTTGGCTCTAATGCGCCGCTGGTTTCCCATAGGGCATAAATATTCGGTTCGTAATCGTTTGGTATGTATTGTTTAGCTAGCTGCATAAGTTATTCCATGGTTTTTTCATGTGAAAAAAGACAAAAGAAAACAAAGTAGCTTTTCACGTGCAAAAGCCCTTATTTATGTAATCCTCTAATTTCTCCACATGTTTATATTACATCTTAATTATACCACAAATTTATGTGGTGTGATGGATGAAATAAGGTTATTTTCTGATCGTTTGATACGCTCGATATAGCCAATATTGAAGTGGCTTTAGGGGAAGTTCCCAAGTTGACCCAGAATAAATATCTTCGCCGCCGAATGATCGCTTGAATTTCGTAAAGCCAGCCCACGGGTGATTTTTTGGTGCGTTTTCAGGAGCAATTCCGTATAAATCGACTTTCTCCATTTGACGATGTTTTGCATCGATTATCGCTTCGGTGAGCAGGGCAGTTCCAGCGTTAAGCTTGCGATATTCTGGTGTAGAATTTGCTGCTGCATGCGCGTAAATTCGAGTTGTTTTTGAGTCGAAAAATAGGGCAGTAGCAATTACTTTATTATCATATGTTGCGTACCAAAATGAAGCATCTTTGGATGGAAGTAGGGAATTGGCTTGCTTATGAAAATATAAATCTGGGTGCGGCGACATGCCAGTTCGTTTGGCAACTTCGTGTATCAATTCTAGGAAATATTTAATATCGTCCGGGTTTTGAGATTGATGAATCGTTGCACCTTTTTTGTGATAATTCCTATAACAATTCCTTACAGGTTGCGCCATGCTTGCTATAATCTCTTCCTCTGGTTGCTGAAGATTGATAACGTGCGTATGTTCTGGCTGCAAATGTACGTAAGTGGCTTTCTTCCAATGCTCATCAGATAATACCTTAGAAAAGGTGGGTTTAATTGGTCCGACTCTAAGGAAAGTTACGCCAAGTTTTTTGCCGAGCTCTGCTAAGTCTTTTAGTGCCAATCGTAATGATTCTTCGTTAATAGAGGTTGGACCGAAGGGGCAATATAAACGAGAATTGTCCGTGCCGTGCTCTAATATTGCGAAATATTCCCATCCTTCACCTCTGTTGTGAAAGACTTTTCGACCGAGCGATTGTTGGAATTTTTCCCAGGCTGATGATTGTAGAAAATGTTGATTCATGTTGTAATCCTCACAACGTTATATTGCTGTCATTGATAAACTTGGCTGAACTTCTAAATCGTATGGATCTGTCGGTTCGTCAATTTGAGATCTAAAATAACCGAGAGTGGCAATCATCGCGGCGTTATCTGTACAGAGTTGAATAGGGGCGTATTCGATGTCAATTGGCAAAGCTTCGCGTAATTGACGGCGCAACTCTTGGTTAGCCGCAACTCCGCCAGCGATTACAACGGAAGCTGGTTGGAAATTGTCAAACGCCTTTTTGGTCTTATTTACGAGAGTTTTTATGGCTGTATATTGGAAACTCGCTGCCATATTACGTCGTAATTCGTCATCTACGAGCGCTGGAAGCTCATGAGAGGGAAAAGTGAAGTCTTTACCGACTTCGTGCTGAACGGCTCTCAAAACGGCTGTCTTAAGCCCAGAGAAGGAGAAATCGTATTCGCCGGATAGTTTGGCGATAGGCAAGTGAAACGCGTGTGGATTGCCAAGCTCAGCAGCTTTAGCAATGGCTGGGCCGCCAGGATATGGCAAGCCGATGATTTTAGCAACTTTATCAAACGCTTCGCCAACCGCGTCGTCTTGGGTTTGTCCGATAAGTTGATAATCACCGTGATTTTTGAATAGGACAAGTTGTGAGTGTCCGCCTGAAACGATTAACGAAAGCATAGGGAATGACGGCTGCTGTTTCGGCAATGTTAGAGATAAATTGTCGGCTTGCTTATTGATAAAATTGGCGTACACGTGAGCTTCTACATGATGAATCTTAAAGAGCGGCTTATTGTGAATAATAGCGAGAGTTCTGGCGGCGAGAGTGCCGATTAATAGCGAGCCAATAAGTCCTGGCGCGTAAGTAACGGCGATGGCATCGATGTCATCCCAAGTGCAATTTGCGTCAGACAAAGCTTTTTTAATGACGGGATTTACAACTTCCAAGTGGCTGCGAGCGGCAATTTCTGGAATAACTCCGCCGTATTCTGCGTGAATATCAATTTGTGAATTGACGACATTTGAAAGCAAGCGTTCGCCATCTTCAACTATTGACGCCGCTGTTTCGTCGCAACTGGATTCGATTCCCAAAATCCTCATTTGTTTTTATTATAGCAAATATAAGTGGTAAAATGGGTATTATGAAAAACGAGTTGGTAAAAATTGCTAGAAAAACGCTACCTCAAGGAGCTTTGGAAAAAACCGAAAACGCCTATAGAGTTGCGCGCACGAAGATGATTAGCCTAAGATATGGCAATCCAGCTCGTGGCTTGAGAATTATCGCAGTAACAGGGACGAACGGGAAAACTACGACCGCTTGTTATATCAATGAAATCTTGAAAGAGGCTGGCTTTAAGACTGCATTATTTACGACGGCGGTGATTGAAATTGCTGGCAAGGAAAAGATAAATGATTTGAATGCGACGGTCCCGACTGTAGCAAGGCTGTTTAGCTTTTTCCAGACAGCTCAGCGTGAAGGCGTGGAATATGTGATTTTAGAGGCAACAAGTCACGCTCTGTCGCAGCATAAATTTGACGGTGTGCCAATTGAGGCGGCGGTGATGACTAATTTGACTCAAGACCATTTGGACTATCACAAAACGATGGAAGCTTACGCGGCGGCTAAGGCTAAATTGTTTAAGAAAAATCCGAAATATATCGTGCTGAATCGTGATGACGAGTGGTTTGAATATTTTGACAAGTTTACAGCTTCTGGCGAGAAAATGACTTACGGGACGAATCCGGAAGCTGAAGCTCACTTAACGCACGTTAAGTTGTATAAAAAGGGAACAGAGGCGAGTTTACTGATTGATCATCAAACTCATTTGGAGTTGGCGACTAATTTGCCTGGCGAATTTAACGTGATGAATATGTCGGCTGCGGTGTCGTTGGCGTATTTGTTGGGAATAAAGTTGGAAGATATTCAAGAGGGCGTGGCGAACTTGGAAGCGATTCCTGGAAGATTCGAGCGAGTAGAAAATAAGCTTGGAATTGATATTATTGTGGATTATGCTCACACGCCAGACGCGCTGGAAAAATTGCTAAAAACCACTCATAAAATTACCAAGGGGCGATTAACTTTGGTGTTTGGTGCGTGCGGCGATAGAGATAAGACAAAGCGTCCGATTATGGGCGAACTGGCGGCTAATTTGGCAGATAGGATTTTCCTAACTGACGAGGAAAGTTATAACGAAAATCCAGACGAAATTCGGGCAATGATTCGTCAGGGAATTGAGCGAACGAAAAAGGCTCATAAGATGACGGAAATTGCTGATCGAAAACAGGCGATTTATCAAGCTTTGAAGTCGGCTGTTCGTGGCGATACGATTCTGATTACTGGCATGGGTCATGAGCAGTACCGAATTGTAAATGGCAAGCGAATTCCGTGGAACGACAAGAAGGTCGTTCAGGAAATTATTTCTGAGATTGAGAAAAAGAGTCGTAAAATTTCGCTTTAATCTGTTTCCAGCTTTGTGATTGACGAACTAATTTTTCTGCATCGCTTGGGTCGAGTAGTAATTCTTTCACGGCGTCTTCAAGGTAAATGCCGCCCTGCGAGCCTTTGAATAGAATTGTCGTATCTTTAATGTCGCTATTTTTCAGGAATTCTCCAGCTTCAAGCGCCGTGTCAAAAGAAATTACTTTGCAGCCATTTTTTTCAGCGATTGGCGCGAGGTGTTTTTTTGACATTTTACCAACAGTAATAAGCAACTCTAATTGGCTAGGGTCGCAAATTTCACCGATTTTTTTATGCTCTGATTCGGATGTTTCACCCAGTTCATTCATATCGCCCAATACGGCAATTTTATGATTAGCAGAGATGGAATAGAGCGTTTTTAGCGAATTTTCCATGGCAATAGGACTGGCGTTGTAAGTGTCGTCCAGCGATGTACAACCGCGTATGCCGCGTAAAATATTCATTCTACCTGAAACTGGTTTGATTTTTGTTAAAGCCGCCGCAACTTCTTCGATATTCATTCCGCAAGCTAACCCTGCCGCCGCCGCGCCAGTGATTGAGCGAATATTATGTTTGCCCAATACAGAAATATTGATGTCCTGAGAGGTTTCTTCGGAGTGTTTCAGATTGACAATACAACCAGTATCTGTAGTCTTTTTAATTTCCAGGAAAACATCAGCGGATTCGTCGCCGTAACTTACGCGATTTCCAGCTATGAGATTATGATATTTTTCGTCGATATCGTGAAGGTTGAAGATGGTTTTTTTAGCGACCTGGCTAATGGACAATTCCTCGTGAGCTACCGTATCCATATTTTTGAAAAACTCCATATGCTCAGGAGCAACAGAGGTAATTATGGCAATGTCGGGTTGAATGTAGCGCATAAAAGTAGCCATTTCACCAGGGCAATCAATACCGCATTCTTGAATAATTATATCTGGCGATTCGGGGTTTTTTATGCTGGCGTGTGCTGCTGAGAAAACTTTTAGCCAGGCTAGGGGAGATTTGGTGTTTTTTGGCCCGTCTACACCTAAGATTTCCAGCGGCGCACTTAAGGTCGTGTTCAAATTGCCGCGACTATGGCGCACGGTGAATTTTTTTGATAGAACAGTGGTGGTTGCTGATTTTACACTAGTTTTACCAACGCTGCCAACTACGGCAATTAGTTTGGCATCAGGATGAGATTTAAGATATTTTTTTACGTAAGAGCCGAGAATTGTTTCTAAGAGATGTTTGAATAATTGCATGGAGTTATTATAACAGATTGAGGAATAGTAGGGAGAAGGGTGTGAGGTTGCCTCTTTAATGATTTTATGGTATTATAGCAACCATTGTATGGAGATTGCTAGAGGATCAGGAGTAGCTGAGATTGCTTGGGAGATTGTTGAATCTTCCAAATATCAAGAAAGACTGCGTGAAATTGTATTAGGAATAGGGCGAGCTGCAACCAGAGAGTTTAATCCGGAAAGTTCATATCGATTAGTGGATAGATATGTTGCGTCGGGCGTGGCGGATGATATTTTAAAAGAGAAAGGTGACACGGATAAAGCGCCGGAATATAAAATACTAGAGTTGATACAAAAGATGCCTTGTTGGATTTGCGCGGAAGAAAAACTTGAATCTTATAGGAATGGGGTATTTTATGAGCGCAATAATAAGATAAAAGAAAAAGAGACAGTTGTAGCTTTTAATAAGGTTGTACGAGACATAATTAGCAAGGGGCAATATACTCGCAAATCAGAACTTATATCGGATGTTCAAGGCGCCATGGAGTGTCTTGGCTATAGCGATGAGGAAATTGAAAATGCATATAAATTCTTAGATCACGTGATCAATGGTATGCGTCACGAAATCGCTGCTGAAATAGCTTTAAGGAAAACTAAGGGAGTGCGGGCTGTTCATACGACTAGCATTGACGATGATCTTGCTGGAATAGATCTTATAGTTGAGTATAAGGGTAATACAATTGGTCTTGATATAAAATCAACGCCAGACTCTGCGCGGAATGCTAATAATAGTGACCGTGATGAGGGATGTCACGCCACTTGGTCTGGTTTTGATCATAGACGGGGTGACTTTGGTTCTTATGGAGATAATTTAATGCCGAGCAATAAAGCTGTTAAAAGGGCGTGTTCATTTTATGAGACAGAACTTGAAGAAATAGTTAGGAAATAAATTCATCAAAATAAAATAAGACAGCCCGCTTGCCCTAACATAAGGGGGCGCTGCTGTCTTATAGTCATACTACCACGACCGTTGTAAAAAATCTAGAAAGTCGAGGCGTAGGAGATAATTAGCACTCACACTTGACGAGTGCTAATTTGTTGCGCTACAATAGATATGTTGTTAACGAAATGGAGGATAACGTGAGTACACCTATTAAGCCTCTTGGCGACCGTGTTGTAGCGGTGCGTGAAGAAGCAAAGACTCAGACAGCGAGCGGAATTTACTTGCCTGATAACGCTAAAGAAAAGCCAGTAGTTGCGGAAGTTAAAGCAGTTGGCGGCGATGTGAAGAACGTCAAAGTCGGTGATCGAATTGTCTATAAGGAATATTCGACTACGGATTTGAAAATTGACGGCACGGAATATTTGGTTGTTCGCGAAGAAGATATTTTAGCAACGGTTGTTGGATAAAAAGGGGAGTTTAATTATGGCAAAAAAAGTTTTTTATGATGACGATGCGCGAAATCGCGTGCTTGGCGGAGCTAAATCGCTATACGACGCAGTTAAGGTAACTTACGGTCCAAAGGGTCGCAATGTTGTGATTGCGAAGGGTTTTGGCGGTCCAACTGTTACTCATGACGGTGTAACTGTGGCTGAAGGAATTGAATTGCCAGGAAACGATGACGAAACGCTAGGCTACAAAGTCGGTGCCGATTTAATCAAGCAGGCTGCTAAGAACTTGAACAAGCAAGCAGGCGACGGCACGACGACTGTAACGGTGTTGACGTATTCAATTTTGAAAGAGGCGAATCGATTGATTGCGGCTGGACATAATCCGATGGAACTTAGGAAAGGCATCGAGCAAGCTGGCGCGGAAATTGTTAAAGAATTGAACAAATTGGCTGAGCCGATTGAAGGCAAGTCTGACCGCGTGGCTGAAGTTGCTACGATTTCGGCGGGCGATGCGGAAATCGGAAAGTTGATTGCTGGCGTAATCGAGAAAGTCGGTAAAGACGGCGTAGTTACTGTTGAGGCTGGTCAAGGTTTGGAACTGGAAGCTGAAGTTGTCGAAGGTTTTAGCTTGGACAAGGGTTGGGTGAGTCCGTTCTTTGTTACTGACGCGGGTCGCCAGGAAGCTGTGTACGAAAAGCCAGCAATTCTAATCACCGACAAGAAGATTTCTAGTGTGCAAGAATTCTTGCCAATGTTGGAAAAATTGGCACAAAGCGGTAAAAAGGACGTTGTTCTGATTGCTGATGAAGTTGAAGGCGAAGCCTTGAGTATTTTGGTCTTGAACAAATTGAAGGGCGTATTTAATACCGTAGCCGTTAAGGCGCCAAGTTTCGGTGATCGTCGCAAAGACGTTCTTCGTGATATCGCTGTGCTAACTGGCGCGACTGTGATTTCTGAAGATCACGGATTGACATTCGAAAACGCTGGCTTGGAAGTTTTGGGATCGGCACGTAAGGTGATTGTTGGTAAAGATGAAACGACAATTATCGAAGGCGCAGGCAAACCTTCAGGTGTGAAGGAGCGAATTGCTGAGATTAAGTCGCTTTCAGAAAATGCTTCTAGCGAGTATGAGAAAGAGCAATTCGACAAGCGTGCTGCGGCATTGTCTGGCAAGGTTGCGGTTATTAAGGTTGGCGGCGCGACTGAGACGGAAATTGACGAGAAGAAATTCCGCGTTGATGACGCTGTGGCGGCTACTAAGGCGGCTTTGGCTGAGGGAATTGTCGCTGGTGGCGGCGTAACTTTGGTCAATTTGGCCTCAAAACTTCATGGTGGCTTGAGAAAATCGGGAGTTGATGACTCTGTTCACGTGGGAGCTAATGTGCTTTATAAAGCCCTTGATAAACCCTTTAGGATTATTATGGAAAATGCCGGATTAAACCCAGATGAATGGTTGCACGAACTTAGGAAAAATCCAGGCTTTGGTATAAACGTAATGAATCCGGAAGCGGGTCTCGTGGATATCAAAAAAGCTGGCGTCATCGACCCAGCTCGCGTGACTAAAGAAGCTGTTCAAAATGCAGTGTCAATTGCGTCAACTGCGGCAACTATGGGTGCTTTGGTGGTTGATATTCCAGAGGCTGAGGTTGCAGCTGCTCCTGGCGGTATGCCGGGAATGGGTATGATGTAAATCTGCCCCGAGCAATAAAAATCCCGCCGAAAATGGCGGGTTTTTATTTTGGAGGAATGACTTAACGAGGATTTGAGAAATAGTCGATTTCTTTAATGATATCCAGTAGAGCCTGAGCGCGGCGAGCTTCGTCAACAATAGCTACGGCAGCGTCGTGTGCTGGTGCGATCAGAGTTTTATCGTCCGTAGAACGAAGAAGCAACAGGTAAGTGTCAAACTTTTCTTCTGGAGAAACGTCCAGCTTGTCGACTAATGGACGCAACTCGTTCAAAGCTGTTTGCTTAATTGTATCAAGCGCAGGATCTGCAGTTGCAGTTGGAGTTGGAGCGCTGACTGCTGGAGTTGGTGTAACTGGCTCTGGAGCAGTAGATTCTACTGTAGCTTCGACAGACTTCTGACTGTCGTCTGAATCTGTAGCGACAGGATCCGGTGAGATGGTTGCAGGATTAATTACAGGTGAAGCTGTAGTGCTTGTCTCTTCAAATTGTAAATTATTGTCTGTATCTTGTGACACGCCAGCTAATACCTTAGCCAGTTCTTGGTCGTCACTGAATGATTGATTAGCTTGAGAATCCATTATAACCCACCTTATATATTAAATTGTTTAAGCTTATATATGTTACACTATAACATGAGTTAATCAAGGAGCGCAAGATGTTAGATGATATGAATGTGATAAAACAATACGATCCGGGCGACGTTTTAAGCGGTGTTTTGAATATTCCAGAACAAGCTCGATATGAAGTGTCGATTCACGAAGGTGTGAATCAGCGTCGAGATTTTAAGAATATCGTGATTGCGGGAATGGGTGGTTCGGCTTTAGCGGCTGATATGGTTCGAGTTTTGACTGCGGGCTGGTTGCACATTCCACTTGAAGTGGTGAAGGGTTATGATTTGCCGGGATTTGTGGGCGAGGAAACATTGGTTATCGCGGTTAGTCATTCGGGCAATACTGAGGAGACTCTGAGTTGTTATCAGCAAGCATTGGAGAAGAAGGCGTGTCTGGCGGCTATGTCGACTGGCGGAGCGTTGATTGAGCGAGCGAAAAATGACAATGTAACTTACGCTCAAGTTCCAGCTGGCGCGCAGCCGCGAATGTCGACGGTTTACCATTTGCGAGGATTATTGAAACTATTGCAATATTTTTGGGTGATTGATAATGATTTGTATGATCAGGTGAAAAATAGTGCCGATTGGCTGGCGGGCGAAATATCTAATTGGACGGCTAAAACGCCAGAAGCTGATAATTTGGCGAAGCAGATTGCGAAATTAACAATTGGCAAGACATTGGTTGTTTTTGGCGGTGAATTGACTTGGCCGCTGGCGTATAAGTGGAAAATTAGCTGGAATGAATCGGCGAAGAATTTGGCGTTCTCGAATCAATATCCAGAATTTAATCATAACGAGTTCATTGGCTGGTCGTCGCATCCTGTGGAGAAGCCATTTACGGTTTTTGATATTCGTAGCAATTTGGAGCGGGACAGAATCCGCGAGCGAATGGAGCTTAGCGATCGTTTATTGAGCGGCAAGCGACCAAAGGCACACGTACTGGAACTTCGAGGAAAGACTCTTATGGAGCAGTTACTGTGGGGCTTGGTGCTGGCTGACGCGGCTAGTATTTACACAGCTATTCTTAATGGAGTCAATCCTGGTCCAGTTCAGTTGATTGAAAAATTGAAAGCAGAACTTAGTTAATTTAATATCGTAGAGATTCGATTGGGTCGCGTCTGGTGGCGCGGGCTGCTGGATATACGCCAGAAATTACGCCGATGATTATTGATAGTCCAATTGATAAGACGGCTGTTTGCCAATAAATATAAGGCGTGAGCGGCAAATATAAGCTGGCAATATAAGCTCCTACCAATCCTAACCCGTAGCCCAATATTCCGCCGAGAAATCCGATAATTGCTGCCTCGATTAAGAATTGATTGATGATATCCCAGCCCGTGGCGCCGACGGCCCGTCTGACGCCGACTTCACGCTGGCGCTCGGCGACATTGACAAGCATCACGTTCATAACGCCTATTCCACCGATTAACAGAGAAATAATGCCGATGACAGTTAATATTATCGAGAGAAACCTCGCTACATTAGACTTCTTTTCGTTTATCTCTTCGCCGGAAACGATTCGATAATTCTTATCGCTATCATGATTCTTCTTCAAAATATCGTCAGCCGATTTTATGACTGAATTGAGATTTTTATGATCTTTGGTAGTTACGATGATTTGCTGAATTTGCGGCGTTCCTTGAGTGAATTTTTTAATCACAGACAATGGAATAATGGCGGCGTTATTAAAATTTACGTCCAAATAACTGGCTTGATTTTCAATATTCTTCAACACGCCAACAACGGTCAATGGTTGATTTCGGATGTAAATAACGTTTCCGATGGACCTTTCGGTGCCGAACAAATCGACCGACAATTGCTGACCGACGACAACTCCGCCGATGTCGTTAATAAATTGTCCAGTAGCAATTTGCAAATTGGCGACGTCTTTTAGCGATTCCGTACTGCCGATTAACGCGGCGTTTTGGATATCGACTTTACCTTCGCGGGCACGCAGTTCGGCGTGTAAAAACGCGATCGGCGCGGCTTTCGTATTGGCAATTTTTCCTATATCCCTGGCGTCCGTTTCAGTCAATGTGTTGACTGTCGTCGTGTTGTCGGATTCGGTCAGTAGATTCGGGACGGCTTTTTGATTGCCAGATTTAACAATGGCGACAGGAGTGGATGATTGGTTGGAATTGTCGCCGAATAGGTGATTAAATCCGCCAGTTAGAGATAGAACCATGGTGATACTGGCAATACCAATAGCTACGCCTACAATTGTCAAAAATGTTCGTCCGCGATTAGCTCGTAGCGCCTGAGTAGCGTTCTCAAAATGATTTTTTACTAATATTTTCACGATTTTTTCGCCCTCGATTTCTTTGAAGATTTTTGCTTCTTAGGTTTTTCTTCTTTTTCGTCGTCTACAATTAACTTCTTAGTGAACTTGCGCTTTTCCTTATGCTCGTCAGTGTCGATTTTTCCGTCTAGCATAGTGATGACGCGACTGGCATAATGAGTCAATTCTGGGTTGTGAGTAACCATAATTATAGTATTCCCGCGACGATGTAGGTCAGACAATTCTTCCATAATGAGATGACTTGATTTGCTATCCAAATTTCCTGTTGGCTCGTCCGCTAAGATAATTGACGGACTATTAACCAACGCTCTGGCAATTGCTACGCGCTGAACCTGACCGCCAGATAATTGATGTGGCATGTAATATTCACGCTGTCCCAGATGAAAAGTTTTCAGAATGCGGCTAGCTTCTTGGAGTCGTTTGACTTTCCCAAGCCCTTTATACGTTAACGGCAACGCTACGTTTTCAATTACAGTCAGGCGAGGGATAAGATTGAAATTCTGGAAAACGAAGCCGATGTGTTTGGAGCGAATTTTGGCGCGTCGTCGCGAACTCAGATTGTCGACAGCGACATCGTCCAGATAATATTCGCCCTCTGACGGCTGGTCTAATAGTCCAAGGGTGTTTAATAAAGTAGTTTTTCCGCAACCGCTTGGTCCCATAATAGCGATAAACTCACCCTTTTTAACGGTTAAATCGACGTTATCTAAGGCGCGAATCTCAGCATCACCAAAGCCAAATTTTTTGGTGACGTTAACAAGCCTAATGCGTGGTGGAATAGTTTCTTTCATCTTTGACTTATTATAGAGAATGAACGTCAGTAAGTGCAACCATAAGGGGCAATAAAGTTGTGGTATAATTATCAACAAGGAAGGGTGCAGGAGTGGTTGAACTGGCACGCCTGGAACGCGTGTAACGGAGCAATCTGTTCGAGGGTTCGAATCCCTCTCCTTCCGCCAAGAGATATTTGAGAGGGTATTATAGAAACAAGAAAACATTATACATACTTAATCAATATTTTGATAGACGCATATAATGCTGGTAAGCTACCAGAGATAAAAGATATTATTATCGAACCTGAATATGGGTATGTGGCGTCAATTGAGTATAATTCTGGAGAGCACAGAGTTTTATATGGACATGATCCTGGGTTTAATTCAGGAAGTGCAGAGCAATTAGCTAATGATAAGGGGTATACAAAGTTTTTGCTTAGAGAAAATGGCATATATTGTGCAAGAGGTTCTGAATTTCTTTTACCTTGGTGGGCGGATATGCTGCGTCAATCAGACCGTCAGCAGTTTAATCACTCTATGCGTGACACAAAAGAAGCCCTTGGCTATATTGATAAATCTTTAGGATTTCCTGTCTATGTTAAACCTAGCAGAGGTTCTCAAGGAGTTGGTGTAGCTAGAGTTGAAACCGCTGAAGAACTTGATAAGCTTCTTAATCAGTATAACGAGGAGCGTGTTAAAGTAGCTGTCATTGAAGAAGAATTAAAAATGCCTGACTATCGCATATTGGTTTTTGATGATGAGGTAGTTAATGCCTATGAGAGACGACCTTTTTCTGTTAAGGGTGATGGAGTAAGTAATTTAGAACAGCTAATTGATTTGAAACATAAGACCTTGGTAGATTCTGGTAGAGATATACATTTTGAAAGGCAGCTACCTATAATTATGAATAAATTAAGGAAAATGGGTATGTCTATGACCGATATTATACCGGAAGGCGCAGATGTTCGTTTGATGGATATATCAAATTTATCAGCAGGAGGAACGCCAGTTGATGTCGGTGAAGTTATGCATCAGCGGTGGCGAGATCTAGCTGTCAGAGTGGCGAGAATCTTTGATTTACGAATATGTGGGGTTGATTTGGCGTGTAAGGATATTACGCAATCAGATAGCGAATACGGCGTAATAGAGGTAAACGCAACGCCTGGTGTCAAACAATTTATGGCAAGCGGTGTGGCTCAGCAGGAAAAGCTAGAAGATATTTTTGTTAAATTCTTCCGAACATTATAATGATCTACCTTGCTGCAAATTCACTCACCAAATAAAACGACCCAGCAACAATGACGTACGTATCAAGCTGCTGGGCTTTCTCGATGGCTTTTGTGAGAGCTCTGTCTGGATTATATTCAATCTCGACTGCAGATTTCATACCGTATCTGATTATAGCAAAAATAGGTTGTAATTTTTACTAAATAGCTTGCAAAACACTAGATATAGCGGCTATAGTTATTATTGTACGCTATATATATAGCGAGCCCATAAATAAACAAAAACACAAGCTACGAAGATAAGCCACCAGATGAGGTGTTGGTGGTTTGTTTTTAAGAGGGAAAATTAAGGAGGGTATGTGAAAGAAATTAACGTAGTCAAACGCGACGGAACGAAAGAGCCGTTTGATGCTAATAAAATTAACACGGCTATTTTAAAAGCGTGCGAAGGTTTGCCGGACCAAATTTCTAAGGTCGTTCAGGTGGCGACTGAATTGCAATTGACATTATTTGATGGAATTACGACCGAGCAATTGGACGAGGCTGTCATTCAAACAGTTTTGCAAAACGTTAAGGACGACCCAGATTACGATAAAATCGCGGCACGATTATTACTGAAAACTGTCTATAAGCAGATTTTGGGCGATTATGAGACGGCGGAAGAATTGAAAAAGCTTCATGCGCGCGAATTTCCGAAGTTTGTTAAGGCGGCAGTAAAAGAAGGACTGTTGGATAAGCGCATGGCTGACGGTCGATTTGACTTGAAAAAGCTGGCGGCGGAACTTGATCCAGCGCGTGATGATTTGAGTAAATATTTGGGTGTGGTTACCAATAAAAACCGCTACGCTCTTCGTAAGCAAAACGGTTCACCAATTGAAACACCTCAGTTTACGCACATGCGTATTGCTATGGGACTTAGTTATAACGAATCTGACCCAACAACTGCGGCGATTGAGTTTTATAATCACATGAGTAATTTGGAGTACGTTCCGGGTGGCTCAACGCGAGTTAATGCTGGCGGCTCGTTCCCGCAACTCAGTAACTGTTTTTTGCTTAATGTTGATGATGATATGGAGTCAATTGCTAAGGCTGTTCGCGACACAATGTGGATCGCTAAAGGCACGGGCGGAATTGGCATTGGCTTTACGAAGTTACGTGCGGCAGGCAGTCCAGTTAAAACCACCAACACTGAATCGACTGGTCCAATTCCATTCATGAAGATGATTGATACGGCGCTTTTTGCGGTTTCTCGTAAGGGTAAAAAGGCTGGTGCGGCTGCAATTTATATGGAAAACTGGCATCTGAATTTTGATCAATTTGTCGATCTTCGTCAAAACTCTGGCGACCCATATTTACGAACCAGATTTGCAAATACCGCGGTATTTATCTCTGACGAATTTATGAAGCGAGTAGAAAAAGACCAAGATTGGTATTTGTTTGATCCAGCAGAAACTCCAGATTTGACAGAATTATACGGCGAGGCGTTTTCGGCGCGATATAAAGAATATATCAAGATGGCGGAGGCTGGGAAATTGCGAACATTTGATAAAGTTCCAGCCCGTCAGCAGTTTAAGCGCATTTTGACCAGTTTGCAGGCGACATCACATCCGTGGCTGACTTGGAAAGATACGATTAACGTGCGAGCATTAAATAATAATACGGGCACAATTCACCTCAGTAACTTGTGTACGGAAATTACATTACCGCAGGATAAAAATAATATTGCGACGTGTAATTTGGTGAGTATCAATTTGTCGGCATTTCTCAGTGAAGATAAGACTTGGGATTGGGATAGATTGAAAGAAGCGGCTCGTGCGGCGGTGCGACAATTGGACAATTTGTGCGACATCACTCAAACGCCAATTCCAGAAGCAATGCATTCGAATCAGCAAACTCGAGCGATTGGCCTGGGAATTATGGGTCTTTCTGACGTGTTGGAGAAGTTGGGCTATTGCTACGAATCAAAAGAATCTTACGATTTGGTTGATCAATTGACAGAGTTCATTAGCTATCACGCCATTGACCAATCGGCTGACTTGGCGAAGGAATTAGGCAGTTATCCAACATTCGCGGGCAGTGGCTGGAGCAAGGGGATTCTTCCGATTGATACGGTTGATAAGCTGTCGAAAGATCGCGGCGTGAAGGTGAAAATAGACCAAAAGACGCGACTAGACTGGGATAGCTTACGAAAGAAAGTGAAGAAGGGAATGCGAAATGCGACTCTTATGGCAATTGCGCCGACGGCTAACATTGGTCACGTGGCGGGAACGACTCCTGGAATTGATCCGCAATTTGCGCAGATTTTCAGTCGCTCGACTCTGAATGGTAAGTTTTTGGAAGTGAACCATAATTTAGTTCGCGATTTGAAGAAGCTTGGTTTGTGGGATGATTTGAAAGATGAAATTTTTGCAGCTCAAGGCGATATTCAAGATATTGACGGCATTCCGCAAAACATCAAGGATGTTTATAAAACAAGCTTCCAACTCAGTCCGTATGCGTTTATTGAGGTGGCGGCTAGGGTTCAGAAGTGGGTTGATCAAGCAATTTCTCGAAATATGTATCTTGAGACGCGAGATATTGATGAATATGTGAAGATTTATTCGGAAGCGTGGAAACGTGGCTTGAAGACGACATATTATCTGCACGTTAAGCCGCGTCATCAGTCGGAGCAGACAACAGTTTCAGTTGATAAAATTGCAGAACAAAAAGTCCGCACAAATAGTAAAGTGCGCGGATTTGGATTTGCGAAAATTAATAAATAAAGGAGGAAATTAAGATGGGAATTTTAGGTTCAGGATTACGCGATGGATTGTCACTTCACCCAATTCGTTACCCTTGGGCGTATGATCTTTATAATCAAGCAGTGGCTAACACGTGGTTTCCAAACGAAGTTCAATTAGTCCAAGATTTGGCGGATTTTGAAAAATTGTCAGACGACGAAAAGCACGCATTGAAAACGGTTATTAGCTATTTGAATCCAAACGAGTTATTGATCAATAAATCATTGGCGTTTGGCATCTATCCATATGTGAACGCGGCGGAAGCTCAATTATATTTGTCGAAACAGATGTGGGAAGAAGCTAATCACTTCATGACATTTGAATACATTATTGAGACATTTCCGTTTGATCGTGAGGAAATTTATGCTGCGGGATTTGGCAAAAAGTCATTAGCGGATAAGGCCGACTTTCAGAATAAGCATTTGGACGTGATGCTTGATCCGAATTTGGATATTTATTCACTGGAAGGTAAGAAGGACTTTGTCAGGTCTTTGGTCGCGTATAACATCGTGCTTGAGGGAATTTGGTTCTATTCAGGATTTATGGTTGGCATGAGTTTTCGTCAGCGTAATTTGTTGCGCAATGTTGGCTCACTGCTGGACTGGATTACTCGCGATGAAAATCTTCACTTGACGTTTGGTATCAATCTGCTTTTGACAATTTTGGACGAGAATCCAGAATTGCAAACACAGGAATTCGCAGAAGAAATCCGTGGCTTGATTCTGCAGGCAGTGGAGCTTGAGAAGGCTTATAACAAAGATATGCTGCCAACGGGAATCTTGGGATTGAATGCTGATTATGTGAACCAATACGTTATGCATATGACCGACCGACGCTTGCAAGAATTAGGTTTTGAACCTGAATATAACGTGCCAAATCCAGCCAAATGGATGGCAGCCGCCAACGATACTCTGGAATTGGTGAATTTCTTTGAAAGCACAAACACTAGTTACGAAGTTAATACCACGAAGTAATGGGAGTTGATGATATGAACGAATTAGCGAAAGAAATATTAGATACAGTCGAAGTTGGTGCGTTGGCGACGGTGAATGTTGATAGGACACCTCTGGTGACGCCGCTACACTTTGCGCGATTGGGTGATTCGATAGTTTGGATATCAGAGCCGACTGCGCGCCATTCAGAAAATGCGTTTCGAAACGGTAAGGCGGAATTTGTGGTTTGGGATGATAAAAAGCGAGCAGTTTTCTTAAAAACTAACGTGACTGAACTCCCAGAATCTGAGAAAGAGGCGGCAATGGCGGCTTATAAAGAGAAGTTGGCTGATTTTATGCCACGTTGTCAAAATCCGCAAATATACGTTGCGCCAATTGGTGAACTTGATGAAAAAACTACAACGGGCAATTGGCTGCATTTTATTGCATAAGCACTATATCTAGCGTAAAATTAGTTAAGTAACTACTAAATATAGGGGAAAATGAAAATGAACGCGAATCAGATTATTACTGATGACATGACTTTGGAAGAAAAATTGAGTGCCATTGACGCAGCTCTTAAAGCGGCGCAGGAAGCGGCTGATGATCAAGCAAAGTCGAACGGCACTGTTGCGGCACCAGTTGACCCAGCAAGTTTGACTATTTGTGACGGTTGCGAATAAGGTCCACCAGCAGATCTGATTATTGACAATATAGGGCTTTATATTGTATAATTAAGAGCATCGTGAAAACAATTAAGACTTTTTCAGGATTTGAGGCTATAGAAGAGATTAAACAGTGCGCTAAAAAGGGCGCATCTGAAGGTCTGTATGATCCGAGCCCAAGAAGACTGCGCGTTCCTCTTGAGTTGGTTACTGATTTGCTTTTTGGTAATGTGGGGGATGTTGTCGTTGAGGGGGCTGATAATCTTTTTAAGGCAACCGAGAAAACCGAGGAAAACAAGGGTGTTATATTTGCTACGAGTCACCTAACGGACGTTGATGTTTCGACTGTTGCTAGCGTAGTTTCTGAGTTTAGACACATAGGCGTGACAGTAGCCTCCACTAATATGGGTCTTTGGCATCAGAGGATACCATATAAACTTGTTGGGATGGATAACTTTTTTCAGGTTCCGTATGGAAGAGATCTGTCTGTGGAAAAAGATGCTATTGATAATAAGTACGCGTTGCCGTTTAATAGTGACGATTACTTAGGTCTGCGAGAAAAAATAACAGATAGTGGACTTTCTGTTATTACTGCAGCACATAACCCGATGAGCAATATTGGGATAAAAAATGACGGTGAACTGCCAGAAAAGGCGGGTAAATTAGCTCCTCATCTAAGCCTGGCGACGGGTGCTACCATAATTCCTGTACTTATGCAGGTTGAGGGTCAGAAGAGAAATCCAAACCAATTTAATGACAATGCGATACATCTAAAACAGTATTTAGGTGAAAAAACTGTGCGACTGGTATTTGGTGAGATTATTAAGCCTAGTCCTGATGAAGTTGAAGCTTATGTCAATGTTTCGCATGAAGCGTCTTACTCAAAGGCGGCTCGTGAAGAGCAGTGTCGCATATTGGAGGCGTTTGGTGGGAAGGCGATATTGGGGTATATGCGTGATAAATATGATCCGGTATTGGCTGCGTAATAAGGAGAGATAGTTAAAATGACTGCAGGAATAGATAAATTTATCCCAACCTCAGAAGAGCAAGAATTGTTCAATAAAGTTTTCTATCCAGAAATCACTGAAGAGTCTGATATTGACGTAAAAGAAATTGAGCCACAGAGAGAGGGTTTTTCTCTGTCGGTTGCGCTTGATTCTCTTAAGAAATGGGTGCGTGGTAGACGAGAAAAGCACAGCAAGCCTTTTGGACTAACTAACAATTCGGCGGTAGAAAAACTTGAGACAGCTGGAGAAGAGTTGGGACTGCCAGAAACAGACGTTCGTCTTTCCTCTGGACTTAAGCTGTTGATGGGCTTAATGCATGGCAAAAAGGAAGTTGAAATAATTGGCGAAGATATCTTAATTGAAGCCGCCAAAAAGGCCAAAGAAGAAGGCAAGGGAAGTGTTATAGCGCCAACACATTTCAACGGAGAAGATGTTCCTACGGCTAGTTACTTAGCGTCTTTGTTGAACAAAATTAATATTGGCGTAGCGTCGACTAATAGAGATTGGATTAAGAAGGGCGTTGGCGGAATCAACCTAGAGGCTATACAGTATCTTGCGTTTGGCGCTAAAAACTTTTTTGGTGTGCCATATGAATGGGTAGATAAAAAGAGTAAAAAACCGGTTCACTTTTCAACAGACCATTACGAAGAAGCGGTTAAATTTGTTGAGGATGGTGGATCTTTGGTTTTGGCTGGATATTCAGCGGATGACTCAGTAGGTCGAAAGCCTCGCAGTGAAATGGGCTCTGCAGCGATTCATACGGCATTGAAATCTGGCGCAGACCTGATATTCGTTTATGTGTCGTCAGAAGATAAAAAGCTTACTATTAGAATCATGAAAGATGAAGACGGTATGTTTGCGGCGTTTAGCAATTCATACAGGAAGGCGCTAAAGATGAAGGATTCTGATGTATCCGAGCGTTTATTATCTGAAGCGATTGACGAAAAGCCGCAATCAAAGATGGAGGATTCTGATGCATCCGAGCGTTTATTATCGTCATGCAAAGAGTACTTAAAAGACAGCGAAATAGGTAGGGTTATAGCAGAAGAATATAAGCGCCGATCGGACAAAAATAAAGCCAAGTAAGTGGTCGCAAGGTTCTAGTTATTGACAAAATAAAAATAATGTGATATCATTTTACTGTATAAAAAATTAAAACAAAAAGGAATGAAATGGCTGAAGAAAAAGATATTCACGGACTTGCCGAAGGTGTATTGAGTCGAGACGATATGTCGGCGTTGACGTATGTGTTGCAGCACGTGAAAGGATCTAGCCCAAGTTCGGCGACGAAATTAAGTCTGGAACTGGAAGAGCTTGACGAAACAGCGTAGGGATTTAGCTAGATAATAATCCACCTCTGTTGTATACTGGACAGTATGGAACAGATTATTTCTCAAGTAGTGAAGCAACTTTTTGATCAAGATATATCGGTACAATTGACGCGTCCTGATCCGAAGTTTGGTGACTTTGCTACAAATGTGGCGTTGCAATTGGCTAAGCCGCTAGGGAAGAATCCGCGTGAAATTGCGGAGATGATTGCTGAGAATCTGCGCAAGGAAGAGGAGTTTAGTGAAGTAAGTGTGGCTGGTCCAGGTTTTATCAATGTAAAACTGAGCGATCAATCCGTTCTAAATTCTTTGAAAAAAGAGCCAACGACGAAGCGCGCTGGTCAGACGGTTGTAATTGAAACCAATTGCCCGAATCCATTTAAGGCTATGCATATCGGACACGCTTTGAATGCGATTTTGGCGGACACGATGGCTAATTTGTTGGCGGTTGATGGCGCAATTGTGCATCGAGTGAGTTATCACGGTGATGTCGGAACGCATGTTGGTAAAAGTATGTGGGCGATTTTGCGTGAGATTGACGGCGATGTGAATAAATTGAACGAAATCCCAGCCGATAAGCGAAATGAATTTATGAGTCGCATGTACGTTGAAGGTGCGCGTGCGGCGAAAGAATCTCCAGAGGCGAAGGCAGAAATTGATGAACTAGCTAAGCAATCATTCGTCCTGGATGATCCGCTATATAAACAAGTTTACGAAATCTGTAAAAGTTGGAGTTTTGACGAAATTGACTCTAATGTTGGGCGACTTGGAAACGTGCCGATTGAGCGACGTTACGTTGAGAGCGAAACTGAAGAATTAGGCAAATCTCTGATTAAAGAAAAAACTCCAGAGGTGTTCACCAAATCTGACGGCGCATACGTCTTTAAGGGCAGCAAATACGGCGCGTTTGATAACGTGTTTATTGGATCTCATGGCAATGGTCTTTATGGGGCACATGATATGGGATTGATTCAGTTGAAGTATAAGGATTGCCCAGATTTGGACTTGTCGATTACGGTAAATGGCGAGGAGCAAGCAGCATACTTCCGTGGCGTGATTGCGGCTAGTGAATTGTCGATTCCAGCCTTGAAGGGAAAATTGTTCAATTACGCAACTGGCTTGGTCAAATTGACAACTGGAAAAATGAGTTCGCGAACAGGTGAGGTTGTTACAATTGGCTGGCTGTTCGATGAGTTTAAGAAGGCAATTGAAAATGCTGGCGGCGAGCCAACTGACGACGTGATTGCTGGCGCGCTCCGTTATCAATTCTTGAAAGTGAAGATCGGCGGCGACGTCATATTTGATATTAATGACGCGGTAAGTCTGACGGGAAATACGGGAAGCTACTTGCAATACGCCCATGCCCGAGCGCGAGGTATTTTAGCTAAATCCGATAAAGAAATTGCCTTTCCGACAGAGTTGTTTGATGAGGATAAAATGCTGGTCAGAAAATTGAGTGAGTATGTGGGTGTGGTTGATCGCGCTAAGGAAAGTTTGGAACCTCATCACATTTGTACATATTTGTTTGAATTGGCGCAAGAATTTAATCGATATTACGAGAAAAATCAGGTTATTGGTAGCGACAAAGAGGCGCATCGCGTAGGAATCGTGGCAATTTATGCCGACATTCTTAAGGCTGGACTGGCTATTTTGGGAATCGTGGCACCAAATAAGATATAATATCCAATTATAAATAATAAAAGGAGAATTTATTATGACAAAACCTAGTGTCGACAAATCGGCTAAAAAGTTGGTTTCTAAGAGTGCTAAGGCAGCCGCGAAAGTTGCCGCCATCAAAGAAAAGAAAATTGTAAGTGCAGCTATAAAAGACACTCATATGGGTGGGTTTGTAAACTTTATTCGCGAGCAGGGTGTTGTTGGCTTGGCTGTAGGTTTGGCAATCGGTACCGCAGCTGGCGATACGGTTAAAAAGTTGGTGACGGCATTTGTTGACCCGTTAGTGCAGTTGATCGTTGGCTCTCAACAAGGATTGCAATCAGCTTCATTCACAGTTGAAGTTGCTGGACGTAAAGGTGAGTTTTTATACGGCGCGTTCGTTAGCTCGTTAATTACGTTGATAGCTGTTGCATTTGTTGTATATGCAATCGTTCACTTCTTGAAACTCGATAAGTTGGACAAGAAAAAGGACTAATCGCTTAGCTAATAAGCGTGCCTACCGATTCTCCGCGGGTTGCGCGGAGAATATTTCCGTCTGTGAGCAAATCACAAATTACAACTGGAATGTGCTCGTCCATAGCTAGTCCAATTGCCGCCTTATCCATAACGGCAATGTTAGGATTTGTCAGGGCTTCTTGGTAAGATAAATGATCAATTTTTACGGCGTCAGGGAATTTCATAGGATCTTTGTCGTAAACTCCGTCGACTTTCGTTGTTTTAACCACGGCATCACACTGCATTTCTAGTGCTAGATTTAACGCTGCGGTATCAGTAGTCAGAAACGGTCGGCCGGTGCCGCACGCCACGATTACGATGCGGTTTTTCTTAATATGGCTAATGGCGCGTCGGAAAGTATAGTGATCAATAAATTGATTCACTTCAACCGTAGATAATGCGCGAGTTGGCAACCCTGCGTCATTTAATACGTCAGCCAGAGCAATGGCATTCATTAATGTCGAGAGCATACCAATATTATGGGCAGATACGGGCTGGATGCCGTGGCCGATGATTTGGTTGCCGCGAACGTAATTGCCACCGCCAACCATAATTACAATTTCAGCCCCGTCGTCCATAGCTGGTCGAATTTGTTCAGCAATCCAGCGAGCGCGTTTTGGGTCAAAGCCGCTGGCGAATTCGCCTTGAAGTTGTTCACCTGATAATTTGAGTAAGATGCGTTTTGTCATGACACCAGTGTATCATAGCGCGCTTGAAAAATAACATAAATGCAAAAGGGAGGCGGCAGTGTAATACGAATTGCGATTTGCTATACAAATATTCGTTTTTTAAGTTAGACAAACTAGACAAGAAAAAGCTAAGACGCTTACGTTTGCTATTTTACTTTCTCCTATCTACAATGTGAGTATAAAGGAGAGAGTAGTGTGAAAGATGGAGTTCGGCGTCCGAGCTATTTACGTAGATCGCAAGAACCTAGCAGTAGTCATTTATTGAGTCGAAATATTGAAAGACCCAGTCAACCGTCGTATAGTTATGGTGAACCGCCCGAACAGAGGCGACAGCGTTTAAAAGAATTGCGGGAACGGTACGGTAAACTACCGGAAACTCCTTTTGCTGACTATGATCTTGGTGACAAAAAACTACCTGCATATAATCACAAAGCAGAGATATTAGACACATTATCGGAAAGTAAAATATCCTGGCTGTGCGGACCGACGGGTAGTGGTAAAACGACACAAACCGCTCAGTATGCACTGGAGCGGTTTGATCGTGTCGTGGTGTTGATGCCGCGGCGGGTTATCGTCGATAATGTTACTGAATATGTCGAGAAGAGTTTGCGCGAACAGCTTGGCGAACAATATCCTAATCACTTGGTGGGCAAGATTCACGGACGTGCCGCTGAAGCGACGCCGGACACTAGG
>UNSM01000002.1 GCA_900555425.1 Candidatus Saccharimonadota bacterium | reverse complement strand
CCAATCGCTCGCGAATAATGTCCATATGTAGCAATCCCAAAAAACCGATTCGCACGCCATAGCCCAGCACTGGCGAATTCTCCGGCTCGAACTGTAACGCCGAATCGCTCAGACTCAACTTTTCAATTGCCTCTTTCAGGTCATTGTAGTCTTCATTGGACACCGGGAAAAAACCTGCATAAACAAACGGCTTAACTTCTTTATAACCTGGAAGTGGTTGGACGGTAAATTTTTCAGTCATAACTATGTATTATTATATCAGCTCAGCGTTCTTGTATAAACGCACAGTAAATCGCTCCTTGCGCTCCTATTTATTGTCAGCAAATTATTCCTTACACACTGAGGTCTAACCTATAGCTGCTCAAAAATCTTATGAGCTTGATTCTTGCCAATAACCTGAATCAGTTCAGTGTAACTCATCCACCGACCGCGTTTAGCTTTGTCGCGACGATAGTCCTTCTCATCAGTAATATCGCCCTTAACTATTGCATCAACATTACGCCAAGCGACCCAAGGTATGTCATCGCTCAAAAAGCTATAATCTAGATGAACATAATTTTCGTTGATTAGCCTATAGTCTGACGATGAAAATCCGCGCGCATACAACTCGCGGAGAATAACGTTTGCTAGCTCAGCAAAGTTGTCAGCAGTGACACACAAAAAGTCATCGTATTCTTCACCGATTTCGTATGATCGTCCATTCATAAAAATACTATACGAATCATCGTCGACAATTTTCTCATCTAGCCACACACGGCGGTCGCGTGTTACTGGAATTACGCGACATCTAATTTTCTCTGTAAAGTTTTTGAAGTTACTCATAATTGCCAACAACAGATATATCAATACCTATTTCGTGCATTCTATTACATCTACGCTTTTCAATACTAGTATATACTATTTCCACTGCCGTGTCTGGTTGATTTTGTGCTTCTCAAAATATACTTCCGCCAAATTGACGTCAAACCGATTCGCCAATTCCATCAAGTAATTTAACACGTCCGCAAACTCCTCGCGCAGATTGTCATGATTGTCAGGTTTTTTCTCATCCTTAAATCCTGTCTCTTTGCGAACTGCTTTTGCCAGCTCGCCAACTTCCTCAGTAAACAATAAGAACACTTCAGTGACAGAATTTTTATCCCACCCCTTCTCTTTACATGTTTGATCGAGGTGTTTTTGTAATTCAGTTAAGCTGATTGTTTGTGGATTCATGATTTTTCCTTCTTTAATCTTAATTAACTTACACTTGATGGAATATAAACATAGCAGGAAGCAAGAATCTGCTCGCTATCCAATCCTATTTTTAATTACTATTATACTCTGATTTATCAAACAATATATCACTTTGGTTAAATATTTTTTCCTGTGATAGTCCAAAATCTCTACCAGCAACTTTTTTATGAAGTTGCTGGTTTTGTTTATATAACTTTTATAAAGAAGTAATAAAAGTTAAACCGCCTAATATCACTCCCGCTGCATTGGGAATGATGAGGATCCAGTCTTTTTTAGGTTCTTTTGTCCAACCATAGATTACCCAAATTAAACAAGAAACTGCTGCGAATAGTGGTTGGAATGGTTGAGCTTTTTCTCCTTGTAGGTTAGCGATAATTTGTGGAATATATGCAATAAAGACAAGGATCCCAATAAAAGCTCCAATAGATCCGACAAAGCGATTAATTTTTTGTTTAGACATATAATACCTCATGAGGTTTTATTATATTATAAAGGAAAAGATGCTGTCAATAATTTTGTGTAAACACTCTAGTAGAGTCTTCAAACAAAGTAACTAAGTAACGTTCCAGAGCCTCCTCGTTAGGAAAAAGAACCTTCTATTTCGTTTGACGTTTGATTTCTTTATTAAGAGACTTAATGAGTTTTGTCGAATAAATGCTATGCCAAATCTGGTAAGGAAACTGATTTCAGCAATCATACGCGTCAATACTACGAACCAACGCCAAAAAAATTCAGTTAAGCTTATTGTTTGTAGATTCGTGGTTTCCCTTTTTAATCTTAATTAAAATATCTCCCCAGTGTTACCGTATCGCCAACCCGCGCCTCGCGTGTCGTCTTCAGGTTTGTCACAATATAGCCAATTTCGCCAGTTTCAAGCGAAGGGTCGGGCTGCATGGCTGGGTTAAGATGACCAACTTCCAGAGCTAGTCCATTTGCGCCAGTCGCCATCATTCGGATAGATTCGCCCTTTTTAATTCGCCCATCAACCACCCGCACGTATAAAATCACGCCACGATAATCGTCATAATAGCTATCAAAAATCAACGCCCTAGTCGGACCATCAGCCTCGCCAGTTGGCGCAGGGATTCGCTCAACAACCGCATCCAAAACCTTGTCTACATTTTGACCAGTTTTAGCAGAAATATGAATAATCTCGCGCTCGTCGCAGCCCAGCAAATTAATAACTTGTCTGGATACACGCGGTATATCAGCGGCCGGCAGATCGACCTTATTCAGGACCGGAATAATCGTCAAATCCTGCTCCATCGCCAAGTAAACGTTCGACAATGTTTGTGCCTGAATTCCTTGGCTGGCATCAACCACTAATATCGCGCCCTCGCAAGCCTGCAAGCTACGCGAAACTTCATAGCTAAAATCGACATGCCCCGGAGTGTCAATCAAATTCAGATCGACATTTTTATATCGCATTCGCACCGGCGCCAGCTTAATAGTAATGCCTTTTTCCCGTTCCAAATCCATTGAGTCCAGCAGCTGCGATTTCATTTCACGCTTTTCTACCGTCCCAGTCATCTCCATCATTCGATCGGCCAGCGTAGACTTGCCGTGATCAATGTGAGCAATAATACAAAAATTCCGAATATTTTCCATTAGCCCTTAAACTCCAATCGTCCAAATAACACTTTCTTCAATCGCGCAAGAATCGGGTCAATTTCTGGCAATTTTAGCCACTTTGAAGCCGCGGCATACGCGCCAAAACTGACCAATGAAATGATAACAAATTTCGGAAAAGCGCTAAAGAAACTGTCGTCATGATAACGAAACGGCATAATTAGCACGGCAATATAACAAACCACGCCCGTAATAGTACCCGCAATTATCATCTTAAAAATCGCCCGCACGAATGTCATGTCGAATAATTTTGGCATTTGACGATTCATAACCGCCAAAAGAACAACTACTTCCAAAACCGCCACCGTTGATTGAGCCCAAGCCAATCCATATGCACCCATTTTCAAGACCATTGATAGAACAATTGCTAAAATGATATTCAAAGTAATCGAGAAAATTGAAATATACAGAGGAGTTTTTGTGTCTTGGCGGGCGTAAAATGCTCGCGCGGCCATGTGGTAAATAGTTCGGAATAAAATTGCCACGACCAAACAGCCCAAAATTCCCGCGATTAGTGGATCGCCAGTATTGCGGATAAAATGCACGACGTATCCCCTGGTAAAGAAAATCACCACCGACACCGGAAGTGCCATCCAAAAAACAATTCTCAGCAGGGAACGCAGGTCTTTTTGAAATAGGTCATTTCGACCTTCACCCAAATGCCCAGTTAATTGCGGAAAGGCGGCATTTGAAATCGCCACACCAATAAGATTAATCGGCATCATATGAAGAGTTAAGGCCTGCTGGTACGCCCTAACCGTTCCATCGGCTAAGCGCGAAGCTAAATTGACCTCGACCAAGCTAACTACATAATCCATTCCTTGATCAACAGAACGCGCCGGCAATAGAGATAAAACTTTCCTAAATCCCTTATTCCGCCAATAAATTTTGAAATTGTAATCAAAACCAAGCCCAGCCAAACCGACTGCGCTGACGATCAATTGTAAAAATGATCCCAAAACCACACCCAACGCCACACCCATAATGCCGCCGTCAAAAATCTGCCAGCCGAATAAATTGACACCGCCGGTAAACCACACCGTACCGATAATAATACCGACGTTATACAGCATTGGCGCCAGCGCACAGAACATAAATCGCCCAACCGCTTGCTGGATACTAGCAATTACCGCTGCAACCGCAAAAATAAACGGATTAACCGCGATCACCTGCATCATACTAACCGCCAAAGCATGACCAGATTCACTCAGACCAGGTGCGATTAAATACTTCATCAATGGATCAGCGAAAATAATAATCAGCACCGACGCTGCCATAGTTATAAGCGCCATAAAATTAATCATGCTCGAGCTAATTTGCCAAGCCGACTGCTTATTGCCCTTGACCCAGCGCTCATTAAAAACTGGAATGAACGTCACACTAAGCGCACCAGAAACCAGCACTGCAAACATAAAATCTGGCACCATAAAAGCTGCCGTATAAGCGTCTAGTCCAACCGGGTATCCCGCCAATGCTCCATTTTCGCTCGGCATGTAGGCGGAGTTGAGTAAACGATCACGAAAAAACCCCAGCAAGCTCGACAACAACGTCGAGCCCGCCAGAATCGTAGCAGCCAATTTCACATTAAGCCGCTGATTTATTTTCGTAACTGTACTACGAACGCGCCCCATAGTATTTTACGAATGCAGTTTAGCTTCTTTTGGTAATTTAGTGCCCTTAAGAATCTCGTCAACCTCAGATTCTTCCAGAGTTTCTTCCTTCAGCAGAGCCTCAGCCAACTTATCAAGGAACGAACGATTCTCTTTCAATACCAACATTGCACGATGTTTAGCTTCGGTAATCAATTGCGCGACTTCCTCATCAATCATCTTCGCAGTCTCATCAGAATACGGACGCTCTCTGGTCATTTTATCGAACATCAAGCCGCCGTTATCTTCATGGAATACTTGATCGCGCAAGCCCTTGCCCATTCCTTGCTCAATCACCATATCACGGGCAATTTCAGTCGCTTTTCGCAAATCCGAACCAGCTCCAGTAGTGATTCCGTCATCGCCGTAAATCAATTGCTCAGCGATTCGTCCACCCATTGCCCGAGCCAAAATATCCTTAAATTCATAAACATTGGTGTAGCTTTTATCTTCTGGTGGCAAGAACCATGTTACTCCGCCAGTACCGCCGCGCGGGATAATCGTAACCTTGTGGACTGGGTCGGAATCAGGCAAGACGTGACCAACAATTGCGTGGCCAGCTTCGTGATAAGCAGTCAACTCTTTCTCGTGATCGTTCATTATCTTAGTCTTGCGCTCTGGACCAATTGCCACACGCTCAAACGCCTCAGTTAATTCGTCATTTGAGATCTTCTTCTTGTTGCGACGAGCGGCAATAATTGCAGCTTCATTGGCCATATTCGCCAAATCCGCACCAGATGAGCCGGCGGTTTTTGCCGCTAGTTTATCAAGATCAACAGTTTCGTCAGTTGGCTTTTTCTTAAAGTGAACTTTCAGAATCGCTTCACGATCTTTGCGCTCTGGAAGCGTAATAATTACACGTCGGTCAAATCGTCCAGGGCGAAGCAAAGCCGGATCCAAAACATCCGCGCGGTTGGTTGCTGCCAAAACAATAACATTCGTTTCGCCATCAAAACCGTCCATCTCTACCAAAATCTGGTTCAGAGTTTGCTCGCGTTCATCATGACCGCCACCCATACCAGAGCCACGCTTACGACCCACGGCATCAATCTCATCAATGAAGATAATGCACGGCGCATTTTTCTTAGCCTTAGAAAATAGGTCTCGCACTCGGCTAGCACCAACACCAACAAACATTTCCACAAATTCAGAACCGGAGATCGAGAAGAATGGCACACCAGCCTCGCCAGCAACAGCTCGGGCTAGCATCGTCTTACCCGTACCAGGATTACCGACTAATAATACACCTTTCGGAATCTTTGCGCCCAAATCTTTATATTTCTTCGGATGCTTAAGAAAATCAACAACCTCCTGCAGATCTTGCTTGGCGTTATCATTTCCAGCGATATCCGTAAATAAAACCTTTTCTTTGTCTTGTCCATACAGGCGAGCCTTACTCTTGCCGAATCCCATAGCTTGATTATTTTGACCCTGAGCTTGGCGCATCATAAACATGAAGAACACCACGATAATCAACACAGGCACAACCATAACCGCCAGATTCCACATGGTTTCGCCGGTTGTGGATGGTGGAATAACCTTCACCTCAACCTTCGCATCCTTGTTCAAGCCCTGCTCATAAATGCTACTAGATTCCTTGACTGAATGCTCGGTAGGTTTTGATTGATCTTTTGGAGTAATCTTAATATCGTTTCCTTGAATCTCCAATTGAGCAATTTTACCGTCATTTGCTCGACGCACTACATCAGATAATGCAACATCTTTAAGATTCGATGCAGGGAAGAGTGTTGCGTAAAAAATTAACGCTACAAAAATTATAATTGCCCAAAACAATCCAAATCGTAAAATTTGACTTATTCTATTCTTTCCATTTCTTTGAGGCATCTTAACAGCCATTCTCAACTAATCCTTTCGCCTATACTAATCAAACTCTCTTTATTATAACACTTCTTAGCGTCAATTTCATCACAATGCCGCCGCCAACTTGCCAGCAAGAGCCAGCTTTTCCAGTTTTTATAGCAATTAGCATACGCTCCAATTGAGAACCCAGTAACGACACATCATAATGTCGTAAAACGTAATAATATAGCAATTCTTGTGCGACATTATCATCTATCATCGTCAAAAAATACCGACTAAGCACTTCTCCATCAAACTTCTCTATTTCCTGCTCAATTTCCCCTCTTAATTCTCTCTGTTTTCGCCACGCCTCATACACTCCAAGTTTCTGATATTCATCAAGCTCACGATTTATCTTGCGCCTAAATTTATTTCTCTGATACAAGTCGCTTTGATTTGTCTCATCTTCACACCATTCCAATTTCTGACGAATCGCATATTCATAAATTCTCTGCTTCGTCCAACCATTCATCGGCCTAACTATTTGACTATCACTCATCCCCGCCAAGCCTCGCCACCTGGAGCCACGCTTAAGGTTCATCGCTACAGTTTCAATAATGTCATCTCGATGATGCGCTGTCACTATCACGCCATCAAAATCCGTCGCCACGCCACGCAAAAATTCATAACGCCTTTGGCGCGCCAATTCTTCACTGGCATCAGCCCCCAGCTTTTCACGCCGACAAACAAATTGTATTTTATATCTATCAGCTAAAGCCTCGACAAATCTAGCATCACTCGCCGAATCCTCACGAATTCCGTGGTCAAAATGAGCGACCACCAAATCTTTTTCCGTTCGCGACATCAAATCCAGCAAAACTACCGAATCAATCCCACCACTGACTGCGATAATATATCTCACATATCCATTATCTCACAATTTACCTAAAACGTATTTGGCAAATTTTATACTATCTGTTACAATCAATGCAGTGTGGCACCGTAGCTCAGCTGGTTAGAGCGCAGGACTCATAAGCCTGAGGTCGGTGGTTCGGGTCCACCCGGTGCTACCAGAAATTATCTTTCCTCGTCAATACGACGGGGAATTTTTTATAGATACTGAATTAAATTAGCTCAAGCTCTTCAGACTGAACACCATCCAAAGCCGCCAATCGCCGCGACACAAAACTACCCAATTCCCATGAATTACGCTGACGCTCCCACGTTGCTAAATCCTTTTTTCGGGTTACTTCTAAAAATTCAGCTAATTCACTGGTGTTGATTTCCATATTTTTTTCCTTTTTTGTGTTAATTATTTAACTGTCTTTATACTATCATAAATTTGACAAAAAAGCAATACCTTTTTCGGTCATTATTTACCTTTTCATTCCGCTTGTGGTACACTGGTAGAGAAGGATTTATACACAAAAATGACCCCCGTAACAATCTCATCACTGGCCACCATAATTTTTGCAGCGATTATTCACGCTAGTTTTCAGCTTAGCGTCAGTGTTTTAACGTTACTTAGCGGACATTCAATTGGCAAAAAAACCGCCCAGAGAAAAATTTTTCGTATGAGCAACAGCTTTGTATTTGGCGTCGCAATGATTACCTTGTTACTTATCAGCTCAATTTCCTATTTCTTATCACTATTCATCCACCACGTCACCAGCGCAGAGCAACTCGTTGCCGCCATCTCTTCAGGGATGATGTTTGGCTTAGGAATCGCAATTTGGGCGTTCTACTTCCGACGACAACCAGGAACTTCATTATGGCTTCCACGCAATTTTGCAGAATATTTAAACAAACGCACCAAAAAAACCAAAAATTCCATAGAAAGCTTTGCTCTGGGAATAATTAGCGTTATTGCAGAAATCATATTTATTGTCGCGCCAATTATCGCCGCCAGTCTGGCTATTATCACCCTACCAAACCCCTTCTTGCAAATCATCAGCGTAGCGATCTACGTCGTCGTGTCCACACTGCCGTTATTTATCGTTATCGTCTTGATCGGCAGCGGACGCAGCATCTCTAATTTACAACGTTGGCGAGAAGATCATAAGAGATTTTTGCAATTCGCCAGCGGTGGCAGCCTACTAATTTTGGCGGCATTCCTATTCGTCGACCGCGTTATTGGTGTCATTAGCTACGGAGGCAATTTATGGTAAAGCCAGGTCAAATTGACGTCATCAAGCAAGGAAAGCGACCGCCAGAGGAGTTTAGCCCAGACAAGCTCCACAATTCCATAATTGCCACCTGCCTAAGCGTTCGTACGCCAGAAGGTCAAGCTCAAGACATTGCAAAAACCGTCACTCTGGGCGTTATGAATTGGTGCGAAACTCACCCAGAAATAACCTCTGCCGATATCCGCAGCCAAGCACAACGTATTATGAAAACTCTGCATCCTGACGCAGCCTATTTATATAAAAATTATAAAACCATAATTTAGGAGATTTGATGTCGCAAAAACCAACTTTTGACTATGACTATATCGTAATTGGTAGTGGCGCCGGCGGTTCGCCCGCAGCTAGCATATTAGCAAGCGCTGGAAAAAAAGTTGCTGTTGTAGAAAAATCAACATTCGGCGGGGAATCGCCAAACTGGGGAGATGTACCAACTGGATTCTTAACTCACGCTCTTAACGTTTATCAAACAGCCAAAGATGCCGCTAAGTTTGGACTGCGCACTAACTCGGTTGGGTATAATTACCCTTCTCTACTCTCCTGGAAAGACAAAGTTGTAAAGAGAACTGGAGCTGGCGGCAATCGCTATTATTACGAAAAACAAGACATTAGTGTTTTTGCTGGCAATGCACATTTCTTGAGTCCGAACGAAATAGCCATCAATCGAAGACACTTGTCCGCTCGCAAATTTCTCATCGCAACCGGATCTGATTGGCAAATTCCAGAAATACCCGGATTAAGTGCCGTTTCTTATCACACTCCAAAAACTATTTTTAGCTTGAAGCGCCCACCAAAAACCATGTTCATTGTTGGCGCGGGAGCCATGGCACTAGAATTGGCGCACATCTTCTCCACGCTGGGAACAAAAGTTTACGTAGCAGAGAAATCGTCCAGAATATTATCAACATTTGACCCAGAAGTCAGTGCTTTAGTTACGAATGATGCAAAAAATCGCAACATTTCGATCTTAGCTCGCACTAAGATTATCGCTATACAAAAATCGTCTATACAAAAGCGCGTCACTTTTCTGCAGGGGCGAATAGAAAAATCTGTGCGCGTTGACGAGATTGTAATTGCCGACCAACAATTGCCTGCAACAGATTTGGGCTTAGAAAACGCTGGCGTAAAATATACCGAGAATGGCATTTTGGTTAATTCTTCCCTACAAACTTCCGCTCGACATATTTTTGCCGCAGGAAATGTAACTGACGCCAATATTCAAACTCACACAGCCTTAGCGCAGAGTCGTATTGCGGCTCATAATTTGCTACATAATAATAAGATTAAATTCAATGATTCCCCACGCCTACAAGTTGCATTTACTCAGCCAGAAATAGCTCAAATTGGAATGAATGAATACGATTGTAAGGTGAAAGGAATAAGCGCAAAAATAGCAATTGTTCCGCTCACAACTACCGTACGCAGCAATATTACCGACCAGCGAATAGGTTTTGTGAAATTGATCGTTGACAAGAAGCGAGTTGTCGTAGGTGGAACAATCGTCGGACCGCACGCTAGTGATATGGCAGCCGAGCTAGCCCTAGCCGTTCGACATAAAATTACCAGCGAAGAACTAGCGTCCACTCCGCATTGTTTTACTTCTTGGTCAGAAGCCGTGCGAATTGCCGCTGGAAAACTTCTATAATTACCTCTGATGCGCTATAATAAGTCTCACGGGGGCGTAGCTCAGGGGTTAGAGCAGTCGGCTCATAACCGATTGGTCGCTGGTTCGATCCCAGCCGCCCCCACCAGCTTGGAAGTAAGATATTATGAGTATTGAAAGACACCACCAACCAGAACAGGATAGACAGCCGTGTGAGTGTTGTCGCCTACTGGGAGGCAAGCAGCAAAGGTAACTACAGGAAGCAAGAACTATAGAAATAACTTTCTTTCACCTTTCCCAGACGATCGCACTCCAGAAGAAAGAGCTGTCCAGTGGGAAGAAATTAAAAGACATATGGATAAAGCAGGATCCTCTTTCCCTGGAAAGAGTTTTAGTCAGACTACGGAGGAACTCGAAACAAAGGATCGAGACTTTATAAGGGCGATGCTTAAACGTTGGAAAGAATCTCAAGAGTAGAAATTGAACGCCTTACCTATTTCCCCTTCGTAATACGATCATACTCTTGCTATAGTAGATGTTATCAGCTAAAATAATCCTATGAGAGAAAAGGTCAATCAACCCCCTCTCTCAGAAGCAGAAGCTTTAAGAAGAGGGATAGAGACAATGGAGCGTCGCGGAGAGTTTCAGTTTTCTCCAGGTTCTTGGATTCGAGGTAGACATCCCGAGAGTTTTTCTTTCGAGGAGATTAAACGAATGACGCCTCAGGATCTTGAGGAGCTTTATGTTACTCGTAAAATCCTTGAAGCGGCTCGCTATGTTCTAGGAGTTACACCTGAATAGATGAATATTCTCCCCATTCCTGCTACGATATTATGTAGTAGATATTAAACTTGCAAAATGAACAAATTAAAACTCAAACGATTAATTTACAGAATACAGCACGACTATTTAACCCTAAATAATGTCGTTATTGCTGCTGCGATTTTAATTGCTATGAGTTGGGCTTGGGGCTCTATTGAGTCAATGCAGAAAAACTACGAACTGCAACGGTCTATTGACAACAAACGCCAGCAAGTGGAAATAGAAAAATTACAAGTCGCTCTACTGGAATACGAATCGAAATATTATCAAAGCGAAGAGTATCAAGAATTGACTATCAGGCAGCGCACAGGAAAAGGCCTACCCGGCGAAAAACAGCTCATCACCCAATCTTTCGAAAGCGCCACGCCTGCCCAAAAACTTGCGTCGAGCGCGAAGCGAACGGATAGTAACTTCCAGCAATGGATGAACTTTCTATTTGGCGGCAATAGTCATAAACACTAAGGTATTGCAATTATCACGTTAAGCTGATATCATAATTATGTATCGCGGGGTAGAGCAGCCTGGTAGCTCGTTTGGCTCATAACCAAAAGGTCGTAGGTTCAAATCCTACCCCCGCCACCAAGAAAAATCCCTCTTCACTCAGAAGGGGGCTTTTTCTTTACGCATTATTATCTATGCAACCCTTATTCCAACCCGAACGCTTCTTGCCTGTTTTCGTCAGAGATGTAGCCGTGCGAACTTTTTTATAATCAATAGCATTATTTAGGACAGCCTCCCCTAATTTACCATACAGTTCACAATCAAGCTTAAGTGGACATACTTCACAAGCATTTATAGCAAGCCTGCCAACTTCAGAAATATCACCGCCCCTGTTTCTTTCTATGCGACGAGCTCGATCATAGTCACCACGACCTCTATGACATTCGGCAAAGCCAGCACGACGACGAATCCTGCCGAAAAGATCACACATCTTAACTATAATTCTATTTCTCTTCGTAAAATCTTCACCGCTATAATTATTCACATCAGGAACAAAATCTTCACCTGAATAATCCAGCGGCACAACATTACCGTCCGAATCAACAACATCAATAATGCCCGCTCTGTTCGGTCTGTTCGGTCTAGCAAGCTCCAACACTTCAACCGTCTTCGACTTCATATATTAGCTATTATATCACAATATCCACAAATAATCAACCCCACAAAAAACTCCCCTGCTTTTTACAGAGGAGTTATGGCACCTGTTTGTTTGGTTCTACTATATCACCAAACACGCTTATGGTGCAAGCAAAGGACTATTTTTTCTTAGAAATTGTCAAAAAGCCGTTGCGTGGGTTTTCTTTCACAATACGATCTTCTGGTAGATCACATGGTGTACCCTTTTCATTCTTCTCAACCTTAGCGAAGAAGTAAATAGTTTGAGTCTTGCCGCCGCGCAAAGTTACGTCAGTCTTGTGCAAGTAATATGTGATGCCCTTTGAGTTGGTATGTTTATAAGCCATTTGGTTATATACCTCCTATTAATGATATACCTATATAGATTACTATCTCTATATCACCCCTGTCAAGCTAAAAAAGCTTATTTCGTCGTCTAATCATCAACTTTAACATCCCCAGAACAACCAACCTCATTACGATAATCATGGCAATAAATATCGTCACCAGCAAAGACCACCCCGCATAATCAGCTGACCATATCGGCGAAACGAAGGTGTGATAATACGGCTCGGTTGAAGGCGCTTCAAACTGCAAGTTAGTGGCTTTCGCGGCAGGATATTTCGCCCATTCCTCATTAATACAATTGATGTACCTCGGATCCGCCTGTGTCGTAAATCGGCCGTAACCGCCCTGCTGCGCCCTAGTATCACAAACAGCCCTAACCTTCGACACAGTATCATTGTTAGACTGATTTTTTATCTCCTCCTCGAACTCTTTCAGCTTCCGGTCATACATTTGTTTATACGTATGATCCAGTGCAATCTTCCCTGGATCTGCGTTCATATGCGTAGATACATAACGCTGCAAATCGTATAGTCGCTGCTGAAGATTGACTATATCTCCAGCCTTATCTGCATGCTCCACAGATTCTCGTCGCTCGACCATACCAACATTATTCAACCTCAAAAAAGTTGCCGAAATAAAACCAGACATGATCAATAAAACGACCAACTGCCAAGTCTTAATCTGACTGAGTCGCTTAATTCTGAACTTGGTTTTCTTCTTGTCTATAGCCATCCCACCGTCTTCTCTATGATTTTAGTATAGCAAATTATCCCAATGACGTGAATATTACTACCACTGCGGTGGTATAATATTTGTATGCGAATTTATTTTTCAGGAATCGGCGGCGTTGCCATCGGACCGCTGAGCAGAATTGCCTTAGGGGTCGGGTATGGTGTTTGCGGCTCCGACAAATCACCAAGTCTTATCACAAACGAATTAGAGTCAGCCGGAATTCCTATTTCTTTTGACCAATCTGGCGCGTTCTTGCAATCAGAACACGATAAATCACCATTTGACTGGTTTATTTACACCGCTGCTTTACCGGAAAATCACCCAGAACTAGTCTTGGCGCGAAAACTAGGCATAAAAACCAGCAAGCGCGACGAATTGCTGGCACAAATAATCGCCGATAAAAATCTGAAGCTCATCGCGGTCGCTGGCACCCACGGAAAAACCACAACAACGAGCTTGCTAGTCTGGGCAATGGAGCAATTGCAAATTCCTGTCAGTTATTCTGTAGGTTCAACTTTAAGCTTTGGACCGAGCGGAACGTTTGATAAAAATAGCCAATTTTTCGTATACGAGTGTGATGAATTTGACCGCAACTTTTTGCATTTTTCTCCAGAAATTAGCCTCATCACATCTGTTGATTACGACCATCCAGACACATATCCAACAAAAGAATCTTACTTAGACGCCTTCCGCGAATTCGGCGAAAAATCTAAAAAAGTTATCGCGTGGCAAGAAAATTCCGCCATATTTGATGAAAAAAATCTAACAATCTTGCACGATTCCAACAAAAACATCACTCTATCCGGCGAGCATAACCGAAAGAACGCTACTTTGGTGATTGAAGCTTTGAAACATATGGGAGTGGACGCGGAGGAGTTAGAAATATACCAAGCAATAAACTCCTTCCCCGGATCAGGACGACGTTTTGAAAAGCTCGCTGAAAATCTATATTCTGACTACGGACATCACCCAGTTGAAATCCGAGCGACACTACAGATGGCTAAAGAGTTGTCAAACGATGTAGTCCTGGTTTATCAGCCACACCAAAACGTTCGCCAGCACGAGATAATTGATCAATACACTGATGATATTTTCCATGATGCCAATGAAATTTACTGGCTACCAACTTATTTAACTAGGGAAAATCCAGATTTGCCAACCTTAACACCACAACAACTTGCCAAAAATATCGACAAAGAAAAAGTTCATTTTGCCGAATTAGACGACGGTTTATGGCAAGAAATAACCGAGGCAAGAAACTCTGGAAAGCTCATCCTATGTATGGGCGCTGGCACAATCGACGGATGGATTCGCGAACAATTATTCAAAAACTAGCGATCATCGCCGCTGCCGTGAATCTTCCCCCGACTCTGACGACTGAGCAGTTTATCATTATTTCCGCGAGCCACTTCCTCTAAACTACAACCAAGCAAATGCGCTATAGAATTGACATACCAAAGCACATCACCGAGTTCTTTTATTATTGCATCACGGTCTTCATCTGAAATTTCCCCATTTTTATCACGTAGGATTTTCTTAAATTTCTCCATGACTTCACCAGATTCACCACTTAGACCTAGTATCTGAGCCATCAATCTCGCATCAACGTCGCCATATTTATGAGATTCCTTATCTGTTAAAGTAGAAATTGCTTTTGTTGAATAATCTTTAAATTGCATAATACTCCTTTCCTTTATTGGCGCGTAGCTCTTACGAAATTAATAGTTTTTCCTTCGCCAATCCACCTTTGCTCGTAAGTCGTCATTATTTTATATTCGTCACTTAGCGCGGATTCATGAAGATCAAAGCTCAACTCCTTAATTTGCCATTTTTCTGCCACTAATTGCTCCAAGCTCCAATAGAAAAAATTGTGGTCGTCGTGTTTAATTAATAAAGATCCGTCCGATTTTAGCAATGAAGAATACTTCTTCAAAAAATTAGGATGAGTCAAGCGGCGCCCAGTACTATGTTTCCTCGGAAACGGATCAGGAAATGTTACCCAAATTTGCTCCAAAGAATTCTGCTCCACTAATTGGTCTATTTGGTCAGCCCGCGCTCGAACAAAAAACACATTCTCTAGCCCCTTTTCTTCAGCAATTTTTGCGCCCTTCTGTAATCGATCACCTTTCACGTCAATTGCTAAAAACGTCTTTTCAGGATGGCGCAGCGCAAGCTCTATGCTGAATAGTCCAGTTCCAGCACCGATTTCCAAACAATCGACTTCCCGCTTCACCCATTCATCAAATTCAAAACATAGAGGTGAATTGTGGAATAAAGCGAATTTATATTTCTTACGTTTTCTGGTGATAATAAATTGATTCGGATCGACAAAACTCATATTTTCTATTATACTAAATCAATAATGGATAAGCTTATAAAACAGTTCTTAGATTCTTCTACGTTAGGTCAATGGCTGCATGGCAATAACCTTGGCTGGTTAATTAGTGAGCGCATTATCGACACAGTCAGCATTATTATCGGCTCTGTTTTTGTTTATTTTCTGGGGAAATATTTATTATCTTGGACTATCCATTATTCTATACGCTCCACCGCTAAACATCGCTCCTGGCACCGTAAAGACATAGAAAAGCGCGAAAAAACTCTCATCCAATTAACCCGAAGTTTCTGGCAAATCATAATAATTTTCTATGTCGCCGCAATTGTCGCCAATAAGCTATTCCTATTTGATTTATCGCCGCTATTCGCTAGTGCTGGCATAATCGGTGTGGCATTAGGATTTGGCGCTCAATCACTCGTTAAGGACTTCTTGTCTGGTATTTTTATCATTGCTGAAAATCAATATCGTGTTGGCGATGTTGTTGACGTAATGGGAGCCGCTGGAACCGTCGAGAGAGTCGGCACTCGCACTACTGTTATACGAGATTCTGAGGGTAATGTTCATTATGTTCCAAATGGCACGATTCAGCACGTTATCAATAAAACTATGGGCTATAGTATGTCGCGCTTCAGTATTTATATCGACCCAAGTTCTGACATTTCTGCAGTTACAGACATCATTAACGCTACTGGTCAAGAATTGGCTAAAGAAAAGGCTTGGCAAAAGAAAATTATCGATCCGCCTAAATTCGTTTCCGTTGGTGATATTACTGGACGAGGAACAGAATTGATCATTGCCGGAAAAACTCAGCCATCAGATCAGTGGTCTGTTACCTCTGAAATGCGACATCGATTGTTACAAAACTTTGATCGCGAAGGAGTTCTTCTGGCGACTCTGCCGACCCCAACCTCAATAACCAGAAGATAAAGATTAATTGTTAGATAAACCCAATTCTTTATCGCTCAACACATCATTAGAAAACGCTTTGATCTTATTAACGTTCTCTACTTCTTTATCATAAATTCCCAAAAATTCCTTCAATGTGTCCTTATTTACTGTACCTTGCGCGTCAAATTCGTGACTTTTTTCATTCGCATCCTTACTAATTTGCTTGCGGCGAGAAGCGTATTCTGGGCGACTCAAATCCAATCGATAAGCGTCAGTCTTGTAATACATAAACATCGCGATCGACACCAACACAACTGAAACCGCAATAGTCAGACCAATAAATGTAGCGAATTTATAACTACGAAATAATTCCTTAGCTCTATTCATTAGAACCTCCAGACAGCGAATTTTTAATAACTTGCACTTCTTCTTTATATCTCACTAACAATTCATCCAAGACCTTCACGTCCTCAGAAAGTTTATTACGAGCCTCGCGAGCGACAGTCAATTTTTTATAATAGTCCGCCACATTATTAGAGCAATTTGCGCGCTGAAGATCGGTCATCGCAGTATCGTAATCATTGTAATTGCTATTAAACTTAAGCCTCGTCGACTCGAATTCATTAGTAATGTTCACTAACTTTGAGCTGTCTAGCTTATTGATTGCCAATCGACCGTTCAGCCTGGCCATAAGTTTGGTAGAAATAGAATTATATCTCTGTCCAACATTTACCCTAGTTAGAGCGTCATTGGTGTGGATGTTTTTAATAGCAACTCTTACGGAACTACAGTTTCGATCAAGCGTTTTTATAATCTCGGAATCAGCCGTAGCATCAACAGACTGAGCCTCAACTGCCCGTGGCGTCACTAACAAACTAGAAGCAATCAAAAAAGACGCGAGATAGAAAGTAACTTTTTTCATCACTTATATTATCTCACGTCTTCTTGAATAGAGTCAAATATTACTTGAAACGTTTTTCGACGTTACCCTTAACGTCTTTTGCGGTTTCTGCTACAGCATCTCCAACTTTCTGAGAACCAGCTTTTAGCGAACTTAAGCTGTCTTTTGCTGCGGCAGTCGCTTTGCAAGCCACCTTTTCAGTGTCGGCTTTCAATTTTACAGCTTTATCCTTCAAGTCTTTCCTTGTTTCCTTGCCGCTCTTTGGTGCAGTTAAAATTCCAGCTGTAAAACCTGCTGCTACCGCTCCGATAATTGCTAAAACTTTTTTCATATATTTACTCCTTTTTTAATTATTTTTTACGAAATAAACCTGATATTTCACTGAAAACTTTTGTTGGCGACAACCACTCAGTTGCACTAGCTACGTTAGTTGTAATTTTACTAACGCTTTTCATGACCGTATTAAGTCTTACCAACAAGGCGATGACCACTGCCAGTAGCGTTACGATAATAACCGACAACAATCCTACGATGATTGATAATAAAACGATGGCTGTTTGGATATCTTCCACGCTTTACCTTTCTGCAAAAGTTTATATTTGTTATGTTTATTTTAGCATGCTTGTTAAATTGTTTGTATTAGATAATCTAACTATTTCACTATAGCATAAGCTTATTAAATTGTCAATAGAGATGTCCGCTAATCGTTAATAATATGATAAACTGGTATGGTTATGCGAGATTTTTTCAAACGATATATACCGGAATTTGTTTATGGCGCGGTCGACGGCACAGTAACAACATTTGCGGTCGTGGCGGCTTCAGCTGGAGCTGGAATATCCAGTTCAGTCATTCTTATATTAGGAATTGCTAATTTAATAGCCGACGGATTCTCAATGGGCTCTAGCGCATATTTAGCAGCCAGCGCTGAACACGAAGAGTCTGTTCGCGACAGCCAAAAACGCTCATCCCCAAAGATCATAGGCGCAGTAACATTCTTAGCTTTCGTGGTGGTCGGTAGCGTACCAGTATTGCCATATTTGATTGACGTAATTGCAAACTTAAAAACACCAAACGCGGTATTATTCTATGTTAGCTCGGCGCTAACTGCGGCAACGTTCTTAGCAATCGGCTTCATCAAAGGTAAAGTCAGCAAACAATCACCTTGGCAGTCTGCAGGCATCACGTTACTTCTTGGGGCAATTGCGGCAGGACTAGCCTACTTTGCAGGCGATATTTTGGCGGCGTGGCTGGGGATTAGGATTTAGATTTTCTGCGATAAAATTTATTATTTTATCTATATTACACACAGCATTTTCGCTTACCGCATCACCATTCAAATAGACGCGCCTATTAATTTCCAACATCACCGAATGCATCTTCGGATTTTCATCGTGATAAAATTCCATCGGAACCAGCGCCCCAGAGTACGGATAATTTAATTCACAACTATATCCCATTTTTTCAATATATGTCTTTAATTTTGATGCATTGTCTTTACTGAACCATTTTTCATCATAGCCGAGGCAAATATCCGGTAAATTTTCCGTCCAGCCAAACAATCTTCGCACCAATTCATCACTATAACTATGAACGTCAATAATCACACACGATCCATATTGATCAACAATTTCCCTGCTCAATGTGTTTAGTTGTTTGTGATGTAAGTCGTATGATTTGCCCAAAATTTCTTCGCGGCGGGATGATCCTATTTTGCGATACTGTGTACCGTCAGATAAATGTGTATAAATCGCTCCCATGCCCAGCTTAGCCATCGGCTCATCCCCATCACTACGGAATCTCTCAACATCACAATATAGTCGCGAATATTTAGCTATAATTTTATGGCTATCTATATTTTTAACAAGCTCATCAACTTTATAATCAGCAATGAAACGCAATTCCCTCTCGATAATCTCTTTATCTACCGTAATATCACGCCAAAAATCAGGCGGCAAGCATAACGAGGCGTGAGGAATGTGAAGAATAATATTGTCCATCATCCTACGAGCATCTCCCGTGAACTCAATGAACTAAATCTCACAAGCCCAATTCGCGTAGCTGAGCGGGATCAACAACTGATGGTGAATTCATCATCACATCCACGCCAGAGCCATTCTTTGGAAACGCCAGAGTTTCACGGACGTTTTGCTCATCGATCAATTCCATCAAAATACGATCAACACCAAAAGCACATCCTGCGTGAGGCGGAGCGCCGTATTTGAAAGCGCCTAGCATAGCACCGAACTTTTCTTCAACATAAGACTCACTGAAGCCCAGTAAACCGAACACTTTATATAGCACTGCTGGATTATGATTACGAACACCACCAGAACAAATTTCATAACCATTCATCACCATATCAAACTGATCAGCGACAATGGATAATTTTTCGGCGTCAGTTTCAGCAGACTCCAGAGCTTGCAGACCACCCTTTGGCATACTGAACGGATTATGGCCAAAATCAAGTTTTTTACTTCGCTCATCCCATTCATAAAACGGAAAATCAATAATCCAAGCAAACGCCACGACCGATGGGTCCTTAAGATTAAAGTGCGAGGCAAATTCATTACGCAAGCGCCCCAATACCGCGTTAACAACCGAGCGAGAATCAGCACCAAAGAACACTGCATCGCCATCAACCGCACCAGTTTTCTGCTGGATATCAGCTAATTCCTTCTCACTCAAGAATTTCGCAATTGGAGATTTTGCTTCGCCGTCTTGATATGTGATGTACGCCAAACCGCCAGCGCCTTCGCTTTTAGCGATGTTGGTAAAATTGTCAATTTGCTTGCGACTCAAACTTGCGCCATTTTTTACGCAAATAGCCTTAATGCATTCAGCATTTTTAAATACACCAAACTCAGTCTTCGAAAACACGTCCGTCAGTTCTATCAATTCCATGCCAAATCGCAAATCCGGCTTATCAGAACCGTAAGTTTCCATGGCGTCGCGATACGAAATTCGCGGAATTGAACTGCCATCACCAACCGCCAAATCGCTCAAATCCAACAATTTTTTACCAGCAAAATCAGTTGCCAGTTGCTTCATTAAAGGTTCGACTTCAGTGCGAACTTCTTCGCCATTTTCGGCAAAACTCATCTCCAAATCCAGCTGATAAAACTCGCCATACAAGCGATCTGCTCGCGGATCTTCATCGCGGAAACAAGCAGCCAACTGATAATAACGTGGCACGCTACCAACCATAAGCAGCTGCTTAAACTGCTGTGGAGCTTGTGGCAAGGCATAAAACTTCCCTTCCTGCAAACGACTCGGAATCAGAAAATCACGCGCACCCTCAGGGCTTGAATTCGCCAAAATTGGCGTTTGAATTTCAATAAAATCTCGACCGTCCATATATTCATGGATTCGACGATACATTTCGGCGCGTTTTTTAAGCATGTTTTGCATTTTTGGACGACGCAAATCAAGATAACGATACTTGAATCTTAGTTCTTCGCCAGCTTGATTATCCTCAGCAAATGGCTGAATTGGCAAAGTTTCGGCTCGGTTCAAAATCTCCAAATTGTCCACAACAATTTCCACATCACCACTGGCAATATTCGGATTTTTCAGACCTTCACCACGCTCCGCAACCACGCCACAAGCACGAACCACAAACTCATCTCGTAAGCTTTCCGCCAAAGAAAAAGCATCTTTTTTATCAGGGTTAATAACCAACTGAACCAAACCCGTGTGGTCGCGCAAATCAATAAAAATCAATCCGCCATGATCACGCCTGGAATGAACCCAGCCCGCAACTGTAATATTCTCACCAACTTTTTTAGAAGTTTCTGCCGCCAAAATTCTATTTTTCATATCTGTTATTATAGCATAATCTAGGCAAATTCCCAGAATTAAACATCTCGACGAGTTTTTGTGGGCAAATTATTTTTCTGCGGATTAGCCGTAGCGGCTTTGCGGAGATCTCCATAAACATCATATTCGTCAATGATTTTCTGACCCAATAGCGCTTCAATTACGTCTTCCAAACTCAGTAGACCAACTGTTTCTCGAAACTCATTTACAACAATAAACAAGTGATGCTGCGTTTTCAAAAATGCAGCCAAGGCGTGCTGTAGAGTTTGATTTTCGCGAATATAATAGACATCTTTACTCATGACTGTTTCCGCACGATGAGATTTTGCTTTGCGATCAATCGTTAACAAATCTTGAATCCTCAACATGCCAACAACATGGTCAATGTCACCGTCAATGACAGGAAATCTGCTATACCCTTTTTTATGAAGATCATCAAGCACTAGCGGCCCGAGGAGTTCATTCATAGGTACCGATTCAATCATGCTTCGCGGCGTCATAATTTCCTCGACTTTCATATCGTTGAACTTCAGTCCGTTAGTAATAAGCTTTTTCTCAGAAGGTGAAATCGCTCCGCTGGATTGAGCCACCATTTCCAGCAATTCTTCTTTCGATTCAATCACCCGACTATCACCAACAACTGGCGACACCGAACGAATTAGTGACAAAATTACTTGATGTCGCTCAATTGTCGTTAAAATTAGCGGTTCGTATTTTTCATAAAGTTGCTGTGAATATTTCTGCCACAAGCCAATTCGCGCGACAGCTCCGATTTCTAGAGCTATTATAATTGACAAAAAGAGTCCAGTCGCCCAATTGAACAAATAAACACTAATAACGCTTAAAATTACCAAACATAAAGAAGCCACGGCGCGCTGCAATGAAATAATATCTCGTAAAAATTCTCTTTGTCGCAAAAGAATTTTAGCCTTTTCATCGCCTAGTCCACTTCTCCGCCGCAGCTCAAATTGGCTATGCGAAGACGTTTTCGGCTGAACTCCCAGCACTATCAACAAAACCGCCAAAGTAACCAAATATCCAAAAATTAGCACAATCGTCATAGTTTTATTGTACCGCATTCCGTGCTATACTTACTAGAGTAAATGGAGGTAAAATGAATAAGAAAAGCTGGATAATTTTCGCAATTATTGTAGTGGCGATTGTTGGTGGAATGATTTATATTTCGACACAAAATCGACTAAACATTAGCGATATCAATAACGATCAGCTGAACACAACTATCAGCGCAGAATCAAGAAATGGCAATATTGCAGATCACGAAATTGGCAGTAAAGACGCCAAAGTAACAATTATCGAATACGCCGACTATCAATGCCCTGGCTGTGGCACCGCTGCACCAAAAGCCGAAGCGCTAGCTAAAAAATATAAAGATCACGTTCGATTAATTTTCCGTAATTTCCCAATTGCCAGCTCACACCCTAACGCACGAGCCGCCGCTGCCGTAGCTGAAGCTGCTGGCCTGCAGGGTAAATTCTGGGAAATGAATGAGCTTCTATATGCAAATCAGGACGCTTGGAAAAACGCCAACACTACAGAACGTGACAACATCTTCAAATCTTATGCTGAACAATTGAAGCTTAATATCGATCAATATAAAACCGATATTGCTAGCAACAGGGTTAAAAATAAAATTGACTTCGATATGGCTCTCGGTCGCAAACACGGCGTTGCCGCAACACCAACTTTCTACATAAATGGAAAAAATACCGAGATGGACAGCTCCGGCTCAATTGAATCATCAGTCAAGGAAGCCTTGAAAAAAGCTGGCGTTGAAGTAAAAGATTAACGCATTTTCACACAAACCAAAATCCCGCTCCGGTGCCTTGGAGCGGGATTTGTTTATAGTCGTCCCTATTCTATCGTTGGAGCGACTGCACTCTTTTTATTGTGCTATGTATGTTTGCCATTCGGCAGGCACCACATCCACCGCGATCTTTTTGCGCCTTGATGGCACAAATTTGATTGCTATTGGCATGTGTTTTGCACTCCTTATTATTATGTGCAGCCCCACGCGCTTCGACCTTTATCACTTAATATCAGCAATTTAATGCTTCGGCGCGAGACATGCTAACAATGTTACCAAACGTTTATTGGCACGTCAAGCAAAAACATTTTGAAAATGCTTATTATATCTATATTAGAATAAGCGGAGTCGCTTAGCAACAAACATAACAAGTAAAATCAACAACACCGTAAAACTGGTGATAACAGGGTACGCCCAAGGCTCGCCCTGAAATGGTAACGCGATATTCATTCCATACATCCCGTAAAAAACGTTTGGAATAGCCAGAAGAATTGTTATGGCGGTCAATGCCTTCATACGTTGGTTTAGCGTATTATTAGCAACTGTCGAATAAGCGTTTTGGATACTGGAAATTGTGTGCGTACTGGAACTGATCGCCACTAAAACTTGCCTGATGTGTAGATCGACGTCCTCCAAGGCTTCCAGATCTCTAGTCTTAAATAGATGGCGACGATTTTCCATCAGTTGTGTAATAACACGGGACATACCTTCCAAGCTGCTTCGATATTCATTGAGCGTGTCTTCAATTGCAACAAATTTAATAAAATCCGAATTCTCAACTTCATGACGACTTAGTCGCCGACGAGCATCGCTAATTTGCTCCGTTAACAAATGCACGCGTTGTTCATATTGAGAAATAATATACGCCAAATTCGCAGCAAAAACTCCCGCTGGACGCTCGGTTGTGCTAAATAAATAATCGCTGACCTCCAAAGGTGAAAATTTAACATGAGGCGATATTGTAATATAATGACCGCCGCTAATTGCAATCAAAAACGGCGCCGTTTTGCCAGAATCAGTTTGACCAAACGGTATGCGCGTAAAAATATATTCAACGCCATCAGAAAACTCCGCTCGAGGTAATTCGTGGATATCCAGTACGTCACGGACAATATTAGCAGACAGCGACAAAGCCTTTGAAACTCGAGTAGCGTCAAGACTACCGGTCAAATTAATCCAACCGTTTTTATGCATTCGTTGAGCTTGCGTCAACTTTTCAGTCAACGATCTACGCTCAAAGTAGCCCACCATCATGAGAAAATTATAATATACACAAGCAATATTAGCAATCTGTCGAATTGCAATTAAACTTTATCGGCTGCGCAGGAAATAATAGCCCACAACAATAGCTAGGACCACACTAACTACGGTAATTCCCCAAAACATCAATGGATTATCGGCACCTGGAACCGGCACGTTCATACCATATAAACCAGCGATCATCGTCGGAATAGTCAAAGCTACGGTAATTACGGTTAGTAGGCGAATCGTCTCATTAAGGCGCGTATCCATCACCGCCCTATAGCTATCGCGCACATTAGTAATCGTCCTCAACAAACTTTTACAACGCGCAATCACCTGCTCCAAATCAATCGAAATATCCTCAACATCTTCCTTATCATCAGCTTTCAGTCGCAACTTCTGAGTCGCCAGAAGTCTTTCAATCGCCCAGTTCATCGGAATTAGCGCGTCAAGATAATCATTCAATTTGCGCTCATACTCCGCCAAGGTGGCAATGTCATTAACTCTCAGCGTATGAATACTGTCCGTAGCCGCTCGCATCTGGCGATTAATCGTCGCCACACGCCGCTGATATTGCGTTGAAATTGCCTCAACCATCGCCACCAAAAGCTCAACTTGTCGATCCGTTCTAATTCGCACTTTATCAATAAATGGCTGCCACAATCGTCCCAAACTATCTCTGGACAACGTCACGATATGATCTTTATTAATGCAGAATAAAATCGGCGTGGTAAAATCGTTAAAATCGTCGTCAGTGTCTGGCAATCGCGCAATCAAATAAGTCCACTCATCGTCAAACTCAATGCGCGGTACCTCGTGTGGATCAAGCGCGTCACTTATCAAATCCTCATCCAAGCCCAGCGTCAACAATTGCGAAACCTCTTCGTCGCTCGGTCTTTCGCAGCGTACCCACGAACCAGACTGCAAATTTTCTTGCGGGCTAATTATTGAATCACTATTTGTTGAACGAAGATATTGCAACATAATTTCATATTATAAAATAAAACATACATAAACACAAGAAGCTCCTGCACTGTTCACAGGAACTTCTTGATTTTTATTACGATTTGACTATCGTGCCCGCCGAGCCGCTAATGGCTTCAGCGGTTTTATCCAGCGAAGTAATAATCGCCGTACGCCCCGACTTTCCATCCAGGAACGACAAGGCAGCCTGAGTTTTTGGCAACATCGAACCTGCCGCAAATTGCCCATCGTCAATATGCTTTTGAAGTTCTTCTATTGAAACTTCCCCGAGAGATTGCTCATCTGGTTTGCCAAAATTAATTTTAGCAGCATCAACCGAAGTCAAAATCAGCAAAGTGTCAGCGTCCAAAAGATCTGCCAATTTTGCCGCGCCGAAGTCCTTATCAATAACCGCAGCGACGCCTTTTAATTGACCAGTTTCATCTTGTAAAACAGGAATGCCGCCGCCGCCAGTTGAAACGACCGTCACGCCAGCATGAACCAACGCCTTAATCACATCAGCCTCAACAATCGTCTGAGGTTTTGGCGAAGGAACGACACGTCGCCAGCCGCGACCAGCGTCTTCTTTTACCGTGTAGCCGCGTTCGCTAGCAACGGTTTTTGCCTCGTCTTCCGAATAGAACGGACCAATTGGCTTGGTTGGATTTTGGAATGCTGGATCGCTTAAGCTAACAATCGTTTGAGTTATAACGCTAACAGCGCGATTGTTCATCTGATTAACCATAAAGGCGTCATGAAAAGCCTGTTGCAGCCAAAAGCCAATCAACCCCTGGCTCATAGCGCCAGAATCTTCCAGGGGCAAACTTGGCACATCTGGCGTATTAATCGCCTCTTCGTGCAACACAATATTACCAACCTGAGGACCATTACCATGAACGATTGCTACGTTATGACCAGCCTGGATTAACGGTAAAAGCTGCCGAACGGTTTCATCGGCTACTCGTTGCTGCTGCTCAGACGCGGCTTCGCCCTGCCGTTGCAGGGCGTTACCACCGAGCGCTACTACAATAGTACGCTTCTTATCCATAGGCTACAGTGCTCCGAAAATTGCAATAACTGTAATGCTGATAATAGCAAATATCGCCATAATTGGAGCTGAGCGTTTTAGCCAGTCGCGATATGAAACGCCAGCCAGCGCCAATCCACCCATCAACGATGCGATAGTTGGAGCCATCATGTTGATCAAGCCAGACGCTGTCGCAAATGCGGCAACCATAACTTCTTTGCTTGAGCCAACCAAGTCAGCAATTGGCGCAATAACTGGCATAGTTGCTGCCGCCAAACCTGATGATGACGGAACGATAAATGACATTGGCAAGTAAAATAGATATGCCAACACGCCGACAACGCCGCCACCAGCATCTTTCAGAAGGGACTCACCCCAGCTGATGATCGTGTCCTGAATTTCACCGTTAGTCATCACTACAGAAACACCTGTTGCTACTGCAATAATCAAAGCAACTGGCAAGATGTCTTTCACACCGTCGATAAATGTATCAACTGGGAAAACACCCTCTTTCTTAAATTCTTTGTAGTAAATTGCGGTTATGACAATTGTTGAAATTAGGAATAGTGCAGTGATTTCATTGAAATACCAATCACCAAATGCCGCACTGTGGACTACACCAAGTACCGCGCCAATGACTGGCAAACCTGCAGCCCATTCAAACATATCAGCGAAGAATGTGATATTCCAACTTCCCCATGGAATCAAGGAAAGAATCATTAGCACAAACGTAATAGCAAACACGGACATAACGACTTTTCGTGGACCAGTGAATTTTGGTACGTTTGTCGTGTCGAGAGCAGCCGTAGCTGGCTTGTAGCGAACATCTTCTTTGTACTTGCCTGCCTTAACTTTTGCGGCATAACGCATAGTAAAGATAATCGCAGCAATCAAACAAAGTACTAAGATGATAGACATTATTGGAATAACGCTACCCAATTTCACGTCTGCGGTTTTTGCCGCAACACCAGTAGAGAATGGGTTGATTGTCGAGCCGAGCACACCGGTACCAGCACCCAACACAATCACCATCACACCAGTCATGGCGTTATAGCCAGCAGCAATCATCATCGGTATAACTAGTGCGTAAAACGCCACAGTTTCTTCCTGCATACCGTAAGTAGTACCACCGATAGCGAATAAAATCATCAGAATCGGGATGAGCCACTTTTCCTTGCCCTTCATCTTTCGAAGCAGTGCGCCAAGAGAAGCGTCAAGCGCACCAGTTTTCATAGTGACGCCTAAGAATCCACCAAGCACCATCACGAAGACGATGACATCAAGCTTGTCTGACATACCTTTAATAGGTGCAGTGAAGACGTCCCACAAACCTTGCTGATCGTGTTTTTTGACCTCTTCCTTTTTACCGTCTTTTTCTTCCGTGACGGTTCGATCTTTGTCGACTACGTGATACGAATTAGCTATACGATCGCCATCTTCGTTTGTCTTATATAGTCCAGAAGGAACAACCCACGTCAATGCCGCCATAACGATGATCACGACAAACAAAATAGTAAACGCCGACGGTGATCGAAGCTTCTGCTTTGCTTTTTTAATTTTTTCTACCATTGCCTCGGAGCCTCCTTAACCTCCTCATTACGACAACAACTACAATGTCAAAGCCATCACGGCCTTGATTGTATGCATACGATTTTCCGCTTGATCAAAAACTATCGAATGTGGCGAGCGGAACACCTCATCCGTCACTTCCATTGAATCTAAACCGAAATCTTCCTGAATCTTCTTTCCAGTAATCGTCAATGCGTCATGGAATGCCGGCAAGCAGTGCATAAACTTGACCTCAGGATTTCCTGTCAGATTAATCATCTGGCGATTAACTTGGAAATGTCGCAATTGGTTAATGCGTTCAGCAAACTTGTCTTCTTCGCCCATTGAAACCCAAACGTCCGTGTAAATCACATCGGCACCACGCAAAGCTTCTTCGAAGTTGTCAGTGATGGTAATACGTGCGTGGCTTGACCTGGCAAAATGATTTGCTTTATCGACCAAAGCTTGCTCTGGATGCAATTCACGAGGTGCCAAAATACGAAAATCAAGTCCCATAATAGCTGAGCCGATCATCAACGAGTTCGCCATATTGTTGCGACCATCGCCAACAAACACCAGCTTAGTTCCCTTCAATTTTCCGACATGTTCTTCAATCGTCATGAAGTCAGCCAAAATCTGTGTTGGATGAAACTTATCGGTCAATCCATTCCATACTGGAACGCCAGCGTGACGCGCCAATTCCTCAACGGTCGCGTGATCAAAGCCGCGGAATTCAATTCCGTCAAACATTCGACCCAAAACCTTAGCAGTGTCTTCAACTGTCTCTTTCTTACCCAATTGAATATCGTCTTTACCGAGGTATTCTGGCGCAATTCCAAGATCATTAGCAGCCACCGTAAATGCGCAGCGTGTTCGCGTTGAAGTCTTTTCAAACAACAAAGCCACATTTTTACCCTCATGAATTCGGTGCGGAACACCAGCATATTTCAATCGGCGATATTCACGAGCCGTGTCCAATAGCAAGCGAATCTCTTCAGCGGTGTAGTCGCCTAAAGTCAGTAGCGATCGTCCTTTCAAACTCTGAGCCATTAGAATACATCCTCTCGTACTAGCGGCATACTCATACAGCGTGGACCGCCACGACCGCGTCCAAGCTCAGCACCACTAATTTCAATAACTTCAATGCCGTTTTCGCGCAATTTCTGGTTAGTTACGTAGTTGCGATCATAAGTCACCACAACACCCGGCGCAATCGCCAAAGTGTTTGAACCGTCATTCCACTGCTCACGAGCAGCAGCAATCGGATCGCCACCGCCACACTCAATCAACGTAACACTTGGTAAGCCCAGCGCAACTCTCAAGACATGCTCCAGGTCTGTTTCGTGTGTAATTCGTGGGAATGGCTGACCTTCAACCTTCTCCAAAATGAAACAATTCATCCTGCCGCCGTGGTCGCGAATTTCTGGGTGAATCGTAAACTTATCACGATCGATCATCGTAAACACGGTGTCTAGGTGCATAAAGGCGTGAGATTTTGGAATTTCCATAGCAATGACTTTCTCGAATTTCGAGCCAGCAAACAGCTTGGTTGCCATCTTTTCAATTGCCTCAGCGGTTGTTCGCTCTGAAACACCAATTGCCATAACCTTATCGCTTAATACTAATTCGTCACCACCTTCCATTGAGAATTTCTCTGTGCGGTTGTACCAAACTGGCACACGATTAGCAAAACGTGGATGGTGGTCGATGATGTAGCGCATAAATAGCGATTCACGACGACGAGCCGTCCAGTGCATCTTGTTGATTGTCAAACCGTTACCAATTGCGGCAGCTGGGTCGCGTGTAAAGTATAGGTTTGGCATTGGATCGAGATAGAACGGATAACGATTTTTCTCGATCATATTATGAAGTTGCTGATGCTGATCTGGAGGCAAAGTAATTTCATCCTTGCGAACACCAGCCATAATCTTGCGGATCATAGCGTGAGTTGGCAAGTCCAACAAGAATTGACGCAATGTTTGAGTAACGCGGCGTGAATCCTGCTTAGAAGCAGCCAACATTTCATCGACAAATTGTTCACGCAATTGATCTGTGTTAATTGCCTCGGCGACCAATTGATCCAGATACAAAACTTCGATTCCACGACTTCTCAATACTTCCGCAAAAGCATCGTGTTCAGCCTGCGCCACTTTCAGATATGGAATATCGTCAAATAAAAGATCGGTCAGATAGTCTGGCGTCAAATTTTCCAGCTCTTCACCTGGCCGATGCAATAGAACGGTCTTAAGTTTTCCTATTTCAGACGTGATGTGAATTGGTTCGTCCATCACAACCCTCCCCTGTTTATATTAGTGATGTTTTAATTGTAACACGTTTATGTTTTTGGGCAAGAGGAGATAATCGCCAGACTGGCTTCAGTCCTGACCGTGAATTGTCGGTTAACTTTTAGCCATTCATCAGTGGCTTTTGCGGCGCCCGGCAGAGCTTCATTTGCGTAATCATCGACAATAATTATTGCGTCTTCATTAAACTTACTTTCACAAACCCGAAAAGAATCGACAATTGATTCGTAAAAATCGCCATCAAAAAACGCAAACATAATATTTTCCGGCACATCATCAGAGGTAAAATCGGAAAACCAGCCTTTATGAATAATCGGCAGACTTAACCCTGCTTTCTTAAAATTCTGGACAAACGTCTTACGCGGCGCTAATAACTCGCCAGCCTTAAATTGATCACCCGCGGCGCTATTATCCTTCTGGGTTTTTTCTGGCAATCCCGCAAACGAATCGTAAACGTGAAATTCGCCCGTAAAATTATAAGCGTCCAATAGTCGGCGAATAAACAAACTAGTTGTACCGACATAACAACCAAACTCCACAATGTTTCCAGTGGCGCCACGGCGTAAAGTTTTTTCCAACTCTCTTAAAAGCGCACCAAGCTCTTTAATGTCGACTTGGTCAGAAATAATTGGGTATTTAGTGAGGAGTTGGTCTGCGATATTCATGACTTAATTATAAATAGTTCGCCAAATATCGACAAATTTATTAACGACGCGGCTCTATATATTTACAGTTTTATGAAGTAAACTATCAATTAGCACCTATGAATAATCACGATATTATCAAAACATTTTTACCGAAACAACTAGACATAAGACGGTTAAATTTGTTTCAATCCACATTGCGAAAATCAAATATAATTGTATACGGCGAAATCCACGGCATTAAAGAAAATTCCGACGTCGTCTATACTCTGGTTAAGAAACTTGGCGTAAAGAGATTAGCCATTGAAGCCAGCCCCGCCGTGCCCAACTTCATCAATTCAGTAAAGATCAATTCTTATGATTTCTCCTTAGTTGATGAAGACCTTTTTGACTTAAGCGTTCTATCTCTTGAGATGATAAAAACGATAGCAATTCTTCTGCAGCAAAATCAACTTAAAGAGCTCGTTTTTATTGATACATTTTTTGACAATTTAGATAAGGATGCCGTCATATCACCAAGCCCGCAGGAACGAGAAGAGCAGCTAGCTAAAAATATCCTTAAAATTGACGATTCACTATTAACGTTATGTATTATGGGGCAATGGCACACGCAACCTAAAGTCATTAAAAATGGCGAAACACGGCATAAATCAGCGCTATATCGCTTAAGAAAAGTAAAGCCAAATATACCGTTTATCCACAACGTCTACCGACAAGGACAATTATTTAACGACGGAAAAATAATTGAACTTCCGAAAAACCCATCAATTCCGCCTTATTATGAAATTGTCCAGAAAACTGATATTGATTTCAACTTGTACACGCCAAAGGCTACAAAAATATCACTATGCTAAAATCATAGTATGAAAATTGCTAGCCCTGCGTTCGCCGAAAACGCTAAAATACCAAAAATTACGCCAAACTTGGCGGCAACCAACGCCCGCCACTCGAAATCAGCGACGTGCCAGCAAATACCAAAAGCCTGGTGATCATTTGCCACGACCCCGATGCGCCTGGGTGCGATGGATTTTACCATTGGACGGTTTGGAATGTGACGGCAGAAACTACTGAAATCACCAGCGAATCACTACCCGCGGGCGCCGTCGAGGGGATGACAAGTTGGGGTTGTCCTGGTTGGGGCGGGCCGCAGCCGCCGTTTGGCACGCACCGCTATCAATTTTACGTGTACGCGCTGGACACGACACTGGATTTACCAAGCGACACCAAACCAAAAGAACTCATCGCCGCCCTCACGCCGCACATCATTAGCCGAGCCGTGCTGACCGGGAAGTTTGGCGTGTTGGATATTTTGCGGCGGGGATAGATACAATCTTACACCACCATAAAAACATCCCGGATTTACCGAGATGTTTTTAACGAATATTGCCCCTACTTGTCTATACTCGCTTACGAGGTAGGTTTAGTAAATTATTCGCCTGCGAGGCGTCTGCGCGTGTCTGCAAAAAACGAATATGTCCATTGTATTTCACATCACACCGTGCTTCATCACCATCTTCCGATACAAAAGCGTAAGTCCTATTAGCGTCAAGCCAGTCAATAAACCAGTTACGCTCAAGAGGAATCAATACACCTCTGTCATTATTCACCCAATAGTGTGAGATCGCTTCATAGCGCTCATCGCCTTCGGGCTTCGTGATGGCTCTAATTTGGATAGTCATAGCAACCGTCCTTCCTGTGGCGGAATTACCACTTATTAATATGTGTGGTATTATAGGAACTGTACAATTTGTTGGAAAACTATTGTGTAAGGAAGCGCCGCATAGGCGCTTTTCCTATTTCTACCCCCGAGGTTCCTCCCCCGATTACCACTATAATATAGCATCCACGCAAATAAAGCAATGGGATGATGTGTCCCAAAATATTGTATTTGTGTCCCAGAGATGATATTCTAATAATATGAGGGAACAAATGCGCAAGAAGAATATACTCAACCTAATTAAATACTACGCAGAGCATAATGATGCAGGTTTTCGAAATGAAGCGTATATCATTGCTAAGCTATTTGATCAAGCTGGAGATTCCCAATTAGCCGAGTATATTATGGCTCTATTGTCCGGCGCTAATACATTCGTTCCGCAAAGCAATGAATACCAATCATCCTTCTTTAATAAAGTAAGTCTGGCAGGAGATTCATTACCGCTACCCACTTCCATTATGAATGATATCATTGGCGTCATTAACTCCATTAGACATCACTCTGGCTTTAATAAGTTCTTATTTGAGGGTGATCCAGGCACTGGCAAGACAGAGACAGTAAAACAGATCGCTCGCATTCTCAACCGTGATCTATACTCTGTTGATTTTGATAGTGTTATTGACAGCAAACTTGGGCAGACGTCTAAAAATATAGCTTCGGTATTTCAGGAAATACGAGCTTTGCCAAATCCGGAAAAAGCAATAATCATGTTTGATGAAATTGATGCCATTGCTCTAGACCGTATAAATTCTAATGACTTACGCGAGATGGGACGAGTCACTTCATCTGTTCTTAAG
>UNSM01000001.1 GCA_900555425.1 Candidatus Saccharimonadota bacterium | reverse complement strand
AAAATATTTTTTATATTATTATAAGAACATCCAAGCATCAGTATGTATATTAAATCTTATACATCAAAATGTTATACAACAGTTTTAATTAAAAATTACAAAACGAAAGAATAAAGTTTACTCACAGCGCACAAAACCATCATTTACGCTTCAATTAAAAGAATCCTAGAAAATGTACGGCAATTTAATTTGTAATACACATAAAAAGACCATCAAACAAGCACCAGTCTCTGGCATGTAACTTCATAGTAAAAGCCGTTAGAAAAATAGTTGCGAAAATTAGAAAGAAGATTATAAAATGTGTGGTATTTTTTACTCAACTTTTTACAAAAATATTGTTGACATAAGCATTTATATAGCTTATTATAGGGGTAGCTTCTGAATAAAAAAGTTATACAGAAGCCAAAAATAAAAAGAAATTGTAAAACTCCACTTTTTTGAAAACAACCACTACTCGCAGGTGGTTGTTTTTCTATATTAAAGATAAATTCTACTCTTTAACATAAATAAAGCCAGCGATAGGGCTGACTTTTAATCTAATCTATCTGGTGGAGCTGCCGGGTACTGCCCCCGGGTCCAACTGGTATCACAACATCCGTCTACAAGCATAGTCTTATTTCAATTTAATTTATAACGCCACTCGACTTAAAAATAAGCCAAAAATACCGAGCTACGTTACGTAGAAAAAGTCCCATGAGTCTGCTACTTCCAGAATCACAGCGAGCAACATAAATATAACACCTCGTCCACACTATGTTGCCTGCGCGGCAAGATGGCTATAGAAAATTACGCTACAGCTGGTGCGAAAGCACGAACCTGGAATAGGCCCGCAACTTTGCTTGCAAAGTTTTTTGCATCTAAAAAATATACGTTACGCGTATCGTCGGCTCGCAGAATGTCATGATAAGGTCCAATTGTCGAAAGCTATATCAGCCCCACATATCGATTCATATTATACCCTGATCTCATTCAAAAATCTACATGCTTATGTTTTAATAGATTCATGATTAGTAGAGTTATTTCAGCTACACCCTACGGATTTAATGGACAAATCATCGAAGTTGAGGGAGATATGTCAAAAGGGCTTCCTAGTCTACAAATTGTCGGAATGGGCAATAAGGCCATCGATGAGTCCAGAGATCGGGTACGTAGTGCAATAAAAAACTCTTCCCTAGATTTTCCGAAAGGAAAAATAATCATCAACTTAGCACCGGCAGAGTTACCAAAAGACGGATCTCACTTTGATCTCCCCATTGCCTTATCTATTTTATGCATTAGCGGTGCACTCAACCAAAGCGACGTAAGTAATGCGGTTTTTGCAGGTGAATTGGCATTAGACGGCAGTCTACGCCCAATACGATCAGCAATCATTACAGCCGAAGTAGCCAAAAACCAAAAAATTAAATCAGTATACGTGCCAGCCCAAAACGCCAAACAAGCGGCGCTAGTGACTGGAGTTGATGTATTTCCAGTAGAAAACCTAAAATCACTCTTCTTACATCTCAAAAAAGAAAAGATCATTAAGCCAATAGACAGATCATCAATAAAAAATATATATCTCAATCATAAAAGCACTCCAACCATCGATGACATCTACGGACAAGAACAAGCAAAAAGAGCGATTCAAATAGCCGTTGCCGGAAGGCATAATATTTTATTGTCCGGTCCTCCGGGATCAGGAAAAACTATGTTGGCAAAATCTCTGAAGAATCTATTACCAGCCCTATCAGAGGATGAAATAGTAGAAGTGACAAAACTTCACAGTCTTGGAGAACACACTATAATAAATAATCCCATAATAGATAGACCGTTCAGGTCGCCGCACCACACCGCAAGTAGAGCCTCTATTATTGGCGGAGGATCGAAAGTGCAGCCAGGAGAAATCAGTTTAGCTCATAGAGGCGTCCTATTTCTCGATGAGCTACTCGAATATCCGCGTACTGTACTTGAATCGCTTCGTCAGCCTCTAGAGGATCATGAAATTACCGTCAGTCGTGCAAATGGTAAGTTCAATTTCCCTGCCAATTTCTTATTAGTAGCCACAATGAATCCTTGTCCTTGTGGATTTCTTGGAGACTCAGAAAAAACTTGCATATGCTCACAAAATCAGATTCTAAATTACCAAAAAAGATTATCGGGACCGCTACTCGATCGAATAGACCTAACGGTATCGGTTTCGCGAGTCCCCCATGAAAAATTATTAAATAATAAAATGTCGACAAAATCACAACAAGAGACATTTTTATCTGAGATACATAAAGCCTACTCTATTCAGAGAGACAGATATAAGTGTAGTTACAAATACAACAATGACATTCCAAGTAGTAACGTTGATAAAATCACATCAATCTCAGAATCTGCAAAAACCTTCTTGACGAACGCAGCCAGAAAACTAGATTTAAGCACTCGCAGCTATTTTAAAGTTATAAAAGTTTCTCGCACTATCGCAGATTTAGAAGGATCCACATCCATAGAAATTCCACATATAGCAGAAAGCCTACAATATAGACAGATTAACATAGGTTAATTATTATCCTTGAAAATAACAAACATCTCTGTTACAATAGCAACTGAGTTAATCTAAAATTGCTTCAAAAAGGAGAGCCAGAGATTAATAAATCAATCCGTATCAACGGAGCAATCCGTGCAAGAGAGCTGCGGATAATTGGTCCTGATGGCGAGCAGCTAGGAATCATGTCCCTTAAAGAGGCTTTAAGTAAGGCCAACGACATGAATCTTGACCTAGTTGAAATATCACCGGGAGCCAATCCGCCAGTTGCTAAAATCATTGACTGGGGTAAGTACCAGTACCAAAAAATGAAGGATCAACAGAAGAATCGGCGCCAAGCCAAATCTGGAGACCTAAAGCAGATGCGCTTTGGTCTAAAGATAGGAGCTGGAGACCTAGAGGTTAAGCTGAAGAAGATCCGTAAATTTTTAGAGGGCGGACATAAAGTTCGCATACAAGTGGTCTACAAAGGTCGTGAAATGGCCCATAAAGAGATCGGCTACGAATTGATCGACAAAATCATGGAGCACCTTAGTGAGGACGCAATATTAGAGCAAAAACCTCAGATGGCTGGTCGCAATCTGAGCGTAGTAATAAGGAGTAAATAATGCCAAAGCTAAAGACCCACAAAGGCACTGCGAAGCGTATCAAGCTGACCAGCACCGGAAAATTGACCCGCCAGCGCGCATTTGGCGGCCACTTGTTGGCTAAAAAGTCAAAAAGTCGTAAGCGCGCAATCAACACAACAGCAACAGTAACTGGTTCGATGGCCAAGAACGCCCGTCGAGCAATGGGAGTATAGTTATGCGAGTAAAACGAGGAGTTGCCGCACGCGCTAAGCACAAAAAAATCTTAAAAGCAGCTGAGGGAATGCAGCATAATCGCACCAGAAGTTTTCGTCTTGCAAAACAAGGTGTTATCAGAGCTCTACAGTACGCCTACCGCGATCGCCGAAACAAGAAGCGCGATCTACGCGGTCTATGGATTACCCGAATCAATGCAGCCGCTCGACAAGAAGGCACAACTTACGGCAAACTTATAGCCTCTATGAAATCTAAAAACATTGAGATTGATAGAAAAATATTAGCAGAATTGGCAGTTAACGAGCCAAAAGCTTTCGCTGAAATAGTAAAAGCTAGTCTATAACAGGATAAAACTACCAATATAAAACACCCTGACATTATGCAGGGTGTTTTATTCATAGTCTGCCTATAAGCCGGGTTCTGTCTAGGGCAATCATCTATCTAGTTTGCTTGTTGCCAAACAAATCAAGCGGTTATCGATCTGCGGACGGATAATCCTATTTGCAAATCTCCTTGCAGCCGACAGGGTTTACCTCTCGTCTATGTCGCCATAGACGACTGTGGGCTCTTACCCCACTCGTTTCACCTTTTCCCTCGTATATAAAATACGAAGGTAGTTTCGTTTCTGTGGCACTTTCCCTAGAGTTGCCTCCGGTCGCCGTTAACGACTGTCGTATCCTTCGCTGCCCGGACTTTCCTCTTAAGTATAACTTAAGCGATTACCTAACAGACTACATGATATATTATAGCACTAAACCCTAGACTTGTCTGTGGGCGCTAGATATTCCCCGCATAAATGCAAGGTGGGTGCTCGCAACTTATTGCCACGACAATAAATCATTAAAGCTCCCTATCATATGATGTTAGGAAAATCATACGCGCCCACGGATAAATCCAGGGTATGCTCCTATTATACACCAAATATGTTCATAAATACACGCAAAATTGCCCGAATACAGCCCGACATAACCTGCCCGATTACATCAGAAAACAACACAACTATAATCATCACTAGAAGAATGCCGTTCTGCTCAATTTTCTGCATAACACCCCTGATGCTATCTGGCGCTACGGCGTATAGTATTCTAGACCCGTCCAGAGGTGGAATTGGTAGCATATTAAAAACAAAAAAGCCCAGGTTCACCGATACAGCAGTAGAAATAATCAGTCCAAATATCGTAGACTGTACTGCCCCAGCATTATTAATAACACCGCTAAACACTCCGACGCCAAACGCAATAAAGGCGATTATTAAATTAGTAATTGGACCAGAAAGAGCAACAAGAGCCGCCCCCCAATCGCCAAAACGGACTCTATTTGGATTAAATGGAACAGGCTTAGCCCCTCCGAAAACCGGAGCACGCAACACTACCATAATCAAAGGAAGCAAAATAGTCATCACCGGATCGATATGTCTTATGGGATTAAGTGTCAATCTCCCCTCTTCTTTTGCGGTATTATCGCCCAATGCATATCCCATAAAAGCATGCATAGCCTCGTGAATAGTCATAGACAATAATATAACAATCAAAACTACTATTATTTCTAAAATCATAAGTGTTATTATAGCATCAATACGTAATCTTGACTAATTATACAAATGTCGCTACAATAATAAGGATTGTTATTAATAATAAAGTAAAGAGAGTGGAAATGGCATCACGATGTGATTTAACAGGCAAAGGCAAGCAGTATGGCAACAACGTCAGCTTCTCCCTGCGCCGCACTAAACGCGTCTTCAAACCAAACCTTCAGAAGAAAACTTTTGTCGTTGACGGTCAAAAAATTACCATGACTTTAAGCACAAAAGCTATTCGCACCCTGAAGAAAAAAGGTATTTTGGGCGCAACTGCTGATAAGTAATCGCTAAATCAAATTTTAATAAAATAACTCCGATAATAGATAATACAATCGGAGTTATTTTTAACTCAACAAGAAGACCCTAGCTTTTCGATATTTGAACAACTGTTAAATTATCTGGTAGATCCGTTATTTTCTTTAACTTCCACTTTGAGCCAGCCTCAACAACTGGAGCTCCTAGGTTTTTTACAAACTCATCCACACTGTCTTGCGGAACTTCATAATGCAAAGTAGCGTCACTATAATGCACCGGGATCACCACCTTAGGGTCTAACTGACGAATTATTGAAGTTGCTCCTATTACGTCTAACGTATACCCATTTCCACCGACAGGTAATATTGCAAAATCAACAACACCTATATTTTCGAGCTGATCATCAGTTAGTTTATTCTCAATGTTACCGACAACCACTCCCTTAGCTTCACCAATCGTAATTTTATATATTGTAGATTTTTTAACATCATCCGTAGTGTCGATGTGCCGGCGCGCCGGAATTCCTAATAATGAAATGTCTCCGACTTCATATTCACCTGGGCCCGAAAATAGTAGTCTTGGTGTAGAATTCACAACAGCAAACCGATCCTCCGTGACCACCTCTACATCATTATCCACAGGAACATTTTTTCCTCCGACAATCTCTAAATTCGGATCAAATACCACACGAAGCTTCTTTGTGGTAATAATAACAGCATTTGCTCCTTTATACTCTATTTCAAACATGCCTACTCCTTTCTCATTATATTTTCCGTATCTACTAATACAGAGTGCTTGTTTCTTACAATATCCATTATAAACCTATCTTTGACACTCATCCTATAATAGAAATCATCATAAGATATTACGGCATAATTTATCTCTATTTTTCTATCTTTTTCGATTTTTTTAACAAGATTTTTTATAGTTACGACAGACATATCATCGCCAACCAATAGCAAATCAACAGCAGAGCTTGATCCGACTACTAATTTCCCCGAAATAATAGCCAATCTTAAACCTCTCATTCTCCCTAAAGAATCTTTCCAGGAAACGCTACTCGCAGCACCCATACCGCCTTCTGTATTTTTATCTGAGAATATAGCTGCAAGCGGCTTAATGTAGGGATAGTCTTCATTTACGCTATAGTACAGTTTATTATCAATAGCATCCTGCTGTACTATACCTACAGACACCATATTAGCTAGCTCTCGACGGACGGAGTTTATCTGCTCATCGATCATCCTAGTAATTTCCCTCACATAAAATGACTTTTCTGGATTATTCAGAAAAAGATGTAATAATTTTACCCTAGTTTTTGAACCAAATAATGAATCAATCATTGTACTATAATTGTAACATATTTTTTACTTACTATCTAATACTCGAGATAAATATTGTTCACACGAATGAATATCTCCCCATTCAATAAATGGGTTTCGTCTAAACCACGTCAACTGACGTTTTACTAAGTTTACATCACTAACAATAAACTCCTGAATAGCCTGATCTTCGTCTATTTCTTTCTCGATTAATTTCTTAATAATAGGATAAACATTACCCGTCATAGCCTCATTACACCACCCGGTATTATTGGCTAATCCTATTGTTTCTTCTACAACACCGTCCTTGAACATTTTTTTTGCTCTATCTGTAATCCTCCGTTTTAATAGTTGTTTACCTGTAGTAATTCCGACAACGATAGTATTATTCAATGGAGCCTCCATTCCAGACGGCTTTTCATCGGCTCGCTCAATAGCCCTAACTAGATATCTTTTATTTTTACTATTCTCCGGCAAGACTACATCGTGATTGACGCAGTATTGCTGAAGTTCAGATATTGTCATTTCTTGTAAGTTAGTTCTCTTTTCTTTACTGGATTTAGCTCCAAACTGAAAATCAAATATAACAGAATCAATATACAACCCTGTTCCACCGACAAGAAATGGAATATTTCCTCGACTTCGGACTTCTTTAATCTTTTGACAGGCATAGTCCTTAAATTGTGACACACTAAAAGAATCGCCCGGATTCACCAAATCAAGACCCCAATGAGAAACTCCCTGCTGCTCTTCCAGAGAAGGCTTAGCCGTCCCAATATTCATACCACGATAGACGGTCCTACTGTCAGCGCAAATTATTTCCCCTCTATACTTCTTCGCTAATTGTATAGCCAATGATGTCTTGCCGCTAGCGGTAGGACCAATAATTACAATTAGTGGTAGGCGACCTTCATCAACGCCGTTATCTAATTTTATAAACCTATCCAATTAGCTCAACCCTACAAAGATTTTATATACTCAGCAAGCTGCTCCAACGATATTTTTTCTTCGCCAGATTGCGTGCGAACACTAACCTCGTTAGCTTCCATATCCTTTGGTCCTACGATAAGTTGAACAGGTATCTTCATAGAGGTAGCTTCCCTAATCTTCTTGCCTAATGATTCATTTCTAGAGTCTATTGTAAATCTCACATCATTATACCTAACAGGCTCCATAAGTGTAATATCTGATAATATAGTTGTTATTTTATCAACATATTCTAACACTGTGTCGTTAATCGTCAAAATACGAACTTGTTCCGGAGCTGCCCAAAACGGAAACCATCCGCCAGTATGCTCTATAAACACACTTAAGAATCGCTCAATTGAGCCCAATAAGGCACAGTGAATCATAACTGGTGTTGTAAAATTACCATCAGTATCCGCATACTCCAAACCGAACCTTTGTGGTTGCACGAAATCTAGCTGCACAGTTGCAACTTGATGTTCACGACCGATTGCATCCGTCGCCATAAAGTCAATCTTTGGACCATAAAATGCCGCCTCACCCTCTTGTTCAAAATAATCCAAGCCTACTTTCTCAACAGCAGACTTTAACTGGTTCTGTGCGGAATCCCATAAGCTAAGATCACCTAAATACGAATCGGATTCATCACGATAGCTTAATCGGACCCTAAGCTTCATATTGATTGATCCATACAGCTCACGAGCGGCAGATAATAAATTATTAATCTCATCCTCAATCTGATCAGTACGACAAAATATATGGCTATCATCCTGAGTTAATGAGCGCACACGATTTAACCCGCCCAGCTCGCCAGTTTTTTCGTCGCGATAATCCGTTGTCGTCTCCAAATATCTTACCGGCATATCACGATAACTTCGCGGTCGTGAGGCAAAAATTTGCGTATGATGTGGACAGTTCATAGGCTTAAGAGCCATCTCGTCACTAGTTTCCTGGCTCTTAACTAAAAATAACTCCTCTCCGAACTTAGCCCAATGGCCCGATGTTTCATATAGATCTTTTTTCGTAATATGAGGAGTCCAGACCTTTTCAAAGCCAAACTTCTGCCTCAGCTGGTTCGAATATTGAGCCACTATATCTCGTAAAATCGTACCGCGAGGAGTAAACAAGGGTAAACCAATCCCCACTAGAGGAGAGGTCGTATACAAATCAAGCTCCTTACCTAACTTGCGATGATCTCGCTGTTTTGCAACTTCCAATCTATTCAGATATTCATCCAGCTCTTCCTGTGTAGCGAACGCTACACCATATATTCGCTGCATTTGTGGATTATTCTCATTGCCTCGCCAATATGCTCCAGCTGTCTTAGTGAGTTTAAATGCACCAACTTTTCCAGTACTGTCCACATGTCCACCTCTACACAAATCAGTGTAATCACCCTGAGAATACAAAGAAACAGTCTCGACTTTACTATCGCCATCAGCCATAGATCCCATTTTTTCTCCAGCCAATTCACTAGCAACGGTAGTACCGGATCTTTTGAGGTCATTCAGCAATTCCATTTTAAAGATCTGATCTCCCTTTATAGCCCAATCAATGGCCTCTGCTACCGACACATCACGCCTCTCAAACGGATAATTAGCCGCTACGATCTTTCGCATCTCCTCTTCTATCTTCGGAAGGTCAGCTTCAGAAATTGTCCCGTTGTCAAGATAAATATCATAATAAAAACCATTATCGATGGCTGGACCCACGCCAAACTTCGCCTGAGGCCATAAATGCTGAATAGCCTGCGCCATAATATGCGCTAGGCTGTGTCTCATAGATTTTAGTTCTTCTTCACTCATACCAATATTATACCACGCTCCTTGATAGTAGACATCTGTTATGATAATATTATTATATCTGGGCGATTAGCTCATTTGGCTAGAGCGCTTCATTGACGTTGAAGAGGTGAGAGGTTCGAATCCTCTATTGCCCACCAGATACGACAATTGTATAACTCTTTATCAGTTACTGATGAAGAGTTTTTTAATGTCGTAAAGGAGTATAGAAAATGATCAAACCTACACGTTTGCCATACAGACCTTGACTTTATTTGATAAGTATGTTAGAATTTAGAGCATGAGTAAACATGACTCACCTCGTTTAGACACAAAAAAGCCACAACATTGTTCTTTATTGAGCAAGGCAAAAATTCACTACGAATATAATAAGAAGATCAACGAAGAAAGATCTATACTTAATTAAGTTCCCAGATTTACAAAGTAGTCGCCTCTATAACGGGGCGATTTTTATTTTACACAGCACTTTTCCACTGGATTTTTTTATAGTTGTATGTCAATATATTGATATGATATGCATAAAATGTTTTCACGAAAAAACCCACGTAACAAATTCTCGTCAAAATAAAAAATACCCAACAACCTGGCGTAGACATATGTGCGACCAATGCGGTTATTCTTTTACAACTTACGAAAAGCCTGTGATTTCCCTCGTTGTCATATCACAAGGTGGCGAGAAAAATAATTTTTCTATAGGAAAACTGATACTTAGTATTGCGCGAAGTTTTAATCATAATGAAAAATTAGCAGGCTCATATAGCTATGACTTAGCCAATACTATACAAGATAAATTAATACATCTACACAACAAACCCGCAATATCATCGCAGCACATCGCCGAAATAACCCACTCAACATTACAGAATTTTGACCAAATAGCTGCATTGCAATACGCAGCACAACATAATCTTATTATCTCTCAGAGAAAGAGGCGTCGTGGTCGTCCTTCTTTTTCTTATTCTGAGCACGGCTCTGATCATTCATCTCTACAGTAGTCTTCTCCGTCACGTCAAACTTATCAAGATATTTACCAAGTAAAAGATGAGTTTGTGCATTATATGACGCCAAAGAGCTATATACAATAGAAGTAATAGGCATCAAGAACCATTGTAGAATCATCAATGTGTTTCTACTCTTCTTATATCTTTCTGGACGAGGCGGCAACAACTTGAACGATACAAAAATCAATACCAAAATACTTATCATAGCTACTTGTTGTATTAAACTAACAGTATCCGGCAACTGGTGAGCAGCAACACTGCGTGCGGCTTCACTGTTTAGTACAAGAGGAGCCCATCCACCGAAAGCAACAATTAGAGCAATACAAGCTTGAGTTACATGACCATCTAATAATCTCACAAACCTAGCCAGGCTGGGCCAAAATTTTACCGTCCTATTTTTATTAAATATGTTATTACCAACATACGCCACATCTGAGGCTCCATAGCTCCAACGTCGCAGCTGAATAAACTGAGCTTTTAACGTTTTTTTATAGCTATTAGCCAATACTGCATCTTGATAAATCGGCACAAAAATTGGCACAACTTCATAATTACCATCAAAATAGAAATAGCTTCTCCAGTACTGGTGACCATCCTCAACAATTGTTCGCGTGCTCCAAAAGTTCATCTCAACGAGAGCGTTCATTGGTTGCGAATGTGACGCAAAGTTACGCAAAGAATATGGACGCATGGAGCTAATAATGTTCCAGAATGAGTTCCCTGTTGCCACTACTCGCATTGGTGCAGGAACATCCCATATATTATTAGTAAACAAACATATAGGCTGAAACGATAAATGTTTTCTATCTTCGTGAACAATATATTCGTACGTCACATAGTCGAAGTAATACTTATGCGGCTTATTATCACAGTCCATTGTTGTAACAATAACATCAGAAAAAGCTATTTCTTCCTGTTGTAAATATTGCTCCAGCCACTTGCCTGCATACGTGATATTTCCACCCTTACCAACTACCTCATTTGGCAAATCTTTTGGATGTTTTACAATGTGGAAAGAATGAAAGTACTTACCGTATTTCTTTTTCAGTATTTTAGCCGTTGTATCAATATCAACACCACCGCGCTCTTCGTACGCAAAAACTACAATCAGACGCTTCTTATCATATGTTGTATCTAAAACTGATTTAAGAGCAGGCTCAATCACTTCTATACTCTCGTTGTATGCAGGCATAATAAGAGCGTTGTAAATATTACTAGGTTTAGGATAGTACCCATCTTCCGCAGCAGACATAAATCTTAGATTGTCTACATGTTGTTGATATAACAACTCCTTAGATTGATTATCTCTCAGTCTAGAATACGCATCCTTCGGATTTTCCAAATCAGATAACCGCTTATTCCAATCGACTTTTGAAGCTTTTACCATATTATTATGGCCATTAACTATCCTATAGCTGATAGCTATTGTTTTTACAAAAGCAATTAGTATTATAGTCAACAAATAAATTGATGCTAAAACGGGACTTACTATGGATAAGATGACCAGAAGAACAATAGCGCCATAACTTAGCAGCCCAGGAAGCATCTCAAGAAAACGATATTTTTTTGTTCGTTTACCGAGTGGAATCTCAATGTCCATATATTATCCTATCGATGCAATTTTAATAATAGAATAGGCTAAAATAGCTAAAATAGCTAAAATACCCAACGTCAACCACAAAATAAATATAGCCAAGCTTCGTTTCTCTAATGAAATTAACTTGACACTTAGCGCAGAGTGACCAAAAACTATCATAAACGCCAAAGCAAAATAACTAAGTAGACTAGACCAATGACTCCTATAAAAATTCGCATCACCATACGTAGTGTAGCGCGTAATAACCTGAGCCTCGCTATGTTTTATTGATGATCCTAAAAATATAGATACAACAATAGCCACAACAACGTTAACGATCAAAAGAGTTGCCACAGTCCTGTCGCTAAAAACAATTTTTATCGATTTCTTTATAGTGTCTTTCATAAAATGGAGCCGTTGACTGGGCTTGAACCAGCGACCTGCTCGTTACGAATGAGCTGCTCTACCAACTGAGCTACAACGGCAAACTCCTTAGGAAATTATAGCAAAAATGGGAGCTTTTTCAAACTAGATCGATTATTTATCGATAGAAATGAAATATTTTACTTTATTGTTATTTTTCAGATAGTTAAACTGGTCATTGAACTCAGTCAACGGGACTTTTACGTAAGAGTAATTTACGGTGTTACCTTCAATATTATTAAGTGTCACAAAATAATATCCGTCACCCGAAAGAGTCTTTATAGGACCTGAGATTTTACCCTTTGTTAATGACATAGCCGCTTTCGTTAGACCTCCGTCAGAATTATCCGTAGAGACGGATAGATCAAATACTGACTGCACCTTGTCGCCCATTTCCGTAGCAATATCTTTTAATGATTTACCCTCTTGCAATCTCTTCTTAATGTCAGACACTAGGCTATTAGCTGTTTTATCAATCTTAAAAGACACTTCCTGTTTTAATAAAGTATATTTCATAGCAGTTTTTAGCTCATCCATTGACCAATGAAGATTGTCTTTTACTACAGACTCATAAGCGGACTGCGATAGTTTGCTAGATTCCTGCTGTTTTTTGATAAGATCTTGGACCTTTTTATCATCAACAGTAATATTATTTTCTCTCGCAAGTTTTTTGGCATATGCCACCTCTAATGCCTTGTCTATGGACTGGTTTTGATAGAACTTAACTTTGTCCTTTTGATCTGCTTGCCCCTGAGACTGCAATACTGCCAATGAACTACGATGATACAGAAGATAATCGCTATACTCAGCATTTTCTCCGTCAATATTAGCCACAGGAAGAGGTAAAATCTTAGTTATCCTATATGCGATATCGCTTGTATCTTTCCAGACATATAACTGCGCCCAACCAAGAGCAATGAAAACAATCAGAATAACAACACTAACGAGCATCGTTATCCACACCAATCGACGTTTAGTGTACTGGATGGGATATTTATGCTTACGACCAGCCGCCAAGACCTTCTCGCGGTGCTGAGCTACTGTATCGTTTGTAATCCTCTTAGGTAGCTCCTTTGGCTGTTTTTTATCTTTACGGTTCAATAGATTCTTCATTGATATCCTCCTTCTTTGTCGAAATTTCCACTGCGTCTTGTAATTTATTATAGATCTTATCTGGATGTTCTACGTTTTTTATAACAAGATCTCCAACAAAAGTTTGAATAACTATTGTTCCGAATTTAAACATCTCTCCACTAAACCCCGGGATACTATAACTAATATTCTGAATTTTTGACAATTTCAGCTCAATGACATCTTTGCCAAAAAATCCATGTTGAGTAATCTGACGAATTCTCTGATCGGTAACAATATAGTAAGTATAAAACCACATCAAAAAATGATAGAAAAATAACATTAGACCAAAAATAAATCCGCCAACAAACATCCATAAAAGGTTCAAATTATCTTGCCAAATTAAAAAAGGCAATGAACCAAGCGTCATTGATCCTAGAAGCAAATAAAATCCTTTCCTCATAGCAATTATGTGACGACGAAACACAAACAACAGTTGCTCTCCGTCACGCTGCCCATCAAATTGCTTACCTTTAATTTGCTCTGTCATATATATGGTACCCCGGGCAGGAGTCGAACCTACAACCTTATCCTTAGGACGGATCTGCTCTATCCAGTTGAGCTACCGAGGCATACAACCATTATACCACGGTAACTCTCAGGAAAGACTAGCTTAGCGAGTAAACTTTTCACTTAGTGTGTGATAATTTACCAATTCTTCCGGCTTGAACCAGTGCTCGATCTCACGAACAGCCTCATCTGAATCGCCAGATGCGTGAATCAAATTTGGGACTCCCTTTTGACACTCATCTGCATAGCCAAAACTAATGTGTGAATAGTCACCGCGAATTGTTCCCATGTCAGCCGACTTAGGCTCTGTTGGACCAACAATCTTCCTAACAACAGCGACAGCTTCGACGCCCTCTAATACCATTGCTATAACTGGACCATCCATCATCATATCTAATGTTATATTCAAAGTATCCTCGCCTCGACGAGTAGCCAATTTACCGATGTCCTCGTAATGAGCATAGTAATGATCCCTAGATGGTGATGTCATTTTTACACCAACTATTTTTAGACCAACTCGCTCAAAACGTTGTAAAATTTCCCCAACTATACCCCGTTGAACTGCGTCAGGCTTAAAGACGATCAATGTCCTCTCAACGCCACAGTAGTTTTTTTCGCTTTCTGCCATAGATACTCCTCTGCTTATTATTTTCTAATATAGTAGCAGAAATAAATAATTTGATAAACATATTCATTAGCGATAGAATAAATATTATGTTTATGTCAGAAGCTTTAACTGATTTCTTAGAGCACCTAGAGGTTGAAGGTGGGCGTAGTCAAAAAACCATTATAAATTATCAACTATACCTGGAGAGATTCATTGATTTTGCTGGTGATATAAGTGTTGATAAAATTACATCAGAACTAATACGCCAGTATCGCCTCTGGCTAAACCGTTATAAAAATGACAACACCGGCGAAGAACTGTCTTTAATTACCCAAAGTTATCATCTTATTGCGCTGCGAGGTCTGCTGACCTACCTTTCTCGTCGTAATATCAAAAGTCTAGCAGCCGACAGAATTATATTACCCAAAGTAGTCCGTAAACAAGTGACTTTTTTACAATATGACGAGATTTTACGTATGATCGATCAAATACCAACCGATACAGAATCTGGATTGAGAGATCGAGCAATTGTTGAGTTGCTATTTTCCAGTGGACTGCGTGTTTCAGAATTGGTCAATTTAAACCGAGATCATATAAACCTAAAGAGGCGCGAATTTATGGTGCGAGGAAAAGGACAAAAGGATCGCCCTGTTTTTATTTCAAAAAGTGCTGCCGAACACATATCAGCATACCTGGAAGCTAGAACAGATAATCTACCCGCTCTATTTTTAAGCTATAGCAAACGCCACGCAACTCCCAACACCTCCGGAGACTACCGTAGGTTAAGCGCGCGCAGTATTCAGAGAATGGTTGGTCAATATGCTAGATTGGCTGGTATCACAAAACATGTAAGCCCACACACTATGCGCCATAGCTTTGCCACCGACCTACTTATGAACGGTGCAGACTTGCGCTCAGTCCAATCGATGCTGGGACATAGCAATATATCAACAACACAGGTATATACGCATGTTACCGACCAGCACCTGAAAGACATTCACGACCGATTCCATAGTGATACAGAAGCTTAGCTTATGGTTTACATCGACCTGCGGTAGCAGATCCGCCGCCAGATACAGAGAAATCTTTACATAGACTATTCTTTAATTCAACCGCATTGTTAGGATATGCGAAATCATCTCCTATTTGCAATCGAGCTTCAACTCTTCTAAACAAATCACTTGCCCGCCCCGTGGAATCGACAATTGGCTGGACTCCATCAAAATTGACAATCGTTCCGTCGGTTTTCTGAAGAGAAATCTTCACACTACCGCCTTTATATATAGGCAATAACCTTAAGAATGCTGTTTCGCTACCAGCTGGAATCTCATCAACATCAATCACCGCTTTACACGAATATTCGCCAGAAAACTTGAATGTCTTGCTACAAGAAACCACACTTGTTCCATTATTATGTTCATTCCCGTCAGTTGCGCGTGGATGATCAGAAATCTTACCAGAAACAACAGTACCATTCTGACCTGCCACGTCCGATCTTAAAACGTTTGGCCGCAAGAAAGAAGTGACGCCAGTTGAATCTAACGCCGCTAAATTAAAGGTGGCGCCTGGATTAATAAGCTGCACGCGCATCAATTGTGGCGAATTAGCATTCCAGTTGTTTTTCGTCGGCAAATCCCCAGAAGTGGATATTTCAGTGTTAGCGGCATTGGCGCCATTCAAATTGCTCTCATCATCGCGCCTATACCATTCGATAGATATCTTGTTGAATGAACCAGTTGCGCGTAGTGGCACAATTTGAGATTTTTCCTCGATAGACTTATATATAAAATCTTGGGATTTCATAGTGATTTTTACACAAGTATACGCTTGATCAAATTTTTTACCCGCATCCGTGCCAGTTTTAATAATAGTTTCGCCAGAAGAACTGCCTCCAACGACACCAGACGCCGCGACCATATTACAATTAATTGGACCATTCAGCACTCCCGCCGCTTGAATATTGCCCGTCTGGGCGGCACGAACCACGCGCTTAGCATCCTCAACACCAGCCAAAGCCGCGTCATAAGCACTTTGTGACAGATCATTATTCGAGGATTGTCGCTGATCCATAATCATCAACTTGATAAACCCAATAGTAACAATAGTCAGCAACATCGCGCCAAATATGACCGCAAAAAGAGATACAGCACCTGATTGTCGCGCATTTTTACCCATTTGTCCTCACAATCATCTCAAATTTATTTATAGCACAGAACTCAAAATTGCTATCATCTTCAGTCGGAGCTTTACAGGAAGAATTTCTTATTTCACTCATCTTGCTCGTCCCCAATGTAAAGGTCAATTTATACAGCGCCTCTCTTGAATTATCTGAGGTAACCTTTTCTAACGTAACTTCGTGCACACCAATCGAACCATCACCGCTATTAATATTCCTGAGCAAATTGGATGATTTTGCGAGATCGACGGTTTCCGGATATTTGCCAGAAGCATCTTTTTTACATAATCCACTATCCGCATCAACTACACGCACCAAATTCACTGGATTACCATTAACCTTAAACAGACTATTTCCGCCCAACAGACTAGGATCATCCAAATACTTTGGATTATTCCACACATAAGAATGAGAGCCAAGACAAAGTCGACCAGTTGACCAATTGCTATTATTCGGTACCCTCAAGCCAGTAGTGTCAATTTTTTCGGCATTCGCCTGAAGAAAATCGCGTCGAATAGTGTCTGAAATATCTCGCCCCGCTTGATTAACATCACGAAGCACAATACCTCTGCTATACATTTTTCCCGCTTGAATACCCACCATCGCAATCGACAACAAAAGAACAGAGATAAAACTCATGGCGAGCATCAATTCGATAAGTGTAAATCCTTTTTTATAGCCCCGAATCATACAACCTCACAATCGTACCAATGGTTGCCGGCATTTTGCTGCCAACTGGCATCCAGCACGCTTTTATGTACGCATCATATTTATTGCTATCCCTGCTCCCGACAGTCGTACTCGGCTTAACTAATCTAACTGATATTCCATACGTTTTTTTAGTATCGCTATCAACCCGTGCGTATGTTTCTGCTGGTTTATAATCGCCAGGATTGTTCAATATACTAATCTTCGAAGCGAGTGAAGGTGTCGCAGCCAAAGCAAACTCTTTCGTAGAAAAATCATCAGGACATTTTTCAGCACCCAAGTTTCCTTCATTGTCATTAACAGCAGAAACGCTCACCGAATTATTGTCTACCAACTTCTTCCAAGTATCATTTTTCATATCATGCGCATATCTTAGCATTTCAGCCTGAGCGTCAACCTGTTGACGAACCAATGTCGTCTCTAAAGAATACTGAGCAATAGCCATCCCGCGATTCATGGTTTCTAATGCGACAACGGCAACTAGGCTAAAAATGGTTACTCCAAGCAGCACTTCGACAAGCGTGTCGCCTCTGTTAAACTTACGCATCAGCACAGCCTCCTGTCGCATTGCCCACAACTACAGCATCGGCAGAACCTGCATGCGATCGTAGGAAAATAGATAATCTCTCCCCCGGTAGCCAGCCGTCATCATAAACACAAATTTCCCTCTGTTGACGCTGCTCGCCAGCAGATTGCACAACTCCAGCACTATTTTTATTATTGACGAAATCAGTTAAATTGTCACCGAATCGGCTCGTGTCAGTTCTAATATCCAACTGCCCCGTCTCTGGGTGGCGGTACATCAAAATAGAAATATACGCACTATCTTTGGCTTGGTTAGAAAACCTAGTTTTTGCTTGCCAATTAACGATATATTTATCAGACTCAGCACCACGTCTATAAGTCCACGCGCTACCCTTATCTGACCTATAGGCATAAACTGGATAAGTTTTGTACAGATTGCCGTTTGTCGACCCCAGAGAACCCTCAGTGGTAATATAGCGACCGACAATCACACAATCAGATTGACCACGCAGAGTTTCAGCTCGACCATCAGAACCTTCAATTGGACAAGTGCCCTTAGATCGCTCATTCTCAACATTGACCACCTTCGAGTATTCATTTCGCAAAAAACCAGCATAAGACTGCACCGAATCGCGATATTGCTGACGATTAATTGACATACTTACGCCGACCATTAACATAGAGGTCAGTAAGCCAGAAATAGCCACAAACAAAATCACTTCAATTATAGTAAAACCTTTTTGTTTATTGCCCATCACTTCTCCATTATAGCATAAGCGCTTTTTACTTAGACAATAAGAAAGCCCCACTCTAAAATTTGTCGACTAAAGAACCAAGCGAGTAAAAACCCTACGATAAGCAATGGGCCGAAGCATATCCGTGAAGTTGCTTGCAATTTTCCTCGCATCATTGATGGCAAGACAAGAAGCGTGCCGATAAGATTCGCGATAAATAATGCCGCAAACGCCAAAAGCCAATTTCCTAAGAACAACCCCAATCCAAGTCCAAGCTTAACGTCACCAAAACCGATCCAAGTTTTATCTTCCCCATAACGATATTTCGAGAATAAATATAACACCATATATATTCCACTCAGAATCGCAATCGACCCAAATAACGTCATCAAGCTTTTTGAGAAATCGCCAGCTAGACATACTTTTATTCCCGCAAAAATAGCACCAAGAATGATAAACGGAATATTAATTACATCTGGAAGAAGTAGCCATCTGAGGTCATAGACGAATAAAATCGCCAGCAGCACCAAACTTGCCAACCACAAGACCAGCAACGCGACTTGCCAGATATCCGTCAATGATCCAGGCCAAAAAGCCACGGATGCAACGAATAATCCAGCCATCACTAGTTCTAGCAAGATTTCCGTCCAGCCAATAAATGCTTTGCAATATCTGCATCGCCCTAATCCAGCGACCCAACTTACCACAGGAATCAAATCGTGCCACTTAAGCTCATGTCCGCAAGATAAACAGCGTGACCTATCTTTGGAAATTTTTTTTATCAATGGAGACAATTTCTTTAATTCCTTTTGGTCAACCTTTTCTCCAGCTTTTTTATCTTCCACCAATTGACGAGCCCGCAAGCGCCAAATTTGCGCTCCGGCGAAACTACCTAAAATAGCCCCTAAAAATCCCACTAGTACAAACTTAATCATACTTCTTATGGTAACAAAAAACCATAAAAAAATCAGCCCCATACCGAGGCTGATTCGTAATTTATCTATGGATTATACATCCTGGCAATACAATTGCTTTTGAGAACCATTGTTCTCTAGCAGAACTACGACTGCTGCATTGCGTGAAGATCCGTTTTGCAAAGTTATGTTTGCTGGATCGTCAGCAGATGGAGCTGGCGTGCTAGAAGGACATTTCTTACCTCGCATAACCTTGATTTCGTTACTAGCTACTGACATTGAAGCACCAGGTGTAGCAACCTTTAACTCTGAGGACTTGTCGTATTGATCAAGCTTATCGACATACTTACGTAGAGACTCTTCATTAAACGTGCCGCCGTTACGGTTAGCTGAATTCCAATTGGTAATAGCTGCGGCAACTGTTGAAGCGTCGTTCTTCCTTGATTGGTCATGCTGGCTACGCTGCAAAGCTGGCAATGCGATAAACACCATCGCAAAGATAAGTCCAGCAATAGCCAAGACTAGGACGACCTCGATGATTGTAAATCCTTTTTTATTATCTTTTTTTGTCATTAGATTTCCCACCTTTCTATGGTTTACCTATATTTACGCAAAAATGCTTAAGTTTATAATACACTAAAAATATAAGTCAGTCTAGCGAATATTGATGTTGCCAACCAAGCTATAGATTGGAAGCAAGATAGCCGCGACCATCGTACCTGCAACTATAGCCAAAAAGACCATCAGAACTGGCTCTATCGCCGTCGACAAGGCGCGAATCTCCTCGTCAAGCTCATCTTCGTACACCTGAGCAGTCTTGCCCATCATCTCGTCAATTTTACCTGATTGCTCACCAATTTTAATCATCTGCGGCACCATTGCTAGGAAATAATCTTCATTAGATAAAGAAGCTGAGAGCGCCTTACCACCCTTCACCTTGTCTGATGCGCGAAGTATGCTTTCGCTAATAATCACGTTATTAACAGCGTCAGACGTAATACGAAGCATATCAAGCATCGGCACGCCAGTACTCAGAAGAACTTGACCAGTCCTGGCAAATCGTGCCATGTACATTTTTCTAAACATACCTTTGAACATCGGGACATTGAGCTTAAAGATGTCTTTAGTCCTAATTCCCTGCTCAGTTTTCAAATATTGTGCTAGGAAATAACCGCCGATGATCATTGCCAATATAACAAGCCACCAAAGACTACTAAAAAAGTTCGCCACTTTAATCATCATAAGAGTTACAAATGGCAACCCCTTATTTAAGTCACGATACAGACCCTCAACTTGCGGAACGACCGTGAATAACATAAATCCGATAACTAAGATAATCACTACCAAAACAATTGACGGATACATCATAGCACCTCTAATTTTACTCATCATAGCAGCCTCTTTTTCCTGCTGAGCAGCTAACCTCTTAAGCGAATCATCCATTGTACCTGACGTCTCGCCGGCCGAGATCAAAGCTACATAAACTTTATTAAAAGCTTCTGGATGCTTTGCGAACGAATCAGACAAGGATTTACCACCTTCAACATCAGAGATAATTTCCTGGACTATTTCCTGCATGCGCTTATTCGTCGTCTGCTCTTGAACTGTTCGAAGACTTTGCGCCAAAGGTAGCCCTGCCCCAATAAGTGTAGCCAGCTGACGAGTAAACACAACCCTATCCTTAGTGGTGATTCTACCAGAAAACTTTGCAAAGAAGCTGGTCTTATCGTCTTGTAGTTCAATTTTTAATGGGACAAACCCTTGTGACGTCAAAAGCTTCGCGGCAGCATTTTCGCTATCAGCCTGAACAACTGATTTAACGATTTTATTACTTGCACTATCTCTGGCTTCGTAATCGTACTTTTTCATTTACTACCCCCTCATCAGCCTCTCAAATTCCGTCAAATCGACAGCAAATTCACGAGCACTATCATACGTAATCGTACCGTTCTGCACCAAATTGACCAAAGTTCGATCCATCGTCTGCATTCCCTGGTCAGCACCAGTCTGAATCACAGCGTCCAACTGATGAGATTTACCTTCGCGAATAATGTTGCGTACCGCTGGATTAGCAATCAAAACCTCTGCCGCCACGACTCGCCCACCGCCGATAGCTGGCACAAGTCGCTGTGAACAAATTGCCATCAAAATATTACTGAGCTGAGCGCGAATCTGTGGCTGCTGGTGCGGTGGGAACACGTCAATCATACGGTCAATTGATTGTGCGGCAGAGTTTGTGTGTAGCGTCGCAAACACCAAGTGTCCAGTTTCAGCAATTGTAATCGCCGCTGAAATTGTTTCAAGGTCGCGCATCTCACCAATCAGCACAACATCTGGGTCTTGGCGAAGACTCGAGCGTAAAGCCGCAGAGAATGAATAAGTGTCGTAGTGAACTTCCCGCTGAACTACCACTGATTTTTTCGACTTGTGAGTAAACTCGATAGGGTCTTCAATGGTAATAATATGCTGTGAGCGCTCAGAATTGATCTTATCAACCAGCGCCGCCAAAGTTGTTGACTTGCCGGAACCAGTTGGGCCAGTAACCAACACTAAACCGCGAGGAAAATCCGCAAACGTATTAACAACTGGTGGCATACCCAGTTCAGACGCCGACTTAATTTCATTTGGAATCAAGCGTAGGGCTGCAGCCAAATTGCCACGCTCATGGAAGGCATTAACTCGGAATCGTCCCAGCGTGCCGAACGCAAACGAAAAGTCGAATTCCTTATCTTTTAGCAAAATCTGCCGCTGATCTTCATCAAGAATCTGGAATACTAGCCTCTCAACGGCAGACTCGTCTAAGGGCTGAGTTCCGGCGGTCGGCATAAGCGCACCATCAATTCGTAGCATTGGCGGCAAACCAACTTGAATATGAAGGTCTGAAGCTCGTTTCTTAACGACTTCTTCCAGCAAAATCTCAATTCGCAATTCTTGATTATTCATGTTTCCTCCTTTTACGCGGTATCCGCCGCTACCCTATTAACTTCTTCTATTGTCGTTATTCCATTCAACGCCTTCAGATAACCATCTTGACGCATCGTAATCATACCCTGTTGAATTGCCATTCGCTGGATTTCCGCTGAGGTCGCGCGCTTAACAATCAAATTCTGAATCTCTTCAGTAATATCCATGACCTCATACAAACCAGCTCGACCAGCATAACCGCGAGGAGTTTGTGGCGTATCTTTTCCTTTTGCCAAGGCAAACGACGTCTGCGTCGCTAGCGGCAAGCTTTCATATCCCAGGTCTTGCGCGTATTGAGCGACCTGCTCCCTTGTTTGCGGCAATAATCCACCAACCGCCTCGCGAATTGCCTGCGTTTCCAGTGGTGATGATTGATAAATATCCCGACGACGTGCCACTCGCCTCACCAAACGCTGACCGATAATTGTGTTAACCGTACTGGCAATAAGAAACGGCTCGATCCCCATATCCAACAAACGCGGCAGCACTCCAGCGGCGGAATTAGTGTGAAGTGTTGAGAAAACCAAGTGCCCCGTTAAAGCCGCCTGAATAGCCAAATTTGCTGTTTCATTATCGCGAATCTCACCAACCATCACAATGTCTGGGTCTTGACGCAAAATTGAGCGCAGTCCAGAAGCAAACGTCAATCCAACTTCTGCATTCACCTGAATCTGATTGACGCCGTCCATCTTATACTCAACCGGATCTTCAAGCGTCACAATATTCACAGTGTCGTCTTTAATCTCCTTGATCAACGCGTACAAACTCGTTGACTTACCGGAACCAGTTGGACCCGACGTCAAGATCATTCCGTTTGGTCGCTTAATTCCCTTACGAATCGTTCTTAATGCACGCCCAGCGTAGCCCATGTCTTCCAAATTGAAAGAACTTCCACTCTTATCAAGCAGACGAATAACCACCTGTTCACCCCAAACGACAGGAGAGATAGCAATACGAAGGTCAACTTCTTTACCCGCGACGTTAACTGCAAATTGACCGTCCTGAGGAATGCGATGCTCGTCAATTTTCAGATTGGAAAGAATCTTAATACGACTAACTAGCGCCGGCTCAATGCTCTTTGGGAGCTGCATAATCTCACGCAAAACACCGTCAACACGACAACGAATCTTCAAAGCCTTCTCTAATGGCTCAATATGCACGTCGGACGCATGACTTTTTACCGCATACTCCAAAATTGTCGATAATGCTCGTGATATCGGTGAATCTTGGACAATTGTTTTAATATTGCCAGCCTCCGACAAAGACTCTTCCTGTGAAGCCTGTGCAGCCACATTAACAGACGACAAGTCAGTCTTATATTGATCCAAGACGTGACGAACACTCTCTTCTGAGGCCATGAAAACTTTTATCGGACGCTGGATGCGATTCGACAAATAGTCCACCGCTTGAACATTATTCGCGTCGATCATCGCTACCGCTAGTCGGTTCTGAACCTCGGCCAGCGGCACAGCCATAAATCTCTCAGCAACGTCGGACGGTAATAGAGATAAAATATCCTGACTAATAACACTATTCGACAGATTGACATACGGCACGCCCGAAACTTGAGCCACACCATGAACTAATAGTTCATTATCAAGCAACCCCTCTTCACTAAGCAGACTAAACAGAGGTTTGCCGCTCTCAGAGGCGCGCTTTAAGGCATCATCAATGACAGACTTCTCAATAAGCCCCTCGTTTACGAGCAGCTCGATCAACTTATCTTGGATGTCGTCCGTCAGTAAAGCCATTTACGCCCCTTCTCTATTTGGCTGCATCTTGACCTACGAATATTTCAACAGTTGGATTTATCGCATTATTATTAAAAATCGCTGGGTTTGGTTTTTCTACGTCAGGCGATATCTCTCGAATAGTCTGTACTTTTGTACCAGATTCTGGGACTTTTAAGAACGAGATATTAGAGGCGACAATATAGCCGATTGCCACGCCCACACCCGCGATCAATATTACCATTGCTATGTCTGTTTTCTTCATGGCTTAACCACCTTATTCTCTAATTGTATTGTTTGTGCTGGCTCGTAATAAGCAACACCTCGAACCACCAAGCTCAATCTATCCTCATTTCGCTGGATTTCCACGGTCTTTAGGTCAATGACTCGAATAGACGCCTCTAACTTAGTTAACAATTCTTTCAATTTTTCAGCCGGACCGCTCACTTCCATAGTAAATGATATGGCGTTTTCAGATGTTGACTCAGAGCTTTCGCTATCAGATCCAGATTGAGCAACGGTCAGATTTTGAATAGTCACACCAGTAGTCGTGTCAATAAATTTGTTCTTCAATGAGGCGCCAAGGGCGTCGGCGTTCGCATTATCTGGCAACGCGTCCAATATTGTCTGAAGAGCATTACTTTCACTGCTTGATTTTATAGAATTAAGCGCAGTATTCGTATCCAAAACTCGGATATTCTTCTTTAGCTCGTCAACCGACGACAGGTTTTTATCTAGACGAGAAATAGTATTTTGCTTCTCCAGAAGAATCTTCGAATGAAATACAATTTGTTGCACCAAAAATATACTCACAACAAGCGCAATTCCCGCCAAAAACGCCGCAGAAGCCACAAAAATAAACATAGTCTTTTTCGATGAGTCAATCTGTTGTCGCTTGCGTATTGCAACTTCTTTATTATCGGTCGCCATTATTTCTTCTCCTGTTTTTTCGAGTTACTCTTAAACAAGCTATCCGGAATTCCCTGACGTGAATCTGTCACATCAACCTTACCAGTCGGCGTCAATACGGAAACTGTGCCATTATTTGCAGGTGCTAGTAATTCTTCTGCGTATTCAAACGAGAACGAGAATTGCAACACTTTTTTACCTTCTGAGTTCTCCCCAAAACTAGTATCGCCATCTTTTATCTCCTTAGTCAGGCTAACCTCGGAGCTTTTATCGCCGTCAGTAGTCTGGACCTTCGTATTCAAGATGGTTTTCTTTAAGGTCTCTAACGCACTATAGCCATTAACCGCGCTACCCTCCAGAGTAATAGTTTTTGACTCAGGATTAACTTTTATATCCGAAAAACTAACATTATTTGGTGCAACTGGATTAACCGCCGTTACAACATCAAAGATCCTTGAATTAATCTTCTTTCCAGAATGTTGCTCATTGATCTTTGTCAATTGATTCTGAATCGTTACAACCTTATTAAGATCCTCGACCGCCATCAATTTATCGCTTCTATCTTTAATAACTCCACCCTGAACCGCCTCGGCTGCAATCTGGCTGCCCAAAATCAACGCCAAAACAACTACTGCCGCAATCGAAGCACCGCCCACCAAGAACGATATCGAAATAACCCGATTGCGCATAGCCCGAGTCTTCAATAGCTCGCGCTTAACGTTTGGGAGAAGATTTATCTCAATCATGATATATTACTCCTTTGTGCCAACCCTACAGCAATAGCGAATTCTGAAGCAATCGGCGCCAATTGCTGTTGATCCGACTGAGAAACTTGAACACGCTGCCACGGATCTGCGGTAATTGACTGGACTCCAGTTTTATTCATCACATATCCATCAAGTTGCGGAATAGCTGAACCAAACCCCGATAACAAAATTCCAGAAACCGCTACGCTTGGATATCGAGTTTGGAAAAACTTTATAGATTTCACCAGCTCTGAAGAAAAATTGTCGAGAGTTGAATCAATAGCCCTTAACACTTGACCATCTAATTTATCCGGCGCCAAACCAAATTTCAAAATAAATTGACGTGCTTGATCTTCCTGGACGCTGAGATTCTGAACCGCCGATCGAACCAAAGATGAAAGTCCAGTTGGAATCATACGAATAAGTCGCGGCGCTCCGTTGTAGACGACCGCCAAATCCGTCGAATTTTCACCCATATTGATAATCAAACGCGCATCCTGAGAATCGGTAGCCGATAAAGAGCGAACCATAGCAATAGCGTTTGGCTCTTCAGCAATCACATTGAAACCAAGATTTTCAACCAGCTCCAAACGCTCTTCTGCGTAAGACTTCGCTGTACTTGTCAGTAAAATCTCATACTGATTCTGCGCGTGCAAACTATCACCCAATAAAGCCCAGTCAACTTCTGCCTCATCCAAAGACATTGGGATATATTGATCAACCTGATACTTCATCATCGCCTTCAATTCCTGCTCAGAAACCTTTGGCACATCAATAATAGTCGAGAATGTCTTATTTGATGGCAAACCAACAGCCACATTGGACGTCTTAATCCCAGCTTGACCAACGGCGGTCATAATAGCCTCACCCAAGCGTCGCTTAGACTCTGGAGAATCGCCGCTCGTTATTTTAGAATCAACTGGCGTATAACCGTAATGAGACAAACTCCATCCCGCGCCAGTACGAGACAATTGAACCACCCGCACCGCATTCGTATCGATGTCCAGTCCGAAGAATTCGCCCAACCCTTTTGCTAATTTCATAACTAATAATAATTATATACATTAGCGTTTTAATTTGCAAACTTTTAATATCTTGGCGGCAATTCGCGAACATTCATCGTACTAATCGCGCCAGTGTTTCGATAATTATTGTAAGCCCAAATATAAGTGTCAGCCCTCAAATTGATGATTTCTGCTGGAGTTCCAGGATGCATGTTCGGATCATTCTTTGCAGATGAAGCATGTTTTCCGCCGTACGTTCGTCGCAAGAACAAGTGTCCAGTTTTAATTGGCCCGTTAACCTTCAGCTGTTTACCGCAAGAAGATTCAGAAACTCCACTCAGCCAGCCTCCGGCGCTAACTCCGGCGCTAATTACCACGCCACAAGTACTAACATATCCGTCTTTCTGAGTAATCAACCAAGCATTCACTTCCCCAACCGAAGGCTCTATAATAATATTTTTCGCGTAGATAATTAGTTGTGGCAATTGGCGCACATCATTCGTGTCTGTATATAACAAATCACCCGAAATCCTAACTACGCCCGAGGACTTTATGACTATACTCTTGCCTACGCTTAATTTTGACCCCGTTAAGGTTACGTTTCCAGCGTTATATTCACCCGAAGCTAGACTATTCACATCTACATTGCCAGAGATATTACCTCTCGTCCCACCAACCGACGGTAAAGTAAAATTATCTGGAACTGAACTGGTGCTACTGAAATTACCATACTTTGGAATATTGGCGAAAGTTAGCTTGTTGTAGTCACGTGGAGTCACTCCCGAGCGACCATTAAACGATGACGACAATCCAGCCCCAGAAGCCGAATCTGCCTTACCATTAGCAATAATTCCATATTCGCCCCAAGAGCCATATACATTCTGATTCGTATAGGCCATCTTATACGCCAATGTTATATCCTCGATCAGTAGTCCCATATGTGACGGATTAGATTTTATATAAATATCGATGAAGTTATTATTCTCATATAAAACAGTACCTGGCTGCGTCTCGGCAGTAAATCGAGAATTTCCAGCATAGCCCGGAAGACCCCAACCAAAATACTGAACTCCTTCAGGTCTGGATCCGTTGTCGTTACCTAACGTTTTCATCTCATAACCGTTAATCTTCACCTTAACGAGGTTATCTACAGCTCCACTAAAACCAATCTCCAGACTCTTAGCATCTTTTAACCCTCCTAAATTGATACCTTTCAGCCTAAAGACATACATATCCAAACACGGGATAAGCTCTACTATAGGACGAAGATTGTTATTACAATTTAAGAATGCTGGATCCGGTTTACTATTAGAATGCGTATGTCGACCAAAACTATTTATACTAATCCACTTCGCAGAGTCAGATGTCCTCCAAACGCCCCTCTTACAATAATCAGGATTATAGACGAGCGATGCATCACCGACTATACTGTGATACATAGGATCGGGTGTACATGTAATATAACCGTCCTGTAACACATCGCCTCCACTGGGATCGCGCCACTGTGTCGTTACAATCGTCCTTGCTTGATAGTCGTCTTTTAAGTTAGTCGCATCACCATGACAACTCGGAAGATAGTCTGGTTGTTTAGTAGACTTCTTATATGCTCTCTGGTTTCCATTACCGCCATACTGATCCTCAGCACACACTATAGACCAGTGCAGATCAGCGTCGTTGCCCCCCTTAAAGCCGTATTCGCCAGGGCTAAAGTGAACATCGCCTCCAATTTTATTACCATCTTTGTCTAAACCTGTACCCCACAGCCCCTTTGCTCGTATAGAGGTCTTATCTAACTCAATACGACTAAGATTCTCATCAGGAACGTTCACGCTGTTTGATGTCTTGCTAGTAATAACCTCTTTATCGGTCTTAATGTCGCCACCCCAAACCTGTACTTTCGGTCTTTTTGAGGATCTGATACACTTAACCGCGTATTTAAAATCCGTCGAAGGCGCCGAACCGTTGTAATTACTTACCATAACCACATAACATAGACTGTCGTTAGCACTTAGCTTAACCCTATCCCTATCCAGATCATCTATCTTATTTGTGGCCACTGGAGTCTGACCGGTGTTTAATTGACTGCCAGTGTTTTGAACAATTTTTCCACACGCGCCACTATCAATATTTAAGCTATCTCTATATTGTCCCTTAATCAGTCGCACAATTGCACATGGCCAATCACTATCAGCAGTACCTCCAGGAAGTGAAACTTCATTACTCTTTCCTGTAAGCTCCGATACTTCAGCCCCTCTGACAACAAACCGAGCAAGTGCATACGAAGAATTTTGAGTTTTTGACGTGCCCTTATTATTCAACCCAGCATTTATTCCCTCAATTTTCGTGACATTTTCTGCGTCAATGTAATCCGAGTTAACACTCACCGAAGGTTCTACATCATAATCATACGGAACTTCAACACAGGCATATGATGAATACACCCAGCCTTTTGACACCAAAGAATTACGCCTATCCCAGTAGATTCGCTGACAGATACGCTTACCCATATCCTCTCTTTTAATGACTCGTGTATACATGAATTTATTTTTTCCAAGCGGACCACGAACATCCTCTAATCTAGATTTTCCGTTCAACGCCTCCATAGAGGTAGTGAGATAATCCGCTGGATTGTTCATTCGCTTCCAAGCATAATCCTTCCAATCCGTCATAACGTTAAACCATCGAGGATCTTCATTATGCCAAGCCCCCCTATCGTTCAGACTGACATCATTATCCATCGGCTGATTTGAGCTTAAATCGAACACATCTTGCTGAACTCCAGTCACGACATTGTCAGTAGGCCCGCCGCTGACAAAAAGACTATGCCACCAATCAACCGTATCTCCGGGCTTCACATTCTTTAATCTTCCTGGAGCAACCATCCAATTAGACCCAAAGTTAGTAGTATCTGATTTATTAAATTGCTTAGTAACCCAGGATTTACCAGTTATCGTCCAATTTGGCGAGCTTGGCGCCGCATATGTATAGATAAAAAAAGCCGTTACTGAAATAGCTAAAGCCACTACTATTGCCAGTATGCCCACCTTAGGCAATGAGTATTTTCTTCTCATGCTTATAATTATATCAAAGATTACGCAGATGATATAATAAATATATGAGTTTATCTATTGGAATCGTTGGTTTACCAAATGTCGGCAAGTCGACACTTTTTAACGCTTTAACAAATAATGATATTTTGGCGGCTAATTATCCGTTTGCGACAATTGAGCCGAACACAGGAATTGTTCCCGTGCCAGATAATCGCCTGCAAATTTTAGCCGATCTTTATCACGCGCAAAAAATTATTCCAGCCACCGTTACTTTCGTTGATATTGCTGGGCTAGTTGCTGGCGCGTCTAAGGGTGAAGGTCTGGGCAATAAGTTTCTTCACAACATCAGAGAGTGTGACGCGATTATTCACGTTGTTCGTGCATTCGAGAATTCAAAGATTTTACGTCACGATGAAGCACCGATTGACCCTAAGAAAGACATTGAGGTTATAAATACCGAACTTATTCTGGCTGATTTGCAAACTCTTGAAAAACGCCTGCCTCAACTTCAAAAAGAAGCCAAAGCAAACCCAAAATCTCGCCAAAAAGTTGAATATCTGCAGTCTTTAATCGACAATTTACAAAAAGGCGTGCCAATTTCCGCGCTGTCAGATGTGGATTTTGAGGCAATTTCCGACCTCCACCTTCTTACCGCCAAACCCGTTATCTACGCATTTAATGTCGACGAGGAAGGATTGAACAATTCCGATCTACAGAGTCAATTGACCGAACTCGTAAGTCCCGCAAAAACCGTCTTTGTCTGCGCAAAACTGGAAGAAGAATTGAAGGGTTTATCTGAAAATGACGCCAAAGAGTTATTAGAAAGCTACGGCGTCAAGGAAACTGGACTCGCCAAACTTATTCATGCAGCCTACGATACGCTCGGACTACAAAGCTACTTAACTACGGGCGAAAAAGAAGTCCGAGCTTGGACAATTCACAAAGGCTGGACTGCCCCGCAAGCCGCGGGCGTTATTCACTCGGATTTTGAGCGCGGATTTATTGCCGCACAAATTGTCGATTTTAACGATTTAGTCACCGCAGGATCGGAAGTTAAGGCTCGTGAAAACGGCAAAATTCGCACCGAAGGAAAAACTTACGTTATGCAACCGAATGACGTTGTTGAGTTTAGGTTTAACGTTTAGCTAATTTCAATTTATAAAATCGCTCGAGATTTCCCTTACTGCCAGCCACCTCACTGTCTTTTTTATCTAAAACGACAAAATATTTCCTCGCCCAATCTTCAAAATCGGACAAAATCTGTCGACGAACTTTATCGTTTTTAATAATTCCCTTATTAACCTGATGCCGTCCCGCTTCGAATTGAGGTTTCACCATAGCAATTAAAACAGTACCGCTATTCATCAAATTTTCTGCCACGTGCGGCAAAATTTCCCTCAGAGATATAAACGACACATCGCCCACGATAATATCAATTGCTTCATCTGCATAAAAATCACGAATATCGGTCTTTTCGTGAAGAACAATTTTTGGATTCGGTCTCAAACTTGGATGAAGTTGATCCGTTCCAACATCAACAGCAAATACCTTTTTGGCGCCGTGACGCAATGAATAGTCAGTAAATCCGCCCGTACTCGAACCAATATCCAGAACGGTTTTATCCTGAAAATTAAGATGAAAATACTCCGCCACGCTTGCCAGTTTTAAGCCAGCTCGCGAAACATAAGTTTCTTTCTTCTCGAGCTTTATCTCGTCCGAATCAGACACCATAGTCCCTGATTTCTGGACAATTTTCTTATTCAAAAAAACATAGCCCAGGCGAACAAAATTATCCGCCTGAGATCTTGTTGTCGCCAAACCGCGCTCGACCAGAGCTTTATCTAATCGCTGTTTCATTAAATATGACTATTTCTTTCGCTCGCGATATTCACCAGTCGATGTGTCAACGCTAATAATATCGCCCTGCTTGATAAATGCTGGAACTTTGACAACTAGCCCCGTCTCCAAAGTAGCGTCTTTTAGCACAGATGAAGTCGTATCGCCCTTAACCACATCTTCCGTGTAGGTAACTTCCAGATATTTATTCTTTGGTAGCTCAACGTTAATCACTCGACCGTCGAAGAATTGAAGACTTAATTCATCGCCTTCTTTCAGGTATTTACTAGCATCGTCCACGATTTCCGCAGCCAGCTCAAATTGCTCAAAGCTAGTCGGATCCATGAAATAGAACTTGTCGCCGTCGTTATACAAATATTGCGCAGTTTTATTATTTACTTCCGCAGCTTCGATTCGCTCTTGACCCTTGAAAGTCTTTGGGATAACACTTCCGTCAATTAGGTTTTTCAATTTCACGTTAACAATCGAACCGCCACGACCCATAACTTTTTGGCCGTATTCTACGACGCGATATGGCTTGCCGTCAATTTGACAAACTACGCCTTTTTTCAAATCAGTTGGCTGATACATATTTTCTCCTTTCCAATAAAATATCTCGCTGCCAAATATGTAATAGCAACGAGATATTGCGCATTAAACGTTCCTAGTTGCTAGTAACAAATGGCAACAAAGCCAAGTGGCGAGCACGCTTAATTGCTACCGCCAAGCTTCGCTGTTGCTTTTCGCTCAAACCAGTCTTGCTGATTGGCTCGATTTGACCGTAAACATTGATGTAACGTTGCAAAGTTTTTACATCTTTATAGTCAAAAATGATCGGTGGATTTTTCTTCAATTGTGCCATTTTAATCTCCTTATTAGAATGGAATTTCGCTTAGGTCAATTGGCTTATCGTCAATTTCCGTTACGACTTCCTCTTTTTTAGTAGTCTTTGGTGCTGCAGAACCCGAATTGTCGCCATTTGGACCGTCTAAGAACGTTACGTCCGAAGCAGTAACTTCAATTCGACTCTGCCTTTTACCAGTATCCTTATCTTCCCAGCTATCCTGTCGCAGTCGTCCCTGGATCAAAACCCGACGACCTTTGCTTAGATATTGCATTACCAAATCACCAAGTTTATCCCAGGCTGTGATATTGAAAAAGTCAGCCTGATCGTCTTGAGATTGTCGATCAACAGCAATGCTGAAACTAACTACGTTCTTGCCAGAAGCAGTTGTCCGCTGTTCTGGATCGCGTGTCAATCTACCCAACAAAATCACTTGATTGATACTTCGTGCCATATTCTATCCCCTCTTTTACCTTACGGCAGTTAGGCTTATTTACTTGATTCGCTTGAATCAGATTCTTCGTTGCGTGCTTTTTGCTCGCTTAATGCTTGACGAGTTTTTTCATCAGTTTTTACCAATAGGTAGCGCAAGACTTCGTCAGTAATATTAAGCGTATTTGAAATCTTCAACAAAGCTGGTGCTGGCAATTTAACCTCAAAGCAAACGTAAACTGCAAAATCTTCACGCTTGATTGTGTAGGCCAATTTTTTCTTACCCCAGTTTTCTTCTTTGGTAATTTCACCACCGTTAGTAGTGATTAAACCACGTACCTTATCCAACGCTGAATCTAGATTAGCCTCTAAATCCGGGTGAATAAGAACAGTTAGTTCGTATTCGTTCATGTTTCCTCCTCTGGAATCCATTTACGGATGCTTACGCTGTCTCACGTAAGCTTAGGTTAATATTCGCCTATATTATACCCCATTCTGCGATATCGTGTCAATGAGCTTATAGATAGTGTCTATATCGTCAGCGCTGAGGGATCGAGCGTTGTTTCTTATGTCGGCGATTAATCTTCCGACATCTTCAGGATTTCTCAAATCCAGACTTTCTAGATCAAGATTACTTGGACTTATTCGTTGTCCATCTACGGAATATTCGACCTTATACTCTCCCTCAAGATGTTGCCCCTTCCAACCTCTAATATTCCAGCTATGCTCTATATAAAGCGGCGGTAAACCACCTGAACGACGCACCACCTCAGTAACGTACAAACCTAATTCAGCGGAACATTGCGTACCGTCTTCCAGCATAGATTCTGGTAAATAGGCTATTTCACACTCCTCCGCATGACCTTCCGAAGAAACACGAATAGTTTCTAGTGGAATTGAAAAAATATGATGTACTATTTCTGGCGATAGCTTATATGTAAAAATGTTCGCAGCAGCACTACTATCGTCTATTTTACGGCGACCATTCTCTAGGCCTTCAGCACCACTCTCCTCAAGAACTTTACCCGCCGCCTGTACTATAGCGACAAGAGTCTCCTGATCAGGAGCTAAGTCATAGTTATCAAGAAAATACTCGCTCATAATGTTTGATCAATCTTTTCACGATTCCGCCAACAATTCATCAAGCTCTTCTGGACTAGAAATCAAAACATCGCGCGGCTTTGAACCATTCTGCGGACCAATGATTCCCCGCTCTTCCATCTCTTCAATAATTCGCGCTGCTCGCTGATAACCAATTCCCAGGCGCGTTTGCAGCATACTTGTTGAGGCCTTACGACGCTCGACCACCACACGAACCGCGTCCTTAAACTTATCGTCACCACCTTCCGACAAGTCCATCACGACGCCGCCCTTGCCGTCCAATTGAACTGGCTGCGCCACCACTTCGTCGTTGTACTGTGGCGCCATCTGCATGCGCAAATGATCGGCAATTTTATTCACCTCGTCATCTGTCACCCAGGCACCCTGAATACGTTTTGGCTTGCTCATACTTGTTACGTAAAATAGCATATCTCCTTGACCTAATAATTTCTCAGCACCAGATTGGTCTAGAATCGTTATACTATCAACCTGACTAGCCACCGTAAAGGCAATTCGCGCTGGAACGTTTGCCTTAATCAAACCGGTAATCACGTTCACGCTAGGACGCTGCGTTGCCAGCACCAAGTGAATACCAACCGCTCGCGATTTCTGCGCCAATCGAACAATTAACGTCTCAACATCCTTTTTAGCCATCATCATGAGATCAGACATCTCATCCACCACAATCACGATATACGGCATCGATCCATCTTCATGCTCCTGAACATTGCCATTTTCATCAGCAATCGCAATCTTCTTAGCGCGCGATTGCAGCCTCTTGTTGTATTCCTTAATATTACGGATTTTCTCGCCCGCCAACAATTTGTAGCGTCGCTCCATCTCATTCACCGCCCACTTCAAAGCTGAAATGGTCTTCTCTGGTTCATTAATAACTGGCGTAAGAAGGTGCGGAATATCAGCATATGGCGCCATTTCAACTTGCTTCGGGTCAACCAAAATCAACTTCATATCACTCGGACTATTGCGATATAGCAAGCTACACAGCAAAGTATTAATCATCACAGACTTACCAGAACCCGTTTGTCCAGCAATCAACAAATGCGGCATCTTTCCCAGTTCGCCTACAACAACTTGACCGGATATATCTTTACCAATTCCAAAACTCAAAGGATCACGAGCAGCAGCCCACTGTTTTGACGACAACGTACTTCGCAGCCGCACCTCGGCAGCCTTACGGTTAGGCACCTCAATACCAACCGCTCGCTGACCAGGAATCGGCGCCTCAATCCTTAAACTTTGTGCTGCCAAATTAAGCGCAATGTTAGTTTCCAGCGCCGTAATTCGCGTCAATTTAACCCCACTTGGTGGTCTTAGGGTGTATTGCGTAACTTTTGGACCAACATTAATGTCGCCCATCGCCGCCTCAATATTAAATTCAGCCAACGTATCGTGAATTATTTGGGCGTTCTGGCGCGTATCTCCAGCATCAGCACCGCTTTCGTTCTTCTCTAATAGGTCTAAGCTTGGCGCTTCCCAATTTGGATCACGAGTCGCCACCAAAGCCTGCTCTTCATTGACCTTCTCTGGCTTCTCTACTTTCTTTAATAAGCTCTTTTTCTCTTTGGCTGTATCAATTATTGGCACACCAGCGTTTAGCTTAATTTCTCCCAGGTCAGTCTTTTTCTCTTCTTCCGTCGGCTGAGCAATTGACGCCTTCTTCATAACAGAACGATTATTATCGTCCTCCTTGGTATTGCTCTTAATCATCTCCCAAAGTTTACTGAAAACCGTAAACGGTGACGTTTGAGTAATAAATAGAACCGTTATAAATGCCAAAACTAGATAAATAATCACAGCAATTGCCGAATCTACCATTTTCAGGGTAGCCGTGTTCAATATATCGCCCACAAATCCACCAGAATTCGGATGCGAAGCCGTCTTCATTAACCCAAATAATCCAGAAAACCACACAATTTCCAGAATTGCCGCAAATTTCACCACTGCAGGCAATTGATTCTCTTCTGCTCGGAAAGTCTCAACCGCCAAATAAATCAGCAATATCGGCAAGGCGTACGCGGTGTAACCAATAGTTTTTACGGTCGCCATATCAATCCACTGCAAAACTGGACCACCGACGCCAAACCACGACACGACGAGTAGTAGCGACAAAAGAATAAGCATCACCGCGCCAACTTGTGACCAAAAACCCGCCGGCAAACTATGCTGCGGCTTGGCTGGTGCGGATTTTTTCGTGCTCTTTCGTTTTTTTGCCATAATCGTTTTTATTATACACTGATTTTATACTTATTAACAGATGTAAAAATCAATTTACTACGCTTAGTATTATAGCATAATTTACCAGTAAAATCAATCCAAAACCCTAGTACGGGCGAGTATTCTGTCGCTCTCTGGCTTTTGTGTCGTTTGCTTCAGTATCTGGTACTTGGCGTTGAGGAAAACGACGACGCGGCGCAGTTGGAAGAGCCATTTTTGACTCACCCGAGGCGGGTCTCTTACCGCGCGCTGGCGATTTCACGGCAGAATGCGTTGGCGTAGCTTCCGACTTTACAGACTTCAAGCCACCAACTTCATTAATCACTGGAATAACAATTGGTGTTCGGCGAGTCTGATCGTACAATATATGCGTAATCTCATCTTTAATTTCTTTTTTGATCACGTCCAAATCATATTTGCCAGAAAAACTACGTGCCGCTTTTTGCTTCAAGTATTGGCGAATCATATTCATCAATTCTTCAGAGTCGCGCAAGTAAATAAATCCGCGAGAAATAATGTCTGGGCTAGTCAATAATCGGCCCGTACCACGCTGCACCGTCAGCACCACAACAAACATTCCCTCTTGCGACATGTGAATGCGGTCTTTCAGCACAACCTCAGAAACAATCGCGCCAGTGTCATCATACATCACACCGCCAACATGAATTCGCCCAGCCTTCTTTGCTTGTCTTTCAATATCAATTTCAATAATATCTCCAGCATCACACACAAAAATATTCTTACGAGGAATTCCGCATTCTTTTTCTGCCAACCTGGCATTATGCACCAACATATGGAATTCACCGTGAATTGGCATGTAATAAGTCGGATTAAGCGCGTTAATCAACTTGACATGATCGTCATAATAGCCGTGACCCGACAAGTGCAGAGGACCGATTCCCGTCAGGTGAGTTTTACCGTTCTGAATAACGTCAGAACCTTCGCGCATCAGACCATCAACCGTTCGCACCACGCTTTTTTCATTGCCAGGAATTGGATTTGAGCTAAACACCACAACATCCGAACCCTTAATTTTCATATATTTATGAGCGCCCGTCGCCATGCGATTTAAGACGGCGTTAAATTCACCCTGCGAGCCAGTACAAACTACGGCAATTTGGCTATCTGGTAATTTAACAATATCTTCCATCTTCATAATGGTGTCTTTAGGAATCTTAATCGTTCCCGAACGCAACGCCACTTCCAGGTTTTGAATCATCGAGAATCCAGCAAACGCCACCTTACGTCCGTGCTTATGAGCCTCTTCCAGAATTAATTGCAAGCGATGCACCTGCGATGAGAAACAACTTAAAATCACTCGACTATTGCTAAACTTGTCCATCACCTGACCGATGGAATACTGAATATCAAACTCCGTATGCGTGTGTGTGCCGGCCGACTCACAGTTAGTCGACTCGTTCATAAACATCAAAATGCCTTCTTTTGAAGCCACTTCCGTAAGTCGCTCAAGGTCAAACTTCTGACCGTCAACTGGACTTTCCTCGAATCGCCAGTCACCAGAATCGACAATCACACCCATTGGGGTTCGAATAATCACC